>SKND01000311.1 GCA_007120695.1 Bacteroidales bacterium | reverse complement strand
TACGGATTCTGGAGCATGGCGCATGAAATGCGGACTGACTTTGCCATGTGGCTGGGCAGCCTGTTCCTCCTGATAAAAGGAGGAGGAAGGTGGTCAATTGATCGGGAGATATTCAGCAGGCATAAAACTCATACTTAGATATGTCCTTATAAATGGCAGCAGACCGCAAATAGAGAAGCCGCGGTGATCCGGGGTCTTGGTTTTTATGAATTTTATTAGGTATTTTTGGATCTTTTTCACGAGCGTAACGCAGCAGGCGGACATTATGGACAGACTAAATAGACTTAGTAAAGTGAAATTATGATTTCAGGTAAATACTTCGGAGTTCTTATTTTAATGTTTGTTGCTTCTGAAGGGTTAGCGATTTCCGAGCTCCCCTTCAGATCGTTTGTTAAAACTCATGACCGCGTTACCATCAACACGGATGTTTCCAAAGGTATCAAATCATTCTCCGCCTGGGGTAATTTTCCTTCCCCGGAAACGGACATCCGCAAAATTATAATGCATCTTACACTGGGTCATCCGGACACAATGGCTATTGCTCACTGGGATTACCTTGATTTTATCTATTTACGCAGGACTGGTGGGGTTAGCGGTGAAGTTAGAGATATAGAGATAGGCCGCATGATAACTCCATATGGAAGTAGCTTTAAAGATGACTGGAGCTTTGCCTGGGAAGTTGATGTTACTGATTTTTCGATTCTTTTACGCGACAGTGTTGAGATTGATTATATGCATTCGGGATATGAACCTGAAAATTTGGGCTGGGCTCTTACCGTTGAATTTGAAATTTTACACGGACCACCGGTTGCCAATCCCGTTTCTGTAACTGAAATATATAGCGGTAGTTTTCCTTACGGGCATCCGGATGATCCTATTGAGAACCACCTGAAGCCATTTAACTTCGAGTTTGATGAATCGGCTGATTTTGGCCGTATCCGTATTCAGCATACCGGACATGGAGCCGACAGGCCCCGGCTGTGCAGTGAGTTTTGTAGTCGCTGGAGAGAAGTGTTGTTTAATAATGTAATGATAGATCGCAGGGATCTATGGAAGGAATGTGGTTCCAATCCTCTGTATCCGCAGGGGGGAACATGGATTCATGACCGGGGGCACTGGTGTCCCGGTGATTTGCAGGAACCGGATATTATCGATATTGATGCAGGGCCCGGGATAAATACAATTGAATTTTTAATGGAGCCATATATTGCCGAAGATAATATCCAGGCACGGGAGGTAATTGGTGCGTATCTGTTTCAATATGAAAAACCAAACCCAAAGCATGATGTTGCCATAGAAAGGGTTATAGTGCCGGGTAATAAAGATATGTTTTCGCGAAAAAATCCGGCCAGTTTTAATCCGGTAATTGAATTTCGCAACCTTGGAAGCGAGCCGCTAAGGAAGGTGACTATCATTTATGGAACAAAAGGGTTTGAGACCCGAAATTATACATGGGAGGGGTTTTTAAATCATAACGGAATTGAGAGATTGGTTTTGCCCGGCGAAATAGATTTTGAGAGAGGCCTGAATACCTTTGAAGTAAGCCTCTTGCGACCCAATGGCCGGACTGATGACTGGCCTTACGATAATACCATTACATCCGGGTTTCATGCCCCCAAGGAAATGCCGCTTACTTTTCTGGTACAATATAAGACAAACAATAAACCGGAGGATAATCATATTTTTCTTATTGACAGCAGCAGGGATACAATTTACCAGCGGCTCCCTGCGCAGTGTGAGCCAAACGAGGTTTATACGGATACATTAAGGCTGTCTCCTGGTAAATTTGAGTTTTTTCTTTATCCCAGGAGAACGACGGGTGATATTGACCTAGATGCTTTTTTACCTTTTGATTCAAAATTGCAGGTGAAGTTCCTTAAAGATGGTGAGGTGATTGCTCCCCATGAATATAAGAGCTTCAGGCAAGGGACTATAAAGTTTGACATAGGACACCTTGAGCCCGGAAGGTATATTGTAGAGATCTATGTAGACGATAAACTGGCGCATCGTGACAGGATAAACAGGGACAGCAACCGGCAGTAAACCACCGGATCTTCCCGATTGCCTTCTGTCATCATTTCTTCAACTTAATTACAAAACCGGTGCCATGGACGACAATAGGATAAATGCCCGTTTGAGGAATAGCGAGGATATAAAATTTCCAATAAAGGGAAAGAGGTATCTTCCGTTAGAAAATATTTACTTTATTTACTTAATCATTTAATCATATTATCATGAAATTCAAACTTCAAATTAAGGTATTATTGTGTTTATTCTGTTTTATAGCTGCAACTTCCGTTTCAAAGGGACAATATACTCCATGGCATTACTGGACGTTGCTTCCTGAGGCGCAAATGAATGAAATCATAGGTGAAGCATCAGGAGAGACTGCCTGGAAAACCATAATGGAGACTGGAGGATATACAAAGAACCGGAGACCCGAAGAGTACCGCACCACTTTTTATGAAGCTGATTACTTTTTAGATAAGCTTCTTTGGTATGGTGTTCCTGGTGCCAGGCTTGAAAGACTTCCGGCAAGGACCGAACTTACCTGGAACGGGATCAAAGGAGAGTTGTGGGAGGTCTCTCCGCAACGGCAGAAGCTGGTATCCTACAGGGATAATGCGTTTCAGCTTACCATGGGCAGTAACAGTGCCGATGTTAAGGCTGAACTGGTTTGGGTCGGTTCGGGTACTCCCGGGGAAATAGCCGGGGTTGATGTTGCCGGGAAAATAGCCGTAGGCCATGGCCATGTGAGTTTGATTCATGGCAATGCCAGAAGAGCAGGAGCTCTTGGTGTAGTTGCCATAAGCAATTCCAGAAACTATATTGACCCTCTTCAGATTCCTGAGGGAAGGATCGGGGATGTTCCTGATCCTGAATCCAATGGCCGGATCATTGCCGGATTCGCTTTTCAGATGAATATCCGCGAAGGCCAGTATCTCAGGGACAGGCTTCTGCGTGGTGAACGAATTGAGGTACATGCGCAGGTTGAAACAAGCATGGAACCCAATGAACTTCAAAACATCGATGCAATAATCTACGGAGAAGATCCTGATGCAACGGCAGTGATTTTTTCTGCACATATATTCGAAGGCCTTGTAAAACAGGGAGCGAATGATAACAAGTCGGGAGGCGCAGCAATTCTTGAAGTGGCAAGAGTTTTAAATACCCTTATTGAAGAAGGGCGAATTCCAAGGCCAAAACGTTCAATCAGGTTCTGGTGGGGCCCGGAGTTTTCAGGTTCAAGGCCCTGGGTTGACATGCATTTTGACGAGATTAAAAATGCTTATTGCAACATCAATATGGATATGGTAGGAGAGTGGCTGAGTTTGCATAATGCTCACTTCGGACTTATGAGGACTACCTTTGGAAATGCTCATTATGTGAATGATGTGCTGGAGAATTATTACAGGTTTGTCGGTGAAGGCAATCGTGAAAGAGTTCATAACAGAGGGCAGATTAATAAGATACCGCACAGGATCGTGGCACCTTTCGGTGCAGATGAACCCTTTCATTACAGTGTTGAAATGCATTACGGTTCATCTGACCATGTTGTATTCAATGATTTTGGTGTGCGTATTCCAGGTGTAATGATGATAGCATGGCCAGACCTCTGGTATCATACCTCAGGTGACCTGGTTGATAAGGCCGATCCTACACAACTGAGAAGAGCTGTCGTTATTGGTGCCGCTGCAGCCTATACTATAGCTAATGCAGACACTGATATGGCTGTGAATATCGCAGGAGAAATTGCCGGTAATGCCACTAGAAGACTGGGTCACCAAATTAATGTGGCAATGGATATTGTGAGCAGATCAAATGCTGAAGATATGACGGCAAATTATAAAAAAGCAGTTTGGCTGGTTGAGGCCCATGCTGAAAATGAAAAAGCCACGCTCAGATCTGTTAATGAACTTGCTTCAGAAGATGACAAGATCAGTCCGCACATAGAAACACTTGTTGAATCAATTGAAAATATTAAACAGGCGCACCTTCTGGCTCTTGAGTCGCAAATGAGAATGAAGGCAACAGAATTCGGGATGATTGCTCCGGCAATTGTTTTAAATGAACTGGAGAAAAAGGCCGATGCTATGATACCGGAACTTGCCCCCGAGACATACAAAATGGGCCAGGGAAAGCTGACTGTGAAAATCTCCGATCTGCCTGATGCTGCAATATCCAGTTACCCTGTTGTAACAAGAATAGACCGGACTGAAATTGCACGCCTGGTTAATGGTGAAAATTCAGTTCTGATGATCAAAAAAATGCTTGATGCCCAGAACAGGGATGAGACAGATCTTCAGGATATAATAAACTTTGTTTACCAGCTGCGGGAAGCAGGTGTAGCCGGTTTTTAACCGATTGAACATAAGTAGCAGTATTTATGTTAGTTTAGTCAATTGTACTCTTAAATTAATAGAGTGTTAAACCGGTCTGAACAGATTGACCGCCGGAATTTAGGTTATAAATAAAAATTGACAGGAGACAGAGATGAAAATAGAAAAGAGTTTTTTCAAGGTTTCTCTTGCAGAGATGGCGGGAATGATATTTTTCGCACTTCTGCTGGTTAATGGAATTGTTTTTTTATTTGCATTGTTAATCGGCGCCTCTTTTACCTCGGTTTTTCAAAGTACGTGGTTTATTAGTATTGTTTATCCTGTAGGGCATGGGGTTATTCAAAGCATGATAAATAAAAACGGAGTGATGGTACTAAGTCAGTTCGATGACCTGGATTCTTTAAGGGAACAACTTGAGCACAGTGCAGGGCGTATAGGTTATAAGGTTATACACAAGGATGACAAAACTATTAAGTTTGACAGGAAAGCTAAACTTGGCAGGGTTCTAAACTTATTATTCAGAGAGGATTTTAAAGTCGTTCTTTCTGATTCTAAGGTAGAAATTTATGGAAAACGAAATGCACTGATCAGAATTGAGAGAAGAGTTACCTACCTGAAATAGAGTTCATCATCTGACTGTTGATATTAACAGATTGATTGTTTATTTATGCAGGGGGCAATTTACCCTGAAACACTAAAGAAATCGTTAGCGAAACGACCATTAGTTAGTTTACATAAATAAAGTAAGTGAGTGAGTGAATCAGAAAGTCACATCTGATGTATTTTGACAAATGAGAGATTCATTATATATGATTCCGACCAAAGGTAAATGAGCATATTTTTGACGAGCTTAACGCAGCAGGTGGACATTATGGACGGACTCTAATTATTATCCTCCAGCCAGTATCCCTCCCTGGGCAAAAGATTATCCAGATTGGCAACCCCAAGTACAACTATGGCAGTTACAATTGAAGTATGCTCCTGGTATTCAGGAATACTCATATTGTAAAGGTCCCTCTCTGTATGCCAGATCTCTCCGTACTGGAAATCATAGCCTTTGGGATCTGATAACCCGAAAGTCATAACAGGCACTCCTTTTACGGCGAATGAACCGCTATCTGTACCACCGGCTATTGCCGGCACTCTTCCTGGTGAATGCTCCCTGAGCTCAAACGGGAAATCGGGGTTAATATCGTTAAGGGGTGCAGTAATCCTCTCCATATCGTCCCACATTGCCGGGGTTACACCAAGACTGCTTGCAACCAGAGGTCCGCTATCCCTGTTAAACATATTGCTTATCCTGTCAAGCTTATCGGCGTTCTGTTCAACCCAGTGCTTTGAACCCAGTAGGCCAAATTCCTCTGCTGCCCACAAGCAGACCAGGATGGTGCGTTTTGGCTTGCCTCCGGCTTCCATTATAAGCCGGGCAGCTTCCATTGAAGGAGAAACCCCCGAGCCGTTGTCTACTCCGCCGGTTGCTACATCGAACGCATCAAGATGTCCGCCCATTATTACATATTCGTCGGGAAACTCAGTGCCGGGAATTATGCCTATTACGTTGTGATACTTCACCGGACCCGGCTTGAAATAGTTACGTATGTCAAATTCCAGTTGAAAATACTGTCTCTCCCTTGCCATTTGCTCAATTTTTGCATACTGATGCTCATTAAGCTTTATATCGGGTATTGCCGGGAGGTTATCAAAAGTCATATCGTCAAGATTATTCCGGTCATACAACGCTCTGATGGGCACAGATGACTTCTGAATAACTCCAAGTATTCCAGCCCCAACCATCTCCCTGTAAAAGAGGGCCGGCTCATCCTCCAGGGGTAGCAGTTCCTCCTGTTCATCTTCATGTTTGCCGCGATTTGCCCTTCTTATTTCATTATTTTTCTCTTCTATCTCCAAATTTCTTTCGATCAAACGTTGTCTCCTGTCATGAGCCGCACCCGAAATATCTACAGGCCATCCGTTATTGGTGCCGGTTATTAGTACCCATGCCCCGTTCAGTTGTCCCTTCATTCTCTCAAACTGTCTTCTGGTCTTGGGTTCAATCACTACATGTCCTCTTTGTACCCCTTTTGTACCCGATGTATATGAAGGTGTGGCAAAGTGAAGAATCATACCCTGTTCTCCCAGCAAACGTCCGAACCACGGTCCCCTGTTAAACCCGACCGGGACTTCTCCTGCCTGATCCATTTCAACCTGCATTCCCCACTCCCTGAACTTTGATGCAGCCCATTCCGCCGCATTTGAATATGCATCGGATCCGGAAAGTCTCCCGCCTATGCGGTTTGAAAGAACATCAAGATGTTGCATTGTCCGGTTGTCATTTTGACCGATCTCAATTATCCTCTCAATTACGGGGTCTGTCTGACCGAGAGCGGTGCTCCCTGATAAGCTTATAAATACTGATAAAATGAATAATACTGATAAAAATGTAAACTTCTTCATTATACTTTATTGTGAATTTAAATTGAAATACATTTACCTTTTTGAAGATGCAAATATATCAGTTATTTCATTTTTTTTAGTATTTACCCGACACATATCTTTGGTAACCCTGATCCCGGATATATCTCCTGTAAGCCTTATAGCCTCCATTGAGTGCACAGGTTTACGGCTCCCGGTATATGGCCTTCTGTAAATTCATGAGGTGATCTTACATCCAGTACAGGGATTGTTTTACTAAGTTCAATGAATTCGCCTGCCTCAATTTGTCTGTTCATAATTTAAAATCACAAATGAAGATTGTCGTACGAGGCTTCCATCATCAGGAAAAAAGCCTGACCTTCGCTTGACCAACCGGGAGATGAGTAGGAGGGTGGACCGGGAACTCCAACCACATATCCCAGGTCATCAACTCTGGCATGGACAGCCTTCCGCATATTCAATGCCGTTTCCAGCTGATCTCTTTCCAGCCAGCCGGCTGTTATCCCTTTAAAAATGGTATCGGCTGCTCTCATCGCAAAGCTGGTTTCCACGAAAGTGGAAGGGTCGTTTATATTATTGTGGAACAGGTAATCATCCCTGAGATATTTAAGACAACCGGTAATATGTTTCCTTATATAATCTCTCAGAAGATCTTTTTCTGCTGCCATCCTTTCGGGGAGATGACTTTCGAGCTTTGTCATTCCGCTTATTGCATGTGCATTTGCAAGGCCCCAAAGATTCGGATGGGAGATTTCTCCTGTATCGGCATTCCACCGGTATGCGAACAATGACTCCTGCTCAATCCATAACCTGTCGATTATCCCTTTGGCCTGTTTGTATGCTTCTTCAGGGTAACCGGCAAATGCCACGAAGGGCGGAGCCATATAGATAGAGTCACTCCAGAGTTCAGGACCATGATAGGAGTGATGAATAAAGCCTTCTTCTGTCCTCGGAGCAGTTTCAAAAAGGTACGTAAGCATCCTTGCGGCAGCATTTTTCATTTCCCGGTCATCAAGTATTTCAGCTGTTCGCAAAACTGCTTCCAGCGGAGTGGCCGAATCATTTATCCCGTTTGCAATGCTCATGACTGCAAGACGTCCGTCACTACCCTGCCTCAGCACTGCCTCCTTAGCCATAAACATCATCATCTGCTGATCGCCTGCTTCAACAAATGCCTGGCTGGCAATTCCGTGTTCCCAGTTCTGTTTCTGCATTGACAGCATTGCCATCATAACTTTCCTTCTGACAGGTGTGTAGAACTGCTCCGGTTCTTTGATGGTATTATTTTTGCAATTGGATGATAATGCGGGAAGAATAAATGCACCTCCTATCAGGCCCGATTTAAGTAAAAAGTCCCTTCTGATCATATTTATGATGTTCTAATGATTTATTTTTGTTTGTATTTATGTTTTTCTTTCTTTCTTTCTTTCTTTCTTTCTTTCTGCATATCTAACTATCTGTCAGTTTCTATTACATCCATTCCCAGAAAAACTGCTAGGTCTTTAATCTGCTCCCTCAGGTCACCAAGAGTGGCATTGAGGTGAATTCCATACAGATAGGGTTGAAACTGCCTCTGAATTTTTTTTATGTCATCATGCTTAACTATAATCTTTGCCGTACACATTACATCATCCAGATCTTCCCCTCCGGTATAAATAGCATGACCATCAACTATTTCGCCTGTGTGCAACCTTATCCTGTTGAGAAGGGAATGAACTTCCCATAAGGTAACGGGCTCACCAGCAGGCCACTGGGCTGTAAGACCGGTAGAAGACCCGGCTTCTTCAGGAATATCTCTCACGGGACTTTCGGCATGAGGTACTATTGAATAGGGAACCCTGCGTTCATCTCCATAAGGATTGACTGGTATCCCGCTGTGCAGGACTATTTCTGTGGAGTTGTGGATATCATACATAAAGTCAGCAAGCATGCTTGGTCTGCCGGTCATCAGATGTGCCAGTACCTGGCTGATCAGCAGATCCGGGTAATTCTGGCAAACTGCCATTATACCCCTTGTCTTAAATCCAAGCTCCAAAGCTACCCCGGGCCAAAACTGGTCTTCAAGCTCTCCGCTTCCTGTTACTGTACGGATGTGAGTGGATACTGCATTACAATTATACTTATCCCTTAACTCATCGAATGCAAGGTACGCCCTGGCAGTTTTTATTATCTCAGGTCTTGACGCTGTAACTTTTCGTGCATTTTTGATCCATTCGTCAGCGATTTCTTCAGCTTTATTTATATCTGCTGTTCTGTATGCTTCGTAAAATTCCCGGGGCTCCGCCCGGACAATTTCCACACCAAAGAGTTCAGTGAAGTTTGCAAGATACCTTTCATTAAAATCCTCGGGAAAAGACTGATTAAAATCACCCCTGTAATTTACTGCTGCAATAGTTTCATTTTCATGGTTTTTCACCATCAATATCCTGGTTTCCCCTAGTTCCTTTATAACCTTTATAAGCATGATTTTATCCACCAGGTCATTGAACATTTCATCTCTAACAGCCGGCGAGGCAAGATTTCTCCTGTCCAGCTGGGCGGTTAGTATTCTGCCACCCTCGTAGCCGGTTCCTCCCTTAAGCACACTCTCTTCAGGCATTTTTCCAGTGGCAAAGAGGTGATAAGGCTGAGCGTCCATGAATTCAAAAAGATTATATACTACTATAGTTGGCAGTCCGGTGAAAGCCAGTCTGTAATCTCCGGCCAGCCTTCCGATGATAAGCACTCCGTCGTAACTATCCATGTTGCTCGTCACCTCATCAAATGCAGACGGACTATTACCTTCCCACTCAATGAAATCAATTCCTGTGCATGATTGCCGGAGTTCATATAAGACCTCATCATGGTCCGTAAAAGTATCAGGAGCACCTCCTGATCCTGTGCAACCACAACCATAAGAAGTAAAAATGGTAAATACTCTTGTATTACTGCTTTGACCAAATACAACCAGGGAAGAAAACAGAATTAATACGATAAAACAGCTCAGCTTTTTCATAACAGTTTGGTTTTGGTTTTTTATGTAATTATTTACTTAAAGATGCTGCCAGTTAAAATCATTTGATCCATTTTTGAAAAAATTTATTCAAATCCGGGCCTGTTTCAATCATGAGTGAACCTGATGAGGCCCTTTGGCGGTAAGCGTTCCTGATAACGGAAAGATCTTTGTCCATTTCCGACTGATCATCTGATTCGCCTGCTCCGTCAATCACATTAACAAGCATTAAAACGCGAGGGGCAAGGGATGCAGCAAGATCAGGCAGGTCGTAGGATTCAAGCATCCCCGGTACGGCTCCGTGGATGAATCGGGGACTGTAATACCTGGTCGTTACGAGTGAATGGTAGGAGGAGAGCGGAGCCAGCAGTGCTACACGCGATATGGATGGTTCAAAAGCGGCTGCATGAAGAAGGACAGTTGACATTTCCCCTTTTGCCAGGGCATAAACCTCATCACAACCATGGTATTCATTAAGAATACGTGTTAACCTTACCACATCTGACGCCCTGATTCCGGTGATGCTTCTTCCTGTAAGCATGGAAGCAAACCAGACATTGTAGGAAGTACCCTCAATAAAGGCGTCTCCCCTGAAATATCCTGGTCCCGTCTCTCCGGTCCCGATAAGATCGGGTACAAGTACGGTAAATCCTTTCCTGGC
This sequence comes from Bacteroidales bacterium, assembly GCA_007120695.1. Lineage (GTDB taxonomy): Bacteria > Bacteroidota > Bacteroidia > Bacteroidales > PUMT01 > PXAP01. The sequence continues at coordinate 17,681 of SKND01000311.1, read as the reverse complement.
GAACCACTCAACCGGTCCTCCCGGAGATGCATCGGCTGCTTTGCCCTCCGGATGCAGATAGATAAGTGACCCGGAACCGGGAATGTCGGGTATTATCATTAAATAGGGAATTACGTATTCTCCTTCTCCTCTCACAAAATATTTTTCTATCCGGTAACCTTCCCTCAGAATGCGCCCTGTGTAAACCGGCTCCCCTAATTTCCCGGGTGCCCGGTAACCAGCAAGTTTTTTCGCTGCTTTAATTATTGAAACCTGGTGGGCTTCAGATTCTTTTCTTGATTCGCTCAGGTTTTCCGCAAGTATTTCAGCTTGCCTGCTATTGAGACTGAATACCGTTTCACTGCCGGTTGAGGTTGATAGCTGCCCCGTTGTGGTGACCATTAACTCTTTTTCACTTAGAATGTCAACCTCAATATCTGCATTATTGCCCGGATTATTAAGGTGTTTTTGGAAGAAGGCGTACATCGCCTCCCTGTTTTTTCTGGTTGATGCATGACCTTCCAGGTCCTCAACCATTCCTATATTTTCTGGTTTACCGTGTGCGAGGTAAACATCCTGAACTTCACTGAAGGCTTCCCTTGCTCCCTGAATGCTGAAAAAATCATTGGTTGTTGCTATAATCATCGCCGGTTTGGGCGCTCTTACGGAAAGCAGGTCTGCATGGTCTATCCCATGCCTGATACCATTATACAGGTTCTGCTCGGCATCCTGGGGCCCGATAGATTGAAGCAGCCTGGTAAAGCTTGTTATATATGCCTCCGGTGCTGCTGCATAGATACGCTCATCAAGGGCGGCAATATAAGCGGATTGTGTTCCGCCACCTGAACGTCCTGTTATGCCAATTCTCTCCCTGTCAACTTCCGGCCTGGTGAAGAGATAATCCACAGCCCTTATACCATCCCAAATCATATATGTGGCCTGGGAACTACCGGTAATGAAGGCCTGGGCACCGGGGTATGAATGTTCCCGTGTTGGTCCGCCGACAACTGACTTTCCTGTTTCAGGATCATAATACTCCAGCCTCTCACCCTGGCCAACCGGGTCAAAGGCAAAAACTATAAACCCCTTTTTAACCAGGTTTATGATCTTATGCTGATAGGTGGGGCTTCGGTAACCTTCAAGGGTATGTCCGCTGCAATAAATAATTGCCGGGGCCTGCTGACCATCGGGTATTTTCGGAATAAACAAGGAAGAGGTTACTAAAAAACCCGGCTGTGATTCGAAGATTATGTTTTCGACCCTGAAGTTATTGCGCTCAACAACGCTTGTAACTTTTGCGTTAAGAGGTGTTTTATCGGGGAAAGGGCCGGTTATGGCGGCAAGTGTTGCTTGCAGATGCTTTTGTCTCTCAATCCATTCCTCTTCTGAACGGATTTCTGATACCATGCCGGCTCTTTCTTCCAGAAGATCATATGCTTCAGCCGTGATATGCTTATAGAGAGCATTTGGCAGGTCCGACCAGTGTAACCAGTTAACACCCCTGATCTGCATCACATTCAGGTCATCCTGTGAAGAGATTTCAGGTGTGGATAGTAATAATAAAATTACAACGATAAAACCAGTGCTTCCGGCATTAAGAATCTTATGCCACTTTTTTGGTTGTGTCATGCAGGCCATTTTGTTTTTTCCTGCAAATTAAGAAAATTAACTTAAAAGCATATCACGTGAAAACTACTTTCCGGGATATGCAATTTGAAGGACTTCTTCGAAATTACTGACGAAATGGGGAGTAATACCATCTTTAAGGTACCCGGGAAGTTCGTCAAAATCTTTTTTATTATCAGCAGGAAAGATCAGTTCAAAAATCTTAACTCTTCTTGCAGCAATGGTTTTTTCTCTAACTCCTCCTATTGGCAGGACCCTTCCGGTAAGTGTAAGCTCTCCCGTCATTCCTATACCCTTTTTCACCGGTTTGTTTGTTGCAAGAGACCAGAGTGCCAGTGCCATCGTGATACCGGCCGATGGTCCGTCTTTTGGTGTAGCCCCTGCAGGTACATGAAGATGAATGAAGTTCCTGTCAAAGAATTCACTGAGCACTTTGTTTCTGTTTCCCAGCGAACGTACATAGGAGTAAGCAAGATCAACCGATTCCTGCATTACCTTGCCGAGCTGACCGGTCTGTTTTATTCCTCCTGATTTGCTTTTAACCGAAGATGCCTCTATGTAGAGTGTTGCTCCTCCCATGGCAGTCCACGCCAGTCCCAGGGTTACCCCGGCAATAGATTTTTTGTATAGCTCTTCGGTAGAAAATGGCGGCTGACCAAGGAAATCATTCAGGTTTCGCCGGCTCACACTGATTTTTTCTATACCTTTTTCAGCCTGCAAAAGTGTTGCTTTCCGCATGATCTTCTTTATCTGATTCTCCATGCTTCTGACGCCGGCTTCACGGGCATATCCGTCAGCAATTCTGGCAAGGGCGCTGTCGCTGATACTGATTTCGGCCGACTTAAGTCCGTGCTCCTTCCTTTGCTTGGGAATAAGGTATCGCCTGGCAATTTCCACCTTCTCTTCCAGTATGTAACCTGACAGTTTGATAACCTCCATCCTGTCAAGCAAAGGTCTTGGAATAGTATCAAGCTGATTGGCTGTTGTTACAAAAAGTATATTGGAAAGATCAAAACGTACATCCAGATAATGATCAAGAAACTGACTGTTCTGCTCCGGATCAAGCACCTCAAGCAATGCTGCCGCAGGATCACCCTGGAAGCTGACACCTATCTTATCTATTTCATCCAGCATGATCACCGGATTGGCAACACCGGTACGTTTCAGGCTCTGAATGAATTTCCCGGGCATAGCCCCTATATAGGTCCGGCGGTGGCCTTTAATCTCAGCCTCATCACGCATTCCTCCAACCGAAAACCTGTAAAGCTCCCTTCCGAGTGAATCGGCTATTGATTTTCCTATCGAGGTCTTACCAACTCCCGGCGGACCAACAAGGCATAGTATGCTTCCGGATACTTTCCCCCGTTTTACTATTGTACTGATAAATTCTCTGATACGCTGTTTTACATCATCAAGGCCATAATGCTGTTCATCAAGAATTTTTGCAGCCTTGCCAAGATCATAGTTCTCTTTGGAATGAATACCCCACGGAAGGTCTGTGAGCCATGTAAGGTAAGAGCGTGTTACCTGGTATTCAGCCGAACCACTCTCTAAAGCCTTAAGTTTATCCATCTCTTCTGCAATAACACGTGAGGCCTCCTCTGTCAGGTTCAGTTTTCTGACCTTCTTTTCGAATCCTTCTATTTCGGTCGATTTATCATCTTTTTCCAGGCCAAGCTCCTTTTTGATCACTTTAAGCTGTTCTCTGAGAAAAAATTCCCGCTGGTGTTTTGATACCTTTTCTTCAATTTGTTTCTGAATATCCTGCTGCAACCTGTTGAGTTCAATTTCATTCTTCAGAAGTACAAGGAGCTTCTCACTTCTTTCAAAAAGATCTGTTGCTTCGAGTATCTCCTGAAGCTTATCGCTGTCGGCCGACAAAAAGGAGGCTACCAGATCCATAAGCAGTCCCGGTTTTTCCATTCCAACCTGCGAGAGAGCCAGTTTTATCTGCTCATGGAACATGGGATTAAGCTTGATAAGTTCCTTAACAGAATTTATTACGGCCAGGGTGTAGGCTTTCAGTTCGTTGGAAGGAGGCGATTTCTCATCGTATTCATACCTGACCTGCCAGTGTGGGATGTCGGTCCGCTTGTTTTCCTTTACAATATGAAACCGTGTTACTGCCTGCGCAAAAAACTGGATCGAATCATCATCTTTGTTAATTACCCTGGCTATTTTAAGCAGTGTGCCCGTGTTAAAAACCTTCGATTTCAGTATGTCATCAGTATTACTTTTGCTAATAAGCGAGACTCCAATGAAATTATTCTTATGTTTCATAGAATACTCGACATATTCAACTATTTCTTTCCCTGAAAAGGAGAGAGGCAGAGTAAGTCCCGGAAAAACAGGCCTGTTTTCAAGTGGCAGAATCACAATATTATCGGGATATATTTCGGAAACAAGTACAAGTCCGCTCTTATCTTTTTCACTCATCTTAATAATGGTTTTATAAGTTTTTATTTATGGTATATTATAGGCCAAATTTTATACCATCACAAATTAAGGCTATTTTTGATTCACTATTATGGCAGATTGACACTTGCAGGTATCAGATAGCAGACCTTTTGTCATAAGAGATAATGCAGAATCTTTTATTCAATTAAATATTGTTCTGAATATGGAAATTTATGATCCTGACATATTGAAATCCAGGGCATCAGGAAGAAAAAAGGAGTTCAGTGAGATTTCGGCGAAAATTGTCAGGATGAAAAGCCGCGATGCAGACCGGCTCATTCATCAGCTTCATGAGAGGGAGTTTACCCTGATAAAATGCCTTGAATGTGCAAATTGTTGCAGGAATCTGGGACCGCGGCTGACCGGCCCGGATATTGAGCGAATGGCAGGATATTTAAAGAAAGGTACTTCGGAGTTTTTTAAGAAATATGTTTCAGTGGACGAGGACAGGGACTATGTTTTCAGATCAATGCCGTGTCCTTTCCTTATGGAGGATAATTACTGTTCCATTTACAACGTAAGGCCCAGGGCCTGCAGGACCTATCCTCACACCGACCAGAAAAATATCATTGGAATAGCCCATATCTGTCTTAAGAATACCGAAGTATGCCCGGCAGTTTACAATATCTTCGACAAGCTGAGCCGGAACCGGCTAATCTGACCAGGCAAAAAAGTGACCGTATTATCAAATTACGTTCAGGGCAAAACTTAATTGAATATTATTTGTTTTGTTCAGTTAAGATAAATCCGGATATTATTACCTTTCCAAATTATTGAGAAAATTTTCGTTTATGCATTCTGAGAAGAAAATATTAATTGCCGGCGGTGGACCCGGAGGTATGGTTGCAGGGATTTATGCCCTGAAAGCAGGATTGTCGGCCGTAATTTTTGAAAAAAACCCTGTATCGGGGGGTGAATGTACAGGCTGGAATCGTAACGGGTATCATATTGATGGTTGTATCCACTGGCTTGTAGGGACAAAAGAGGGAAGGGCTATGAACCGGATATGGAAGGAGACCGGTGCACTTGATGGTGTTGAGATATACCAGCCCGAGAGTTTCACGGCTGTTCTGGGTGAGAAAACCGATCTGCGCATCTGGCGGGACCCTGACAGACTTAAGAAGCATCTTCTTGAAGTATCCCCTCAGGATGAGGCTGAGATAGAGGAGCTGACCGATTCAGTTAAAGCGTTCAGATCATTTGAACCCTCGGTCGATAAGCCCGCAGATTTGATGAACATCTTTGAAAAATTTAAGTTTCTTTTCAAAAACAGGAAAGTAATAGGAAAAATGAGTAAATACAGCCGCCTTCCTGTGAGTGAATATAAAAAGAGATTTACCAACAAACTGATAAGCACTGCTTTTGATCAGATTGTTCCTGAAAAATACAGCACCTACAGTCTTTTCTTTACCCTTGCAGCCTTTACGAGCAACAATGCCGGTATTCCTTCAGGGGGATCAAGAGCATTTACACAAAGACTTGAAGATAAGTTTGTGGGTCTTGGAGGTGAAATCCGTTTTAATAATGCAGTTGAAGAGATCATTATTGAAAATGGTATTGCAACCGGGTTAAGGCTGAGTGATGGTTCAGTTGAAACCGGCGATTTTATTGTTACGGCATGTGATCCGGCTGTGGTCTTTAACAGATTGCTAAAGGGAAATTTTGTTGATGATGAATTTCAGAAGAGATATGAAAACAGCAAGGCCTATCCGCTCCAATCATGCGTTTACGCATCATTTGCCGTGGATGCTGATTTATCTTCGTTGCCGGGGAATTGTATCTTTGCCATTGATGGGATTGAATTTGAAGGTCGAAAGATAAACAAGTTATCGGTTAAACACTTTTGTCATGAACCCTCGTTCTCTCCTGCAGGCAGGTCGCTGATGGTTGCCTATCTTGATGCGGATTATGACTGGTGGAAAAGCCTGAACAGTGACAAGGAGCTGTACAAAAAGGAGAAATCAAGACTTGCAAAAGATATTGCAGGTCAGCTTGAGCAGAGGTTCCCCATACTTGCAGGAAAAACGGAACCTCTTGATATGGCAACACCGGTTACCTATGAACGGTGGTGTGGCGCATACAGGGGGTCCTGGCTTGCATTCGGAAATACTCCGTATAGTGAACCACTCAGGCACAATGGCAGAGTCAATGGCATTGAAAGATTATATATGACCGGGCAGTGGTTTATGCCTCCCGGAGGTCTTCCTGCGGCTGCAATAACCGGTAAATGGACAATCAAAAGGATCATGAAAGATCTTTCATGATCCTCCCATCCATGTCATTTCTTTGATTTTCCGGTTTGAGCGGCCACTTAACCGGCTGGTTATCACGCTGGGACCGGTAGAGTGCCGTGAATATCTCGACTGTTTTACGGCCCTGCACGGCAGTAACCAGAGGATCATGGTCACTGACAACGGCATTTATAAAATCTTCAATCTGCAGCCTGATATAGTATTCTGTGGCATCTACGGAGTTGAATATGTCAGAGTCCTCCTTAACCCATCTGTCCAGCATCTCTGCTTCTCCCGGGATACTCCACAGGTCATTGACCGGGGGTTCAAGAATGCCCGACATCCCCGCAATGAACATTGCCCCGCCATCTGTCTGAACACCAACGGATGCTCCGCTGGAACCATGGATATGCACTTTCCCGTAGATGCCGGGATTCTGGGAGTTGCTGACCACAATATTTGCTATTCCGCCGTTTTTGAATTTCAGTACAGCTACCGCCGTATCTTCTACCTCAATATACGGGTGGTTGAAATTTCTCCAAATGCCGTACAGCTCGTCTATCTCGCCTCCCATGAACCATTGCAGGAGATCAATCTGATGAGGGGCCTGGTTTACAAGTACTCCTCCGCCTTCATGTTCCCATGAACCGCGCCACTGATCACTATCATAATAGTTTTTGTCCCTCCACCCAAGCATCAAAACCGAACCCAGTGCGGGAGTGCCAATTTTGCCTTCCTGAATGGCATTGAACATTCTCATGCATGGTGAATAAAATCTTCGCTGACTCACAACACCGAGTTTTTTGCCGGCATTATCTGCTGCCCTGATCATCGCATCGCAATCCTCAAGCGTAGAAGCCAGCGGTTTTTCAACAATGACATGGGCACCCGCGTTGATGGCAGCTATTGCAGGATCTTTATGAAACGGATGAGGGGTGCATATTACAACTACGTCCAGCTTCTCTTTTGCGATCATCTCTTCGATGCCGGTATACGAATTCACTCCATATTCTGCAGCAAACTTCCCTCCTTTTTCAGCAGATCTGGAACTGACGGCCTTAAAATCAGAATTAATGCCGTTTATAAGCGCTCTTGCATGAAGATGGGCAACCTTACCGCAGCCTGTAATTCCTGTTTTGAGTTTTACCATTATACTATGCTTTATATTTAGTGATCTTTTAAATAAGCCACGGTAATTTTCAGTTTTTACCGGCGGGATTTAAATTTGGCGGGTTTTCTACTTATTGCGAAATATGCGAAATATGACAGGATCACGGTATCAGAACCACTTTATTGAGCCCCTTCTCTTTTTCATAAAGCCTTCTAAACCAGTCGGCGCCCTCTGAAAGCGGAGCTTCGGCACTAAGCATTATATCCGTATTGATCATGTCGCGGTCTATCAGATCCAGAACAGGCTGATATTCACCGTTGATGGCACAAGATCCCTGTAGTCTCAATTCCCTGGTCACGATCGCCTGCAGAGGAATTTCGGCCGTGGCAGACAGATTGCCAACCAGGGTAAGGACGCCGCCTTTTCTTAATGAATTTATTGCGGTATTAAGCGATTTGCTGATACCGACCACCTCAAACGCTATATCTGCACCCCTTCCTGCTGTTATAACCGATACTTCATCTGAGATATCTGACTTTTCAGGGTTAAGCATTACCGTAGCACCAAGTTTCTCTGCAAGTTCAAGCTTGTTATCGTCAATATCTACGGCCACTATCTGTGTGCATCCTGCCAGCCTGAGCATTTGGATAACAAAGAGTCCTATCATGCCGGCACCTGTTACTACGGCCGTGTCGTTTACAGAAACGGGAGTAAGGTTCACGGCATGCAGAGCTACTGCTGCCGGCTCTACCATTGCGGCACGTGTGTAACTGACATTCTCAGGTATTCTGTATAGAATGTGTGCAGGAACGGTTACATATTCTGCGTATGCACCGTCACGCCTGAACTCTTTAGCCGAAACGCCGAGCACCATTCTGCCATCACTCAGGTTATACCTTCCCCTCCTGGTAAACCAGTCGTCCAGCGCATAAATGGTCGAATCAAAAGTAACCCTGTCGCCAACGCTCCATCCTCTGACACCACTTCCTGTCTCCCTTATAATACCACTTGCCTCGTGACCCATAATAACAGGGGGGATCCTTCTTCCCGTGCTTCCGTCCATGCCATGCACATCGCTCCCGCATATTCCGGCAGCCTTTACTTCAACAAGCACCTCATTATCAACTGCTACAGGGTCGGCTACATCTTTGTATACCAGTTTCATATACTCTTCAAGTACAAGTGCCTTCATAATGATTGTGTATTAGGTTGTCCTTATATTTTTCGATGATCTTAATTTACTATCTTTGCTATATTACCTGTAAAGGTACCCTAAAAGATAATTGATAAAAAATATTCCGGTCAAAAATCAGGAGGTGTCAGTTATGGAAAAGATATTATCAGGAGTTAAAATTGAATGTCTCAGGGGAGATATTGCTTCCCAGGAGGATATTGAAGCAATTGTCAATGCAGCCAATGCACAGCTCAGGATTGGCGGGGGTGTGGCAGGGGCAATTCACAGGGCTGCGGGGCCCGGACTTGAGGAGGAGTGCCTTCCTCTTGCACCGATTAAGCCTGGTGAGGCAGTGATTACCGGAGCTCATAATCTTCCTAACAGGTATGTCATTCATTGTCTGGGTCCTGTTTACGGGTTTGATAAACCTGAGGATAAGCTTCTGGCAGATTGTTACCGTAATGCCCTGAAGCTTGCTGAAGAGAACAGGATAGAGTCGGTTGCCTTTCCGTCAATATCTTCGGGAGCCTTCGGTTATCCGGTTAAAGAAGCTGCAAAGGTTGCATTGGGTACAATAACAGAAACGATTCCCGGTTTGAGCCATGTCAGCAAAATAAGGTTTGTGCTTTTTAGTGAAGAGGACCTGAAGGTTCATGAGGATATATTATCAAATGTTTAGTTGCCTGTGAAGATTGATAAATTCGTTATAGCGCTCCTTGCAGGGGTAATTATTGCTTATCTTTTTCCACAACCCGCCGGGGGACAAAGCGGTATCATTCTTGGCTATATTAGTACTGCCGGTATATCTCTGATATTCTTTTTTTACGGACTCAGGCTCAGCACAGAGAAAATTAAGCTGGGACTTAAAAACTGGAAGCTGCACATACTTGTCCAGGGCACAACATTCCTGCTGTTTCCCCTTTTGGTACTACTGTTTTATCCATTTATACGCAATGAGCAGCAGGAGATACTCTGGCTGGGACTGTTTTTCATGGCTGTTGTACCCTCAACAGTCTCTTCCTCAGTTGTTATGGTCTCAATGGGCAGGGGAAATATTCCCGCTGCAATATTTAACGCAAGCATTTCCGGGATAATCGGAATTTTTCTCACTCCCTTGTGGATGGGACTGTTTCTTCAGCAGACACAGGCAAATTTTGATTTTACAGAGGTTTATCTCAGGCTTTTACTTGGTATAATACTCCCGGTTATTGCCGGATTGCTGCTGCGCCGAAAATGGTACTCCCTGGCATTAAAGCACAGTAAAGGATTGAGCACCTTCGACAAATCGGTCATATTGCTGATCGTATATAAAAGCTTTGCCAAATCTTTCAACGATGCCGTATTCGAAATGGTTGAAGTTATTGACCTTGCTTTATTGGCCGTATTGGTAACCGGGTTGTTTTTTCTTGTTTACGGTATAGTTTATATAATTTCCAGAGTACTGAAATTCAACCGGGAAGACAGGATCACCGCCCTGTTTTGCGGTACCCAGAAGTCGCTCGTTCATGGCACTGTATTTTCCAGCGTCCTTTTTGGAGGATTTCATGCGGCAGGATTAATACTGGTACCGCTAATGCTTTTTCATTCGCTCCAGATATTTGTTATCAGCATAATAGCAGCCCGGTATGGTAGAAAACCTAAAGAATAATATATTTGTAACCGGACAGGCCTGAAATACCAGGACTGTTAGTCCGGCATACGAGTTCCAAATTATGCGACAAACATCATAAAGCCTTTAAAAGGTGGTGTAACAACATAACTAATATCTTAACCCATGGACCCCATCATTCTTGTTCTTATCATTGTTGCCGCAGTTGCCTCATTACTATTCCTGGTACTGAAACTCAAGATCCATGCATTTATCTCTCTGATGCTGGTGAGTATTATTACAGGTTATGCAGCGGGAATGACTCCGGGATCAATCCTTGAAAGCATCCAGGAGGGGATGGGGGGCACTCTCGGCTTTATAGCAGTTGTGGTAGGCCTCGGTGCAATATTCGGAAAAATTCTTGAATATTCGGGTGGGGCAGAGGCACTGGCAATGTTCATGATAAACAAGTTCGGCGAGGAGAAGGCACCCTGGGCCCTCAGTATAACCGGTTTTATTATTGCCATCCCGGTTTTTCTCGATGTAGCCTTCATTATCCTGGTTCCCATCCTTTATGCTCTTTCGAGGAAAACAAAGAAATCGCTGCTTTTTTATGGTATTCCTTTACTGGCGGGACTTGCAGCTACACACAGTTTTATTCCCCCTACACCGGGTCCTGTGGCAGTATCGGAAATTATCGGTGCTAATCTCGGATGGGTAATCATACTTGGTTTTGTAGTGGGTATACCGGTTGTTATTATTGCAGGGCCCGTCTTCGGCAAGTATATCAGCGAAAAGGTGAAAATATCGCCGCCGGCTGAAATGTTTGCCTCGCTGACCGGTAATGATAAGCCAAAACAGGATTATCCTGCCTTCAGACTGGTGATTCTTATCATTGGCACCCCTCTTGCCCTTATACTATGTAATACCATTACCGCGGCACTCGTTAATACCGGTTATATACCCGATAACTTTCTCACCTCCTTTATAATATTCATCGGGCACCCCTTTTCAGCACTGCTGATTGCCACTTTTCTGGCCATGTACTTCCTGGGCATCAAAAGAGGAGTGAAAAAGAAGAAGCTACAGGAGATAAGCAATGCCTCACTGGGACCGGCGGGTATCATTATTTTGGTAACCGGGGCAGGTGGAGTTCTTAAACAGATTCTCATTGACAGTGGCATTGGTGACAGTCTCGCGATAGCGGTTGCCTCCGGCAATATTAACCCGGTGGTACTGGGCTGGCTGATAGCTGCAGTAGTGAGAGTCACCCAGGGATCGGCCACTGTAGCAATGATAACGGCGGCAGGAATAATCAGTCCCATATTACCGGTTTTCGCGCTCTCCCAGCCCCGGGAGGCGCTGGTTGTAATTGCCATTGCAGCAGGAGCAACTATACTTTCACATGTCAACGACAGCGGATTCTGGCTGGTAGGCAAATATTTGGGAATGGATGAGAAGCAGACACTGCAGACATGGACGGTAATGGAGACCATTATAGCTGTAAGCGGACTTACTTTTGCATGGTTGCTTTACCTTTTGTTTTGATTTTCACATAGACAACAACGTTGGGTATATGCACCGGCAACTGCTGTATTATAAACCAAAAACGATTTGAAAATGAGAATTTTATCGCTGGTTATGATGTTTGCCCTGGTGGCCTGTTCCAGTTTAAGGTATACAGAATCTATGTCACCCTCATCTTCAAATGACCCTGGTGTAACTGTTATGACGCCTCCCTATCTGCAGAATATGTCACAAACAGGCATGGTTATAATGGCAGAAGTAGCAGAAAATATTCCACTGGCAGTGGAATACGGCAAAACTACAGGATATGGTTTTACGGTACCCATGGAGCTTATCGCCAGTGGCGGAGGCACCTGGTTCTGCCGGGGTATCATTTCAGGGCTTGAACCTGGAACAACCTATAATTACAGGCTGGTTTTACCTTCGGGTGACGGTATTACCGGAAATGGGACCTTTGCCACCTCGCCGGCAAGGTGGGAAGATTTCAGTTTTGCAGTTCTCGGCGATACCCAGCAAGGCAACACGGTTGGCAGCCATGGCGACAGAATATACTGGGAGGCCGATGTGTGGGAGCCGGGAAATTCGATGTTCAGCCATATGGTAGAGCAGGAGATCAGTTTATTTTTGGGAATTGGCGACCATGCTGCTGACGGCGATGATTATTCAAGAACCAGATTATCTTATCTCGACCGTATGGCCTCAATCCTGGGACAACATGTACCCTACTTTATCTCCTGGGGCAATCATGACGGCAATTCTCCTGATCACCCGTTGCGGCTTGCAGCAGATATGCCAAGCAGGTGGCGGACCGATAGTTTATCTGTTCACAGTCCCGGATACGGCAGTTTTGCCTTTGAGTATTCAGGTGTATTCTTTGTCTGCCTTGAGCACTTTACAACAACTGCTCTCGCGGCCGATGATCCGGGTAATGATATAACAAACGGCTGGCTTGACTCTGTGCTCTCCTCCCGGAAAGCACGTGATGCCCGCTTCCGTATCGTGTCAGTACACGTTCCGCCCTATTGTGAACGATGGATTGATGGTGACGCCAGATTACGGGAACACCTTGTACCCAGGCTGGAGAAATATAACGTTGATATCTGTTTCAGCGGTCACATGCATGGTTATGAACGGGGATACGTGAACGGCGTACATTATGTAATTGCAGGGGGTGGCAGCTACCTTGACTGCTTTGAGCCGCTGGTGTATGAATGGCCCCACATGCTCATCGGAGGACAGGTAAACGGTGAGCCCGCCAATGTTCCCGGCGAATATCGCCGGCAAAGCAGTTACGGTGTACTTGGTCCTCCTGAGCCAATTGAGGGAGGTATCTTCCATGGTTATGCCAGGGTTTCCGTTCGCGGTAACAATTTAATAATGGATATGCACGGCTTTAATGCCGACGGCTCTTATATCGGGATCCTTGATTCTTTTGAGATCAAATGATCATAGCATCAGTTAGTTAAGTTTGTGTAGGTGAAGATTTTTCCTTTAAAAATCGTGGGTCCAGATTAGCCGGATAAACTCCTTTGAACAAAAACGCCAAATATGCATTTACCTATGTAGATATTGGATAATGCGCAGAATTTGGCGTTAATGGAATCAAAATATTTTACATACACACGGCTATACTCAGATAGTGCAGGTGAAAGCAGGTTCGAGGATGTTAAGATTGGTCTCACCGACCAGGGACCTGTAGGGTACCTTTCTTCTAAGTTTGGTGTTAAAGATATCCAGTTCAGGCTAAACGAACCGGATTATGACTGGGACTTTCATAATGCCCCGTCAAGGCAGTTCATTATACTGCTTGACGGCGACATAGAGATCACCACCAGCCTGGGAGAAACCAGGAAATTCAGCGGGGGCGATATTCTCCTGGCAGAAGATACTACCGGGAAGGGTCACAGGACAAGAAATATAAGGCAGCAGGTCAGAAGGTCGGTCTTTATCAGGCTGCCCGGAGAAAGTCCGTAACACAGCCGCAGGCATTAAGATGAAGTAGGTGACCTGCACCTGGATACCGGCTTCCTGAAGTACTATAGTCGATAAATAATTGTTAACAGATTAGTTTATAGAAACATGACATATAAAGATAACAAAACAAAGATTCTCGGTCTGCACCACGTAACGGCATTGTCGTCCAATCCACAAAAGAATGTTGATTTTTATGCAGGCATACTTGGTCTCAGAATGGTAAAAAAAACAATCAATTTTGATGCACCTGAAGTGTACCATTTGTATTATGGTGATAGTGAAGGATCTCCCGGAACGTTAATGACATTCTTTCCCTATCCCAAAATGGCAAAAGGCCGCCAGGGAACAGGACAGTTAACGGTTACCTCTTTTTCGATAGCCGATGGCTCGATCGGATACTGGATGGACAGGCTGAAAAAGTATGGTGTCGAACACACGACTCCTAAAAAGCGTTTTAATGATGAGGAGTTTATATATTTTGAAGATACCGACGGTCTCGGTATCGAACTGGTAACAAATGACAGGGATTACAGGGAGGGATACAATTACGGTCATATTCCGCGCGAACATACAATAAAAGGTTTTTACGGAATAACCCTCAACCAGCAGAGTCATAAAAGGACAGCCGATTTTCTTACCGGCTGCCTCGATCACAAGGTGGTAGCAGAGGATGGAGACCGGTACAGGTTTTCACCTGACGGGGAAGTTGGCGGAATAGTTGATGTGGTTGAAATGCCTTCCGGATCAATGGGACGGGGAGGCAGCGGAACGGTCCATCATGTTGCCTTTGCCACCTCCGATGACGAAGCTCAGCTGGAAGTCAGGGAAAGACTTGCAAGCACCGGGGTACATGTAACACCGGTTGTGGACAGGCAGTATTTTAAATCTATCTATTTCCGTGAACCCGGGGGCGTCCTGTTTGAGGTAGCCACCAATCCCCCTGGAATGGCAATTGATGAGGATCCCAACCATCTGGGCACCTCACTGAAATTACCCACGTGGCAAGAAAACAACAGGGATGTGATTGAGAGCAATCTGGAAACTATTACATTTGATGCCATGGAGTTCATGGATTAATCAGAACAGAAAAACGATACTATAATGCATAAGTTTGACGTTTTGGAAGAGGGGAAGAGACTTCAGGAAGCTTCAAAAGCGCTGGTGCTGATACATGGCAGGGGCGCCACAGCAGAGAATATCCTGCCTCTGGCGGGGTTTTTTACCGATGAATCGTGGTATGTGGCAGCTCCGCAGGCTACAAATTTCCAGTGGTACCCCCACAGTTTTATGATGCCTGTTTCACAGAATGAGCCATGGCTGAGCAGCGCCGTTGATTATGTGAAAAAAATAATCGACAATATCTCAAAACAGATACCTGAAAAGAATATTTACCTGATGGGATTTTCACAGGGAGCATGCCTTTCGGTAGAAGTTGCCGCAAGATACGCCACCAGGTACGGAGGGATTGCTGCATTTACCGGGGGACTGATTGGCAGTGAACCAGGGTATGACAAGTACAATGGAAGCTTTGACGGTACCAGGATATACATTAGCAATGGCGATAATGACCCCCATATACCTCAGAGCCGTACTGAAGAGACAAGAGATCAGCTTGTTAAAATGGGTGCTGATGTTACACTTGACATATTCCCCGGCAGGGATCACACCATTCTTGAGGATGAACTGGAAAAGGCAAAGTCATTTATCTTGTAATGCCTTTTAACAGTTCGGGGGTTAATATCTTGTAAATGAGGGAAAGGCAGAATATAAGCAGGCTTTGATCTTAATAAAACACAATACTATGGCACTGGTAAAAAGGTATAAAAACAACCCCATCCTCACCAGATCTGACATTCCGTACGAAGTTGCTACTGTACATAATGCCGGGGTTACAAAATTCAATGATGAGTACATCATGCTGTTCCGGTCGCACAGGCATAATGGCAGGAGTATTCTGGGACTTGCAAGAAGCCTTGATGGTTTTGAGTTTGAGGCTGACAGGGAGCCGTTTATGGTGCCTGCTCAGACCGGATTATTCGCAGAATATGAAGAGTACGGCATAGAGGATCCGAGGATCACATTTCTGGACGGGGAGTATCTGATAACCTATTCGGCATACTCAAGGCAGGGGGTGAGGATAGCACTGGCGAAAACAAAGGATTGGCAAACTGTTGACCGTTTTTCACTGATCACCGAGGCCGATTATCGCAACGTCGTTATATTCCCCGAAAGGTTTAACGGCCTTTATGCACGTCTTGACAGGCCACACTCGGAAATCAGTCCCTGGTCGGTATGGATAAGTTACTCGCCCGATCTCAGGTACTGGGGTGACTCAAAACTGATCATGAAGCCTGTTCAGTACCACTGGGACGAGATGAAAATCGGTCCCGGAGCCCCGCCAATAAAAACCGGCAAGGGGTGGCTGAATATTTACCACGGGGTTTTCCCCACAATGGACGGCAGTGTTTACCGGCTTGGAGTCGCCCTGCATGACCTTAAGGACCCTTCGAATATTATCGGGGTGGGGGACAACTGGATTTTGCAGCCTGAAGAGCCATACGAGCTGACCGGGTATGTGCATAATGTGGTATTTACATGCGGGGCTGTTCCCGAAGATGACGGAACGGTCAAAATATACTGGGGAGGTGCCGATACGGTTATGTGTGCCGGTACTGCCGTCATTGACGAGCTGGTTGATCTTTGCCTGACAAACGGGAGGAAGGCGGTTTAATCTTTTAATGCTTCGAACAGGCTGTCAGCCTGTTTCTGCGTTTTACATATGATTCCCATCGAATTATATGCGGAATCGCTGAATTCGTTTATAATGCCCTTTATTTCCCCTGTCTCCTCATCTCTCTTTTTGAAGCTTCTGACCGAGGGTTTTTCACCATGCCTTTCAATTGGAATAAGTTCATCATTAACCTGCCCTGTATTTTATTATAACGGCTGCAAAACTACCTAATTTTTTCTTTACCCGGCAAGAAGCATATCCCTGCCTTCAACAAAACCGAGTTTTCTGAAATGATCTCTGATCGCGTTTCCAACCCCTCTTTTTGAGATCAGGTTCAAGATGAAGTATTTTCGACTATCGGTAAGCTCATGCTATGGCAGATGAGATTTCGCAGGCATTATTATTGACAAGTATTAGCTCCCAGCTGGTAAAGGATTGGTTTATAATGCTTTTGATAGCAGATTCCAGTTTTGCTCCCGGCCTGTAAAAGGGCAGGATAACCGAAACAAGGTTTTTTGATGTTTTATCCGGGGAGTTCAAGTTGGCAAAATTATTAATTAACTTTGATTTCGTTTTTGACAAAAATAATCCCATATATTTAAATGAAGCGTTAAGGTATGAGTAAATATTGTTATGATTATGAAAGGCCGGCAGTAAGCGCCGATTGTGTTTTGTTCGGTTTTGATGGTGAAGATCTGAATGTTTTACTGATTAAAAGGGGCAATGAACCATACAGAGGCAGATGGACATTTCCAGGAGGGTTTCTTAATATGGATGAGACGACACTTCAGTGCGCCGCACGGGAGCTCATGGAGGAGACGGGAGTAGAAGGTATTGATCTGGAACAGTTGGGGGCCTACAGCGGCGTTGACCGTGACCCAAGAGGGAGGGTTATTACCGTGGCCTATTTTGCCCTTGCAGAGATGTCTGAAATTGAACCTGTTGCCGGCGATGATGCAGCTAATGCAAAATGGTTCAGGATAAAGGATCTGCCACCCCTGGCCTTTGACCACGATCTGGTGCTGAGAACTGCAGTCACCAGGCTGAAGGCCGGGCTTAATCCCGAAAATGGTTTAAGCCTGTCAAAAGTAATACTTCTACCTGGTCCTGAACTTGAAAAACTAAAATCGGCGGTATCGGGACTTAATTATGCACCCTGTCAACCGGAATAGAGGCTGATGGGTGATGCAGGGACGAAGAGATCCGTTTCTTTTTATCTGGTGTTTTTTTCGTCAGTCGGTAGTCTGAAGACCCCAATTTTTTCGGGTCAGCTTTTTTGATTG
>SKND01000395.1 GCA_007120695.1 Bacteroidales bacterium | reverse complement strand
GGATCACCCTTCCAGATAAAATGCACCTGCCCGGTTTTGATCATTTCCTTTACTTCAGCCCTGAAACCACCTTTCTGTGCCCAGAATCCGGCACTCATTGCGGCTGCCGCCACCACCGAACTCTCTTCGGTCACCATCGGAACCATATAGAGATTACCGTTCACAAGAAAATTAGGTGCAACTCCCCAGGGAAGAAAAAAATTTGTAATGGTATTCTCGCTGAATTCATCATGAAGCTTCTGCATATCAGGATCATGATGCCTGTAAGACTCAACAAGAGACCTTATCTCATCCGGATCCTTTGATCTTTGCAGAAGCAGACCAAGCTTCTCCTCCCTGCTAAGCTTTGAAAAACCTTTGATGATCTTTCTGTTTTCGGGCTTTCCTCTCATACTGTTACACAATTAATCATCATTGTATCATCTGTTTTGCTTACAATATAAGAAAAAGAGAAATCCTCAGCAACTAATGTTCACAAAAGGTAATATACAGACCCTGAGGATTTGACTTCGTCAATCTCACATGGGCTGTTATTGACATTTAGCAATATGAATCAGATTTGACATTGACTTTGTCAATCTCAAATGCGTTATCATGCTATTTTTGCAATATAAGTCAGTTGTGAAATAATATAATACTTTACCCATTTCTTATTTTAATGCTGTTTTAATTCTGTTTTTACCATCTTTACGGTCATATCTTCCGGCTAAAAGGATAATAATATTTTTTGTTGACCCAAAATAGCAAATTTGTTAAACATTCATTAAACATTTAAAACCTAAAACTGTTTAATGATTGACTAAAAATTAAAACTATGAAGGTTCTTGTCTGTATAAGTCATGTCCCCGATACTGAAACAAAAATAAGGCTTACTCCCGACAGAAGTTCGGTAGACCTGTCAGAAATATCGTGGATAATAAATCCATGGGATGAGCTGGGTCTGACCCGTGCTGTTGAGCTCAGGAAGGAGCACCCTTCACAGATAGAGTCGCTTACCGTTATTACTGTAGGCAACGCAGAAACAGAAGGAACACTTAGGAAAGCTCTGGCCCTTGGTGCTGATAAAGCAATCAGGATAGATGCAACGCCCCCTGACTCATGGTATGTTGCCATCCAGATATCGGAGTTAATTAACAGAGAATACTTTGATATTGTACTGACAGGGATCGAATCGAGCGACTTCAACGGATATGCAGTAGGCGGAATGCTTGCAGAACTTACAGGATATGCTTGTCTCCCCAACGTTTCATTAATTGACCTGGAAGGCGACAAGGTAATGGTACAAAGAGAAGTAGAGGGAGGTAAAGAGAAACTGGAAGCAGAGGTGCCGTTTATTGCAGTCATTCAAAAAGGGATCGCCTCTGCTCCCGGTATTCCCTCGATGAGAGGTATCATGGAATCGCGCAAAAAAAGTATAGAGGTGATTCCTCCTGTGGTGGCTGACCATCTGACTGAGTACAACAGTTATGAACTGCCCGAAGCATCTAAGGAGTGCAGGATAATAACAGATTCAAACTATAATGAGCTGGTTGAAAGACTGCATGCGGAAGCAGGCATAGCATAACTTATGCGTTTAATGAAAATAACCCTGAATGAAGATACTTGTTTATATAGAGACGTATGAAGGCAATTTGAGAAGAAGCGCTCTGGAGCTCCTCAGTTATGCCAATGATTTGAATAAAGGAACCGGTGGAAGCGTCACTGCATTGACGGGGACCGGAGCAGGAGAAGAAATAATAAGCTGTCTCGCCAGGTATGGCGCAAATAAAATATTAATTGCGGACGGTACAGGCAACCCCTCCACAAACTTCTCGTCGCAGGCAGAAACAATCAGGCAGGCGGTTGAGAAGGAAAATGCAGAAATTGTGCTTTTCTCGGGCAGTGTTGCCGGTAAAGCAATAGCTCCGCTGGTTTCGGCAAAATTAAAGGCCGGGATGGTATCCGGAATATACGCGCTTCCTGTTAGCTATGACCCCTTCACCATTAATAAAAAGGTATTTTCCGGGAAGGTAATTGCAACGGTTAAAATCAAAACCCCCCGTAAAGTTCTTATATTGCTGCCCAACTCTTTTAAGCCCCTGGAAAACCCGATACCGGAAGTAACCGAAACCTTTGCTGCCGAACCATCGATAACTTCCCCGAAAGGGATACCCGGAATAAGGATAGTAGACACAGTGAAAACCAGTGATCAAATTAAGCTGTCAGAAGCAGGGGTAGTGGTTTCGGGCGGCCGGGGAATAAACAGCAGGGAAAACTGGCAATATGTAGAAGAGCTGGCCGGACTGCTTGGAGGAGCCACAGCATGCTCACGCCCGGCCTGGGATGACGGACTTTGCCCCCATGACGGATATGTGGGACAAACAGGTAAGGTAATCTCGCCCAATGTATATATGGCACTGGGAATATCAGGAGCAGTTCAGCACCTTGCCGGTATCAGCTCGTCAAAACTGATCGTTGCCGTAAACAAAGATCCCAATGCACCCATATTTATGAGGGCGGATTATGGTATTGTGGGTGACATACAGGAGGTTATGCCCAGACTCATAGCGGCAGTAAAAGCTTTCAGGCCGGC
>SKND01000191.1 GCA_007120695.1 Bacteroidales bacterium | reverse complement strand
GGGTTTAGTAATGCATTGTTTCATCAGGGTTCAAATGTTGTTGCTGCGCAATCAGCAGCTCAATGGCAATACGCAATTCATAATATAACCTGGGAGACTACCGAGACATTTGGAGTAGGACTGGATCTTGGTTTTTTTGATAACAGATTGAGCTTAATAGCTGATTATTACCAGAAAACTACCAGCGACATGTTATTGGCATTAGAGATTCCCAATTATATTGGTTATGATAATCCAGATCAGAATACAGGTAATATGTATACGAAAGGATGGGAACTTGAAGCTATTTATAACAATCGTGCTGGTGAATTCAATTATTCTTTTAGTTTAAATATTTCTGATTATAAAACCAAAATGGGAGATCTTGGAGGCACTGAATTTATTGGTGCGCAGATAGTCCGTGAAGGCAGTGAGTTTCAGGAATGGTATGGATACCTCTCTGATGGATTGTTTCAATCACAGGAAGAGGTTGATAATTCACCGGTAACCAGCGGTTCTGTCAGACCTGGTGATATAAAATACAGAGATATTAGTGGTCCTGATGAAGATCCAGATGGTGTTATATCAGGTGCTTATGACCGTGTACTGCTTGGGGGTTCTCTACCCCGCTACCTTTATGGTGCAAATCTCCGTCTTGGATACAAAGGATTTGATTTTGGGCTAGTTATTCAGGGAGTTGGAAAACAAAATAACCGCCTCAGTGGGCTAATGGTTGAGCCTATTCCTGAAAACTGGGGGCATATACCCAAGATACTTGATGGTACTTATTGGAGTGTTTACAATACAGAACAACAAAATCTTGATGCCCAGTATCCCAGACTTTCACGTGTCAGCATGGGAAACAATTACGCCATGTCTGATTTCTGGTTGATTAATGGTGCATATTTAAGGTTAAAAAATATCTCAATTGGATATACTCTTCCCAGAAGCTGGGCTCAGAGAGTGTCAATGCAGAACTTAAGGCTTTATGCAACTGCAACAGATATATATACATTTAACCATTATCCCAAGGGATGGGATCCGGAAGTATCTTCCACCGGATATCCAATTACCACATCAATAATTTTCGGAGTATCTGTGAATTTCTAAAAATATTATATTATGAAAATGAAATCAATAATAATATTCTTTATGGCTGTTATTTCTATTGCAGCTTGTACAGATCTTGATCTTAATCCACTGTCTGAAGGATCCAGTGAAAACTGGTACTCGAATCAGACAGAGGTGGAGATGGCAGTAAATGATCTTTTTAGGTCGGTTTTTTGGGGTGAAGTAAGTGATGAACATACAGACAACTACACCCGGCGTGAGTTAACAACGCCAATTACCGCAGGAACAATAACATCCGACTGGGGGGCTGTAAATTCTTATTGGTCAAATATTTATAAAGCGGTTGTTAGGTCAAACCTGGTTATAAATAACTTGCCGAGGGTAGAAAACGACCTCCCGCAAGTAATAGTGGATAAATATGCGGGAAATGCCTATTTTTCAAGAGCATCCAAATATTCTACTTTAATCTCTCTATTTGGCGATGTAATATTTTTTACAGAAGATCTTGATCTGGATGAGGCATTTACAATGTCCAGGACAGACAAGAATATTGTTTTACAAAATATTTATGATGATTATGATACAGCCATTGACAAACTACCTCTGTCTTATGGAAGTTCAGAAAATAAATATGCTACAAAAGGGGCAGCAATGGCTATGAAGGCTCGTATTGCATTGTATATGAGTGACTGGGAGGTTGCGAGAGATGCTGCTAAAGCATGTATTGACCTGGGAGAATACGAATTATATCCTGATTTTGCAACACTGTTTTTGGCAGGAACCAGAAACCCAAACGAAGTTTTATTTTCTATACCCCGCTCAAGGGAACTTGGTGCTGTGAGAAGTGTAAGGAACTTTACTTCAAGACTTCCAGGTGGTTGGGGTGGAGCAGAAGCTCCCTCCTGGGATTTAATGAGTGCATTTCTTTGTTCTGATGGACTTCCGATCGATGAATCACCGTTGTATAATCCACGTGAACCTTTTGAAAATCGTGATCCTCGGCTTTCTGCTACGATTGTTGAGTTTGGTACAGAACATCTCGGCTATATTTATCAGCCACATCCGGATTCTCTGCAAGTATTGAATGTTAATACAGGAAATCTTGTAACTAATAACGATACCCGCTCAAACGCGGCTTTTGCCTCATTTAACGGACTCTTATGGAATAAAGGTGTAGATGAAGAATGGTTAGTTAACCATCAGGTTGATGACGATATAATTATTATGAGGTATGCTGATGTGTTGTTGATGTATGCCGAAGCCAAAATTGAACTGGATGAGATCGATCAATCTGTGCTAGATGCGATTAATCAAGTTCGTGCACGTGCTTATGGAGTTGACTACACAAATACAGGAGATTATCCTGCAGTTACAACAACCAGTCAGTCAGAACTTCGAAAGATTATCCGCATGGAGCGCCGGATGGAACTTGCTTTTGAAAATAGGCGTTATATGGATATAATTCGCTGGAGAATTGCTGAACAGGTTTTAAATACTGATATCTATGGTATGCTAGATGTATCTGATCTTAAAGAAAAGGTTATCGAACCTGGCCTGTGGTTCTTCCCTGATATTCCCTCTATTGATGAGAACGGGATCCCGGATCTGTCGCCAATGTACGATGCCGGACTTGTAAGAAGGCTTGCTCAAAGAAGATTTGATGCCTCCAGGCAGTATTTATGGCCACTTCCAACTTCGGATATTATGATAAATGAGAATTTGGTTCAGAATCCAGGTTATTAATAGTTAGTGATATATTTTACAAAGCCCGCGATTAATGCGGGCTTTGTAAAATATCGGCATATTGAATCATGAAGAACCTCAATAAAATTTTATTAGTACCTGTCCATAATGTCCGCCTGCTGCGTTACGCTCGTCAAAAAAATACTCATTTACCCCATGTAAACTCTGCTTTTTTTGATTTCGTAAGCCTTGCATCCAAACATTATGATCCAGACACTGAATTTATAGACAGACTCTAATTAAATCTATTAAATTCGCGTCTCTGGTCGCGGTAATTTCCAGGCGGGGCTTTGCCCGAAAGGTATGTGTGATTGAAAAATTAGCGATGTGAATAAATAGAAGTAATTTATTTCATTAAGTTTATTGCTGATCAGCGTATCAATTTTATTTTGGGTTGATATGGTCGCGGACTGAGAGTAGTTAAACAAATTCAGCCATAATTCAATAGTATATGTTTATATACAGGACTAATCCCGGTTTAAAATTTTAAATATGAACATTATTTTAATATGAATTATAATGAGAAGTATTCTATTTTATATTATCCTTTTTTCTCATTTTCACTTAATTAATCTGCATTCTCAGGAGTCAAACAGTCCTTTCTCTGTTAGTGGTGTTATTCCTTCCCTAACCATGACTGCAAATCATTTTCCCCGAACCGAAGCAGGTATAGGTGCTTTAATGCCCTGGGCCGATCGTCTTTGGGTGATAACTTATGTAGCACATATGACTCCTACCGGAAGTGGTACAGGGCTATATGAAATAGATAATAACCTGGTTATACAAAAGCACCCTGAAAGTGTTGTTGGCACATACGCAAACCGAATTATACATGGACCCAGCAATCAGCTGGCAATAGGGCCCTATCTGATAGATACATTGGGTACTGTAAGATTGATAGAGGAATTTAAGGAGCATCGCCTGGCGGCCACAATGATACATTTAACCGATCCAGATAACAAACTTTATTATCTGGCAATGGAGGGTGAGTTTTTTGAGGTGAATGTTCATACCCTGGAAGTAAGAGAACTTTTCCAGCTTATGGATGAGTTGATCGTGCCTAAGGGCAGTAAGCCACATTTTAAAAGTGGTTGGACTAATCATGGCAGGGTAGTAGTAGCCAACAACAGTTATTATGAAAGAGATTTCAATAGAGAATGGACGGCCGGGAGGCTGGCAGAATGGGATGGGGAAGGAGAGTGGAGAATTATTGAAAAAAATCCTTTTACCGAAGTATGGAGTTCACATGCCTGGGGTCAACCTAT
Source organism: Bacteroidales bacterium (assembly GCA_007120695.1). Classification (GTDB taxonomy): domain Bacteria; phylum Bacteroidota; class Bacteroidia; order Bacteroidales; family PUMT01; genus PXAP01. Next base: position 5,934 of record SKND01000191.1, on the reverse strand, counting down.
GATCGCGATTGGTTGGGACAAAATATCTGTTATTTTAAGGGTATATATCAATGGAGGATGGAAAAGATATCGTCTCCCAAAAGGGAGTAAAGCTTTTGATCATACCAGTGCAACCGAGTGGATGCGGATAAGGGAAGTTGAAACGGAGCGGGCCCTGATGGATTGCCATGGGATATTTTATGAGATCGGATATCATACATATGGAAATGAATTGTGGTCAATACAACCTATATCCCGACACCTTCGTGTAATCCCAGATTTCTGTTCGTGGCGTGGGATGCTTGTGCTTGGAGGTAACCAGTCGACTCCCATGAAATTTGGCCTTAGTAATGATCGGAATCCGCTTGCCGGACAACCCCAGGCGGGCCTCTGGTTCGGTATGACCGATGACCTCTGGAAATTCGGCAAACCAGCGGGCACGGGAGGCGTCTGGTATGAAACCCGGGTAAAAGCCTATGAATACTCAGATCCCTATCTGATGCACGGATTCGATAAGAAATCAGTCCATCTTTACCATGACGCACAAGAGGCTGTCGAGTTTACAATCGAGACTGATTTTATGGGAGATGGCAACTACAGGATATACAAAACCATCGGAGTAAAGCCGGGGGAATATGTCAATTATAATTTTCCGGATGCCTACAGTGCACACTGGATGCGGCTGTCGGTCAGCAAAGGATGCCGGGCAACCGCAGTAGTTATATATAATTAATTTAAGTTTAATGGATTATGAATAAACAGATTGGTTTCATGTCACTGTGTTCTGCACTGGCGGTTTTCTCCTGCCAGTCAGATGCAGGCAAAAAACAGCCCAATTTCATTATTATTTACACTGATGATCAACGTTATGATGCACTGGGTATAAACGGAAACCCGGTTATCATCACTCCTGAGATGGACAAACAGGCAAGCCAGGGAATTAACTTCACCAATGCCAATGTTACTTTTTCACTATGCAGTCCCAGCCGGGCGGCCCTGCTTACCGGAAGATACGGCAGCGCAAACGGCTGCCTTGAGTTGAACAGTGATATACATCCGGATGAAATAACCATGGCACAGTACCTGCGCAATTACGGATACCTTACCGGCCTCTCAGGCAAGTGGCATTTAGGCGCCACACATGATTCGGGCACCCAGCCTTCGGAAGCAGGTTTTGATTTTGCTGTATGGTTCTTTTCGAACGGCACCTATTATGGGCGAACCATTTTTGATGAGGGTGAAACAGTAAATCCTGAGATTCATTGCGATCTTTATTGTGCAAGACGTTCAGTTGATTTTTTAAGAGATGCCGCCGCCAGCGGAAAACCCTTTTTCCTGTTCCATAATCCTCAACTTCCCCACATGGATGGCAATCTTATCTGGGATGCGCGCCCGGAAACACTTGCAAGATATGATCCGGATCAAATGCCGGTTGCACCTTCAAGGCTTGACGATCTTTCCGGAAAACCGCCCTATCTTAAGAATGTCAGGAACCTTATACAGGCAAGGAATTACGGTTACCCGGACTATTCGGCGATACAAAGGCATACTCTTGAATATTATGCCGTCATAACCGAAATGGATGAGTTTCTCGGGGAAATTTATGATGCACTGGAAGAACTGGACCTCGCTGACAATACTTATGTTTTTTTTATGAGCGATAACGGGTGGATGCTTGGAGAACACGGGTTCACAAGTAAAGTGCTGCCTTACCGTCCTTCGGCGCATGTGCCTTTCTTCGTCACGGGACCGGACATATCCTATTCTGAAAATGATCAGATTGTGCTGAATATTGATATAGCCCCTACCATACTTGAACTGGCCGGGCTCGATATCCCTTCTGATATGCATGGCGAAAGTCTTGTCCCTATATTGAAAGGAAACCAGGTAGAGTGGCGCGATGCCTTTGTTTATGAAGGACTTGGAACCTATGGTGGGGCACAGCCGGGATTAACAGTCTATGACAGGAATTTCCGGTATATTTTAACTTACCAGGACAACTCACTTGCTGAAGTGCAGTTCAGGGAGTTGTACGATCAGACAAAGGACCCTTTTGAGATGGAGAATCTTGCGGGATCATCTCAGCATCAGGATATCATCAGCGGGTTTGACAAATTGATAGAAAACCATATTGATCAGATAATTTCAAGGCAATAGTTATGAGAGACCACCAATGATAATTAATTTTGAAATTGAGATGAAGCATCCCGGACTTATATTCGGAGTAATTGCGGCGACAGTTTTTGCTTGCGGCAAGAAAACGGAACAACATAATATTGTTTGGCTGATAGCCGAAGATCTTTCACCTGATCTGGGATGCTACGGTGAAAGTATGGTTAAAACCCCCAACATTGACAATCTTGCGGCAAGGGGGATAAGGTTTGATAGCGCCTTTGCATCCAGCCCCGTTTCCTCTCCAAGCAGGTGCCTGATGCCTGGTATAGCAGGCTTCTAGAACCAGAATATTAACATATTAATAAATCTAAATAATAATATTATGAAAAAACAAATCTTTTATCTGTTGCCGGTTCTGATCTTATTGTTTCTGCCGGTAAATCTTAATGCACAGAACTCCGTGCTTATTGAAGCTGAGAATTTTACAAACAAGGGAGGCTGGGTAGTTGACCAGCAGTTTATGGATCTAATGGGATCGCCATACCTTATGGCACATGGTATGGGTGTTCCTGTAAAGGATGCTATGACAGAGGTTAAGTTTCCTTCTGCCGGCGAATACAGGGTATTTGTAAGGACATATAACTGGACCTCACCCTGGCATCCCGGCGAGGGTCCCGGAAGATTCCTGCTTCTTGTCGATCATGAACCAGTAGGGGTTGCACTAGGCACAAAGGGATCTGAATGGATATGGCAGGAGGCAGGAACTGTTGATATCCGGGACAGGTCTGCCATCGTTTCACTGCGCGATATTACCGGGTTCAACGGCAGGTGTGATGCAATATTCTTTACTATGGATGATGTTGTACCCCCGGATGAACCCGCCACACTTGAAGCATTCCGCAGAGAACATTCAGCTTTGCCCGGGAAACCGGCTGATGCTGGCAGTTTTGATTTTGTAGTGGTAGGAGGCGGCATAGCCGGTACAAGCGCCGCTATATCTGCTGCCCGCCTGGGCCTGAAGGTTGCCCTGATACAGGACCGCCCTGTTCTTGGCGGCAACAACAGCTCTGAGGTCCGCGTACATCTGGGCGGTTGGATAAATGTTGAGCCATTTCCTGCTCTCGGAAATGTTGTCAGGGAGATAGGTCCCTCGCTTGGCGGCAATGCAAGGCCTGCGGGTCATTATGAGGACCATAAGATACTGGGAGTTGTACTTGCGGAGGAAAATATTTCTCTTTTTCTGAATTACAGGGCATTTGATGTCAGGAAAGAGGGTTCTCTTATTACCAGTGTCATTGCCAGGCATACCGAGACTGGAAATGAGCTCTCTTTTTCTGCACCTTTGTTTGCGGACTGTACTGGTGATGGTACGATAGGTTACCTTGCCGGGGCCGACTATTCAATGGGTCGTGAAGGCAGGGCTGAGTTTGGAGAACCCACAGCACCTGAGATAGCCGACAAGATGACCATGGGCTCTTCTGTACAGTGGTATTCGGTAGAGACCTCCTCTCCGTCATCATTCTCTGAGTTCAGGTATGGAATTGATTTTAATGAGTTGAATGCCCAGAAGGTGACTATGGGGGAATGGACATGGGAGACAGGAATGAATCTCAACCAGGTATATGATTTCGAAAGTATACGCGACTATGGAATGCTGGTAATTTATTCCAACTGGTCATACCTGAAAAACCACAGCTCCGTTAAGGAAGACTACAAAAACCGCAGACTTGAATGGGTCGCATATGTGGCTGGGAAGCGGGAATCAAGGCGATTGCTTGGCGACCATATATTGACAGAACTTGATCTGACGGACTTTGTTATATATCCTGATGCTTCCGCTCCTACTACGTGGACAATCGATCTGCATTATCCTGATCCAAAAAATACCGTTCACTTTCCCGGTATGGAGTTCAAGTCGATAGCCGTACATCAGAGTATTCATCCTTATCCGATTCCTTATCGCTGCTTTTACTCGAGAAATGTTGATAATCTCTTTATGGCAGGCAGGAATATCAGCGTAACCCATGTAGCACTGGGAACTGTCCGCGTCATGCGTACAACCGGCATGATGGGAGAGGTTGTGGGGATGGCTGCATCCCTTTGCAGAAACCATAATACCAGTCCCCGGGGAGTCTACGAGAAATACCTGGAGGAACTCAGTGCACTGATGGAGGTTGGAGTTGGCAGGTATGAGATAGAGGACCAGCAAAACTATAACCTTGGACGTACCCTGGGACCACGGGAGGAATAACCGAAAACGACGGCTCAAACCTAAGTTTAATTAATAAAGCTTTAATAATGAAAAAGCATGTAATTGTTTCATTTGTAATCTTTTTTGTCCTTGCAACACTTGTATGTCCACAAACAGGTGTTTTTGTAGAAGCTGAAAGCTTCCGAAACAGGGCCGGCATTAGTTATTGACAGGAGGTTTTTAAATTGATAATAAAAGTTAATGATTACACTTGCTATCTGCATAATTGTTCTGTTACTGGGTTATTTTTTATATTCCATGTATATTGAAAAGGTTTTCGGGGCTGATGCCAATCGCTCCACCCCGGCAATTACAATGACCGATGGAGTTGATTATATGCCATTGCCATGGTGGAGGGTTTTTCTGATACAGTTTTTGAATATTGCCGGGCTGGGGCCCATTTTCGGTGCAGTTGCAGGTGCCATGTGGGGCCCGGTTGCCTATATATGGATTGTGCTGGGAGCTATTTTTGCAGGAGGGGTGCATGATTATTTCTCGGGGATGTTGTCTGTCAAGCACAATGGGTTAAGCATAACCGAGATAATCGGTATTTATATGGGCAGGCCTGTAATGCAATTTATGCGGGGTTTCACGGTATTTCTAATGGTTATTGTCGGGGCCGTTTTCATAATGGGGCCCGCCAGGATACTGGCCGGTTTTACTCCCGACTTCAATTCCATGACTTATTGGGTTTGGCTGATCTTTTTCTATTATGTAGTGGCCACAATGCTTCCTATTAACAAGATTATCGGGCCTATTTACCCCATTTTCGGATTTGCCCTGTTCTTCATGGCCATTGGACTGATCACTGCGCTGCTGGTAAAGGGATACCATATGCCTGAATTGACCTTTGACACTCTTCGCAACTTTCATTCAGAAGGAAGCCGGTTCCCGATATTCCCCATGTTGTTTATCACCATTGCCTGCGGAGCCATATCAGGTTTCCATGCTACCCAGTCCCCGCTCATGGCGCGTTGCCTGAAAAATGAAAACCAGGGGAGGAGAGTCTTCTACGGTGCCATGATTACCGAAGGTGTCGTTGCCCTGATCTGGGCCACCATAAGCATGAGTATCTTTGGCGGAGTACATGAACTTAACGATATTATGAACGAGCATCAGGGGAATGCAGCATGGGTAGTAAATGAGATATCAAATTCACTTCTGGGCAGGTTCGGGGCTGTCCTTGCGTTGCTGGGCGTGGTTGCCGCACCGATAACATCCGGTGACACTGCATTCAGGAGTGCTCGTCTGATAGTTGCGGATTTCTTAAAATTAAAGCAAAAACCTATTATCAACCGCCTGATCATCAGTATTCCTCTGTTTGGGGTAGGTTTTTTGCTGACTCAAATTGACTTCGGCGTGGTCTGGAGGTATTTTGCATGGTCAAACCAGACACTTGCAACAATAGTTTTGTGGACAATTACAGTATATCTGGTAAAAAACAAGAAGAATTTCTGGATAACATTCCTGCCGGCTGTTTTCATGACTTCAGTCATTTCTGTGTATATTCTTCTGGCTCCGGAGGGATTAAATTTATCCAAAGAACTATCGTACCCTATAGGTATGTTAGTTACCCTGATATCAATAAT
>SKND01000117.1 GCA_007120695.1 Bacteroidales bacterium | reverse complement strand
CTTTGTACGTGCTTCGTATGGTTTTCTCGGAGTAGATGAAAAGCGGGGAGCCATAGCGCTCCAGAAGCGATGTTACCGGCACACCGTCAATTTCCGTAATGGGATCGTGGCGCACCTGCAGGCCGAATTTCGAAGGCATACCGGCACTCAGTTTTTTGATGACCGGGCGTTCAAATGGTTTCTTTTTCATGTTCTCTGCAACTAATAATTTAAAATATGGCCATACCGTATGACGTCCGGCAGGCACATTTGTTACAATTCTCCGGTGGTAGACAGCTTCCTGAACGCATCGAGGTCACAAATCATGTCAAATGAGTACCGGATGAATATTTTACCGACGTCGTAGCGGGTCCATGCCGGGACCTTCTGCCCCATGGCCAGTTTTATCAGGGCTTCCGGCAGGTTTTGTCCAGCCGCAACAGCCAGGTAGACCCATGCAGGCAGCCGCGGGTTGATCTCGATAAGGTAGAGCTCGTTTTGGGGAGTACGGATCAGCTCCAGTTCCATGCCGCCGCGCCAACGGGTGGCGGCCATGACGTGGTGCGTAAAATCAAGCATGGATGGGTCATCAAGCGTAATACCGCCCCAGGCTTTGCCCTTGTCCGTGATATACTGTTTGCGCATGGGCACGGCTCCTACGGTTCGACCGCTACCGTCACCCAGGGCCACCACATTCACCTCCGTCCCTTTGATAAACTCCTGAACAATGACAGGCAGCCCCCATTTAGCGCTGACCGTGTTGAAGTAGATCCTGGCCTGATCTGCGCTGCGTGCCATGTACGCGTCGTAAAACTTCCCTTTGACCAGCAGCGGCCACGAGAATGTACCTTTTCGCACCAGGTCCTCAATATCCTCGAAGGATGTGACAGGGCGGCTGTCGGGAACCGTGATATCATGCTTTTCCCCGTACTGGGGCAGATTGCTTTTGTGCCGCTCCTCAAACTGGCTCAATGTGGGGAGAAAGGTGTGGATTCCCATCTCTCCGAGTTTGTCAGCCAGTTTGATGAAGACAAAAATTTCCGAATCGAAATTCGGGATCAGCACGTCGATCTGCTCACGCTCATGGATGTAGCGGATTCGTTCAATAAGGGGATCAACGCCTTCCGATGGATAGGGCACCTTGTAGGTTTTATCCACAAACTCACGCATATACGGTCCCGGCTCAAGGTTTTCGTACGCCAGACCGATAATTCGGGGGTCGATGTCCACAGACTCCCGGATTCCCCGGATCACCGGGATCCCCGGTCCCGGACTGTCCACATTGTTCAACCCGGAAATGGCGATGGTCAACTTCTGTTTACTCATCGGACTCCACCAGCTGCATCTGCTTGAGCATCCCAAGGAAGTCGAAATAGTACCGTTCAAAGGTCAGGGAGTCGACATCAAAGGTACGGGTCATCGCTTTGGTAATATCCTCCCTGCTTTTTCCTTCTCGGAGCAGTTGAATAATTTCAAGGCCAATCGGATTCAACGTGTAGGAGTCCCCCGTGGAAGGGTCGAACACAAACCCGGTTTCACTGATAGCCAGACTTTTCTTGATTTTCATGATTTGCACCGTCCTTCCATTTCCAATAAATAAACAATTACACTTACAGCAAGCAATAATATGCTTCAGTCCGCTACGGATACATCCTTTTGCCAGGCAAGGGCCGGCTCAAAGACCGTCAGAGTGCCATGCCGAGCCATGATCCCCTTATCGAACTGCCTGGCCGGAAACTGGTCCGTTCTCATGGTCTGTGGAAAAAGCTGCCGCACTTCGAATATCCGATCGAAAAACTCCCGGTAACTGCGGCCGCACCCGGGAATGCCAATTCTTTAGTGGATATTACAAAAAAAAAAGCTCTCGTTACATATCACTATTATCTGACCGCTGCCGCCTAATCGTCAGATCCTGGTCTTCGTCGTTCTGCCCGCAACTCCTGCAGCTGTTCCCACTGAGCTTTCGTAAGGACTTTCTTCAGCTCCTGCTGGTGGTTTTCGTAATTCGCACGTCGCTCGGCCAGGTATACTTCTCTGGTAATCACATTGCTGCGCATCTTTTCCCGAAGTTCCATCACCTTTTCACGGTGCTGCAGGTTCATTGCATCGATACGATCGATCTGGTCCTCAGTCAGATCATCAAGCTGCAACACAAGCCGGTTATCCCGGGGCTGGAAGATTCCCCTCTGGGCGGTTCCCTGGGTCCGGACACTGCGCTCCTGCGCCGTAACGGTTGTATCGCCGGAGGCCCGGAACCGGTTCTGTGCATCGGCTTGGGAAAATAGTGCTGTTCCCATCAGGAGTAAAACTCCGGGAAAAAGGATAAGGGTAGTTTTTAGAAATGTATTCATAACGGATCTGTTCCTGGTTGGTGAGATATCTGAAAGGCAGCATACACTCTACATCTGTCGTCATCTGCCCGGGTGCATCGCTGCATACACTTCCTTAGACGCTCACACCACCATCTGGTTCATTTCATCACGTACCCGCCCTGCCGGCCGTCTACCAGGGTCGCAGCAGCAGGGGAATGGGTGTTTTCCTCGTGATCTTCGCCCTCATCCGGGGCGGCATCCCGGGACTTATTTTCATCAGCATAATCAGCAGCGGCG
>SKND01000011.1 GCA_007120695.1 Bacteroidales bacterium | reverse complement strand
TTTATGAAAAAAGGCAAATTATTCTACATGCTGATCCTGCCGTCACTACTGATGGTGCTCACTCAGTGTAATGCAGACCAAGAGGCAACGGATGAGTTTTTTAGCCGGGCAGAAGCAATTTGGCCAGCAGGTAAGCAGTATGAAAAGAACATCACTGCCGGTTTCACAGCCCGGTTTGAAAACCCCGCCAATAACAAGGTGATTTTAAAAATTACAGGTTCCAGTCTCTACCGGATCTACCTTAACGGTAAATTTGCCGGTCACGGGCCTGCACGGGCAGGACATGGATATTACCGGGTTGATGAATGGGATCTTTCAGAGAAACTGGAGGATGGTCAGAATTTACTTGCCATTGAGGTGGCCGGCTATAATATCAACAGCTACTACCTTCTTGATCAGCCTTCATTTATCCTAGCTGAACTGGTATCCGGGGAAAGGGTTATTGCAGCAACATCAGCGGTAAATAGTGACTTTAATGCTGTGCTTATAAACGAAAGGGTGCAGAAAGTTCCCCGATACTCTTTCCAACGAACTTTTACAGAATACTACAAACTTGAACCCGGTTATGATAACTGGATGTTTTTGACCGATGATGAGCTGAATATTGCAGGTTGTGAAGCTACCGGAGAAAAGGCCCTGCTGGAAAGAAGGATTCCATATCCGGAGTTTAAGGTAGTGAACCCTGTTATGATTGTCTCTTCAGGTAAGGTTAATACCGGAATAAAACGTGAAAGCTACTGGAGAGACCGCGCTGTTGTCAATATCGGCGAACAGCTTAAAGGGTTTGTTGAAGATGAGCTTGAACTGAATCCCGCCATTGAGATACAGGAGATGGAACAACTGGAAATTGAAGTAGTTGACGCTGTCTACAGGGATAATGGTGATTATCTTCTTGGAGAAGATCAATTCAAAATATTTGACTTCGGTATAAACCTTACCGGTTTTATAGGAGCAGAAATAGAAGTTACCCGGGCAGGAAGGCTTTTCCTTACATTTGACGAAATACTTTCAGACGGGGATGTTGATTTTCGCAGAATGGGAACCATAAATAGTGTAACCTATGACCTTGCTCCCGGAACTTACAGGTTTGAATCAATAGAACCATACACACTCAGGTACCTTAAGGCCATAATGACCGGTGGAGAGTGCGAAATAAACAAATTATACCTCAGGGAATACGTCAACCCGGATGTTGAAAGCGCAGCATTTGAGAGCAGCGACCCCCGAATTAACCGTATTTTTGAGGCCGGAGTGGAAACATTCCGCCAGAACGCACTGGATATTTTCATGGATTGCCCTTCAAGGGAACGCGCAGGATGGCTGTGCGACAGTTACTTTATGGCACGTGTTGCGGTTGACCTTTCAGGTAATACACTTATTGAGAAAAACTTTTACGAAAACTTCCTGCTTCCGGAAAAATTCGAATTCCTGCCCGAGGGGATGCTTCCCATGTGTTATCCGGCCGACCATTACAATGGTAATTTTATACCAAACTGGGCAATGTGGTTTGTGATCCAGCTCGAAGAGTACCTTGAAAGAAGTAATGACATGGAGCTTGTTGATGCGCTTAAACCAAAAATCCTTGCCCTGATTGACTACTTTGAACCGTTCAGGAATGACGACGGACTGCTTGAAAACCTTGATGCCTGGATATTTATAGAGTGGTCAGAGGCAAACCGGTTTGTACAGGATGTTAACTATCCTACCAATATGCTTTTTGCAGCAATGCTTGATATTGCGGGTGAGTTGTACGGCCTTGAAGAATTGCGAAAAGATGCATCTGAAATTCGTGAGGTCATCAGGAAACAGGCTTTTAACGGTGAGTTCTTTATAGACAATGCTGTTCGTAATCAGAATGGGGAGCTTGTTGTTACGGAAAACACCACAGAGATATGCCAGTATTATGCATATTTTTTTGATGTTGCAAGCCCTGATAGCCATCCGGAATTATGGTATAAACTTGCAAATGAATTTGGCCCAAGGCGTATTCACAACAATCCATATCCCGAGGTATATTTTGCCAACGCATTTATTGGCAACTATCTGCGACTGGAGCTGCTCTCCAGGTATAATCTGAAATCACAGTTGCTCGATGAATCAATTGATTTTTTTCACTATATGGCTGAGAGAACCGGTACCCTCTGGGAGAATATATCAACCCATGCAAGCTTAAACCATGGGTTCGCATCACATATTGTTCATGTTCTCTACAGGGATGTACTTGGCATAACTAATATAGACGTCGATAATAAATCAGTCAGTTTTCGCATTCCTGATATAGACCTCACTTTTTGCAAAGGATCCACTCCCCGGGGTGATGATATATTTGAATTTGAGTGGGAAAAAGTGGGCGAAACCATAATCTTAAGGCACTCTCTACCCGATGGTTATAATATTGATGTCAGCAATGATACAAACTATAATATTATCCGGGAATGATGCCAGCTATCTATGGGAAACAGGAATCAATGATTATTGCAGTTTAAGCATAATGCTGCATCTGGCACAGGTATTTTTAATTTTTACATTAATTATCAATTAGGCTCATGTTACTTCGTCACACAAAATACAATAGTTAAACATATGGGATCCATAG
>SKND01000006.1 GCA_007120695.1 Bacteroidales bacterium | reverse complement strand
CTTTATGTAAATAACTTTGACAACATTGATGAAATGTACGGCAGCTTTGCAGCAGTAATTATCCTTATGCTGTGGTTCTTTCTTACGGCATTTATTATCCTGCTCGGTGCGGAAATCAATTCTGAGATGGAGCATCAAACGAGACACGATACCACAACCGGTGAAGATAAACCCATGGGACAGCGTGGCGGCTATCATGCCGACCATGTTGCCGGAAAAGATATAGAAAATAATGAACAGCGGTAAATACAAACGATGAATTCAAACACCAGTGATGCTGATGAGGCCATGTTATTTGACTTTGGCACTTTAGAAAATACGGACGACTGGCTGGTTGTCAATGATGGCGTTATGGGCGGCCTCTCGAAAAGCAGGTTTATTCTGAGTGATAGCAATACTGCTGTTTTCTCGGGGAATGTATCGCTGGAGAATAATGGCGGCTTTGCATCCGCCAGAACAAAAGCTATGCAGTTTCAGCTGGACGGGTTTAAAGGCATCGTGGTTAGGGAAAAGGGAGACGGCAAAAAATACCAGTTCAGGATCCGAACGGATGACCGGCTTGATGGGGTATCATACCGGTATCACTTTGAAACTGACATAGGTCAGTGGCAAACTATCTCTGTTCCTTTCGACAAATGCGTGCCTGTATTCAGGGGACGAATTCTGCCAAACGCGGGGCCTGTCTCGCCGAAAGATATTCAGCAGCTGGGATTCCTGATATCTGATAAACAAGCCGGCGAGTTTCGGCTTGAAATTGAGTGGATAAAGGCGTACCGGTAAGTATTGAGGGAGTTTTGATCCGCGTGGATAAGCTGACTATTTCCTGGTGTGTTTTCTTATTTAGGCAAGAAGATATCTTGACCGGAACTGATTACTGGCAAGGATCTGCTTTGCAGGCGGCAGTCTGAGTATCACCCCGAGTACCGCTGCCATCGCCCTGTGGTTGAAAAGGACCTGGTTGTCGAATATCAGGTTCTGCTGGCAAGACTATGGTAACTGTCGGATTTTACAGTATTGTGGTGTGGCATATGGATTGTTCATTCTTGTTTATGGACTACAAGATATAATAAAAGATGATCTTTTCCGGGGTTCTGTGCGAACTCCAGCAGCTACGTTATATGAAACAATATCTGAGCATCTATGATTTACACATAGAAAACTATATCTTTGTGTGTAGAAAGAGTAAAACTAATTACACATGGCTACAAATTTAGCGATAGATGATTGGCTTATAGAAGAAGCAAAGTTGGTCGGTAAACATCGAACTAAAAAAGGGGCTGTTACTGAAGCCTTGATGGAATATATCCAGCGCAGGAAGCAGTCTGAGATCCTGCGTATTTTCCATTCAATTGATTACGATCAGGACTACGATTATAAAAAGCAGCGGGATCATAAATGAAAGTTATAGTTGATACTAGTGTATGGTCCTTAGCTTTGAGGAGAAGTAAGGATGGTGAAAACGAATATGTTGAAGAATTAGAGGAGTTAATAAAAGAAGTCCGTGCGCAACTCATCGGGCCAGTACGTCAAGAGCTCCTCAATGGAATAAAATCAGAGAAGCAATATAAAGTTCTAAAAAAGCATTTAAGGGCATTCAAGGACCTTGCCATTGAAACAGAAGATTATGAATTGGCGGCCGAGTATTTTAACACGGCTCGGAAGAATGCCATCCAGGGCTCTAATACTGACTTTTTATTGTGTGCTATCTCGACTCGCCTTCGGATGCCTATATATACTACAGATAACGACTTCATCAACTTTCAGTCTGTTCTTCCAATAGAATTGCACAAAATCAGGAGGTAATCTTTAAGACTTTGGCAATTACCAGATCATATTCATTTTACAGTTCCGAAACGATTATGGTTTAACATATCCTGTTCCTCATCTATATCTGAGAGTTCGGGCAGTAGTGAAAATCCGACACCTTCCCTGGTTAATTCTTCGATCGTCTCATTAAGCAGACTGGAGGTACTCCATGATTTATAATCAAACAGGGAATCATGGATCTGTTTCAGGCCCATAAGGTAATATCCGCCATCGGAGGCAGGGCCTATCACTACTTCTTTATAATCCAGTATTCTGAAAGCTTCGTCAATAATGTGGGAACTTATTTCAAGGCAGTCACTGCCGATAATTACTACCTTTTTAAAGCCGTACCCGAACATCAGACGAAATGAGTTTTTCATTCGTTCACCAAGATCTTTCCCCGTCTGTATCTCCTTCTGAAATACAGACTCCTCCCAGAGGTCATTATTATCAATGAAATCGGAATAAAACACAACCTTGGAACAATCAATATTCCTGGTTATATTACAGGTATATTTCAGCATGTCGTTGTAAACGGCAAGTGCTTTTTCTTCTCCAATGGTTTTGGCAAGCCTGGTTTTTACTTTGCCCCGAACGGGATTTTTTACAAATATCATCAATACCTTCTCATTTTCGTACTTCATAATATTGTTTTTTCGCTGTCAATCCAGTCCGGTATTGCTTTTTTATTGTCGATCCAGCCCGGAATGGCCTTTTCACTAGCCCAGAACTGCTTTCCACTGTCAATCCATCCCGGAAGTTCCTTTTCACTGTCAACCATAATCCGTGGCCGGGAGTCCG
>SKND01000126.1 GCA_007120695.1 Bacteroidales bacterium | reverse complement strand
GTTTTCTTTCACCAATTGATAGATGATGTGAAACAGATTTTTCAAAACCGGCAAGATTCATTGCAATAAGGGCATCCTTAACCCTGTCAGCAACCACTTCCCTGCTATACCCGAAATTAAGAGGGCCAAAGGCTATATCCTCTTCAACAGTTGGATTAAAAAGCTGATCATCCGGATTTTGAAACACCATCCCCACCTTTTTCCTGATCTTGGCAAGTGAATTCTTCTCAACCAGGGTCTCACCTATTTTAATCTCACCGGTGCCTGTCAATATCCCGTTCAGATGCAACAGCAAAGTAGATTTTCCTGCACCTGAGGGGCCAATCAAACCGAACCTTTCTCCCGGATTGATATTCAGGTTAACATTTTTAAGAACCGGAACATCCGGTGCATATGAAAAGCAAAGGTTCTTTATTTGAATTCCGGAACGCATAATTAATTTCAATTAAACAGATAACAATTAACGATGCCGTTTGTTAGACGGACAGACAACACAAGCAGGACAAAGACTGTGGCAGCAATCACATCTGTTCCTCTTAGTGATAAGCCCTGCATACCGGGGAACTCTCCATTAAATCCTCTGGATAACATTGAGTTATAGATTATCTGCGATCGCTCCAGGCTCCGTAAAAAAATCATCGCCGACTGGTTGCCATACACCTTTAACCTGCTGATATTAAGCTTTCCGGGAGTTCTGCAATCTCTTGCCCTGGTTGTTCTCAGCATTTCGTCGTGGATAATGAAAACATATCTGTACATAAGGGCCGAAATTACACCCAGCAACCTGGGCATTTTCAGTTTGCGAAGCCCCAGCAGAAGATTATGAAATTTTTCAGTGGAAGTAAGCAAAATCAAAAGGATCAAAGCCATAAATCCTTTCAGAAGGATTGTCAGCCCTGCTTTTACTTCAGGATTGTTTATGTCAAAAGCCTGATATCCATGACCTATAAGCGAAGATACAGGATAAAAAAGAGCTGCTAAAAGAATAAAGGGGGCAGCTATCAGGCAACGCTTCATGATATAGGCAGGAGGAATCCTGCTTACCAGAATCAGCAAAGCAATTATCGCACCATAGAATATGAAGGGAAAAACCGCCCCGGGTGCCTCTGATACAATTATTACAATGACCGAGAACACCGCTACTAATTTTACGCGCGGGTCAATCCTGTGAACCGGGGAATCCAGGTTGCTGTACTTATCAATAAACGAGTGCTTCAACTTTATCCGTTGTTCTTTTGTAATGCCTGCCTGGCCTTAATACCGTATAATGTTCCCGTAATACCAAAGATGATAGCCAGACCGAAAATTACTCTGTAAACATTCGGAATATTTTTTTCCTGCACAACCTCAGTTAGCTGATTTTCTACTTCTTCCGGCCTGAGGTCAGCATCGGCTTCACCAACAATTTGATCATCTCCGTTAAAAAACCCCTGATCAATACTTATCACTAATCTGTCTTTATGCCCCCTTTCATCATCTATGGCAAATGCCCAGTCGCCGACAGCATTGGGCATAAAAGCAAAATATCCTGCCTTATCTGTGCGTCCAGTCTGGTAAGGTTGAGTTTCATCCGGAGCATAAATCATCACACCGGCATTTACAAGTGGAGAAGTCCTCGAGAAAAACGCCTTTACAGTCACCAAAGGTGCATGTTTTTCAGTCTCAAAATTAATCGAATGTGCCAAGGTTACAGCACTCATGCCAAAAATAGAAACCAGGCATAAGAGAATTGATTTTTTCATGCGTACAAACCAGATTAATCAGATTAAACAATTGATAATTCAAAGAGTTATTTCTTGCAAGTAATTAGTATTTAGTGTTTAAAACGTATGAAATCTTCAGTCATTATATTTAACCATTAATTATATGGTTAAATATAATACTGCTACTGATCTAGCAGTTCCGGCTTGATATTTCTAAAAAACCTGACCATTGAAAATGATATAACGCTTTCAATTACTGCTGCCACAATGTAAACTGAAAACAGGAAAAATACCCCCCTTCCGTATCCGGAAAAATGAAATTCAGCCGACATAAGCAAGACGGGCACGATAATTCCCAAAAAACCTGCAAGAACCGCTCTCAGGCTTTCGGGCAAAACCTTCATTCGCCAGATCAGCCATGCCGCAAACGCACCGGCTCCCATATTCAATGCGTTGACTCCCAATGTCACCAGTCCGCCGTGTTGAAATATAAGGGACTGGAACAGGAGTGCGGCAAAAATTGCCGGAAATGCCCGCTTACCGAGAATAATGCCGGCAATACCGAACAAACCCAAATGTATGGAAGTCCCCGCCAGGGGAAAATGAATAAGTGATGCCACGAAAAGAGCTGCGCCCATCATTCCCATTTTTGGAATATCATCGATTGAGGTTTTCCTTCCGGCTGCATAAACCAGGGCAACAGAGACAACATTTGCAATAATGCAAATATTAGTATCTATTATTCCGTCGGAGATATGCATCTTTTTCACAAAAAAAACCGCCACAAATGTACATGAAATTTTTTAATCTGAAATTACACACAGACAGATGAAAAAATTTCATGGGAAAGCGCAGCGGTTCCGACTGTAAGCATAAATTTTGGATATTTTTTATTACAAAATTT
>SKND01000256.1 GCA_007120695.1 Bacteroidales bacterium | reverse complement strand
GGGTAACCTTAATAACCACATAGGAGTGCCGTTAACGCTTCTGGAACTTAATGATAATCATGAAATTGCAGTTATAGAGATGGGTGCCAACCACAGAGGAGAGATTGACCTGTTGTGCCGTATTGCAGAACCAACTCACGGACTTATAACCAATGCGGGGACAGCCCACCTTGAAGGATTTGGTTCTCCCGAAGGGGTGTTAAAGGCTAAAAGTGAACTTTTTGATTACCTGAAAGAGACTGGTGGCACAATTATGCTTAACTATGACCAGCCGAACCTCAGGGAGGTAGTCGCCGGCCTTAAATATAAATATATTGCATTCGGTTCAGCAGAAAATCAGTTTGTTTACGGGAAACTTAATGAATCGGCGGGTTATCTGAACTTGTCTGTTATGATTAATTATCCGGAGGGAAAGGGTAATGTGCCGGAGCGATCCGTTGATTTAAACACTAAGATAACCGGCAGCTATAATTATGAAAATATTCTAGCCGCTGTCTGCACAGGTGCATTATTTGGTATACCAGCAGGAGATATTAAAGAAGCAGTTGAACAGTATATTCCTGCAAACAACCGGTCGCAGATAGCAGAAACCCCTGACAACATGTTATTGCTGGATGCCTACAATGCAAATCCTGATAGTATGAAGGCAGCCATTCTCCATTTT
Organism: Bacteroidales bacterium; assembly: GCA_007120695.1. Classification (GTDB taxonomy): domain Bacteria; phylum Bacteroidota; class Bacteroidia; order Bacteroidales; family PUMT01; genus PXAP01. The sequence goes on along the minus strand of SKND01000256.1, from coordinate 9,432 downwards.
ACATCAATGCCTGGCGATAACAAATCAGTTATTCTCGGTGATATGCTTGAACTGGGAGATTATGCAAAAAACGAGCATCAGAAGATAGTCGAACTTATAGCAAACAAAGGATTCAGAGAGGTTTTACTGGTGGGTAATATTTTTTGCAGTGTATCCCGGCCCGGTTCTTTTATTGCATTTGAGAAAACTGAACAGTTAATTGAATGGTTAATCGGTAATCCCCTCAGGAACAGGTTTATACTACTAAAAGGTTCCAGGGGTATCGGACTGGAAAGAAGTATTTCAGTGCTTTAGGCTGAAATAATGCATAACCGATCCAGGATCAGGGTTCTGGCTGAGTTGCTGAAAAAATATGTATTTACAGCCCGGTTATTTCAAACCTTATCCTCCTTTTTCTGATAAAGGAATCGCTTTATCTTCTGTGTAGGAGTCTTTTCAAAAGGTGATTGCTGCTCTATTATTTTATTCAGCCGTGAAAATTTATTTACTTCTGTGTTTACTTTCTGTTTTATCTCATTCAGCTTTTCAGTTACAAATTCATTCATCTGAATTTGCATATTTTTGGCTGTTTCCTTAACCTCGTTATAATACTTCTCAATTTCTTCATAATTGAGATGAACAAGGGCTACCAGTTTCCCCTTCATTTCGTAAACAACTGACTCAAGAACCATCGACTGGTTGTTAATGACTGCCTCAATCTCTTCGGGGTAGATATTCTCACCACTCGGACCAAGAACCATATTCTTAAGTCTGCCCTTGATATACAGGTAATTATCCTTATCCATTATTCCCAGGTCGCCTGTCCTGAACCAGCCGTCTTCAGTGAAAACCTTGCGGGTTTCGGCTTCGTCTTTGTAATAGCCCTTCATAATATTGGGACCTTTGGCCAGAATTTCACCCTCTCCCGTTATGGAATTAGGATTATCAATTTTTAACTGTTGTCCCGGAAGGCAGAATCCAGTTGACTGATAACGTGTGAGAGAAGGGGTGCATCCTGCAAGCAGTGGTGATGTTTCTGTCAGTCCGTATCCAATTGCATAAGGGAATTTAGCATCACGAAGGAAAAGTTCAGTATCTGCAGCAAGTTTAGCTCCTCCTATACCATAAAAATGAAGGTTCCCTCCAAATGTTTTGTAAATCTTTTTCCCTGCCATCTTGTGCAGGAGGCGCCTGAAGTAGGGTACTTTAAAAAGTGACCTCAGTATTGCAGAACCGGTCAGTTTTGGAAGTACCTGGATCTTATAGATTTTCTCCATGATAAGCGGCACGGTAAGCATCATGGTAGGCTTGATCTCCTGCATTGCGGGCACCAGTACAGCTGCTGTAGGAGGCTTTTCAAGATAGTATACTGATGCCCCGTTCATCATTGGTATTATAAACCCTATGGTGCATTCGTAAGTATGTGACAAAGGGAGCACAGAGAGCATACGATCATTTTGGTTGACCTCCTGAATATGCCCGGTATTAATGGCATTTGACACAAGGTTTTTATGGGAAAGCATAACCCCCTTGGGTGTCCCGGTTGTTCCGGATGTATAGAGTATCGCTGCCAGGTCATCCTCACCGGGCTCGTCCATAGCCATATTTTTTCCGGTCGATCCGGACCACTCTTTGTATGGTTGAACCACATTTACTTTACCTGATACCTGAAGGTCATCATTATCAAGCAAGCTTAAGTCGTCGGCAAGAATTGCGGTATGTACCAAATCCGGCAGGGAATTCTTGAGTTTTGGAGCCAGTCTTGACGATACTAAAATAGCGCTTGACCCGGAGTGCTCCAGAATTTTTTTTATCTCTCTGTCGTTGAATTCCGTGAGTATTGGGACAGCTACTGCTGCCATTGAGGTGACTGCAAGATAGGCTACTCCCCAGTGAGGCATATTCTGACTCAGAATTGCCACCCTGTCACCCTTTTTAACTCCCCTTGATGCCAGAAAATTTGATAATCCGACCGCCCTGGTATGTACATCCCTGTAAGTATAAGGCTTCTGTCCTGCAAAAGAGAGAGCTGGCCTGTCGGCGAAATGTTCCCGGCTGTTTTTTAATAATTCTGCAAGAGTCTGCTTATCAGTTATACTCATTATAATTATGGTTTATATGTTATGTTTGATCCCTGTCAAAACAATGACAAAGGTAATCAAAAAAAAGCTGTTTTAAATATCAGTGTCATAACATCTTTGTCTGCTAAACAAGTAACTTGAAAAAATAACGTTTTGGCAGGGAATTTGTTGGATTGGGGGCAGGACAAAAACATAGTTAAATTTTACTAAAAATGAGGGACGGTATTAAGAAGAGTTAGCCGGACTTATTATATTTATGCAACTTTTTTATTTTGAAACCGTAATATAATAAACCGATAATCATTAAAGTAAAGACTGGAAAAGAAATTATTTCGTTTAATAACGGTTGATTAACTAACTAACTAACTAACTAAATAGCTACATTACTATGAGATATTTCATTACAGCCGCATTGACATTTTTCCTTGCCGGCAATTTGCTGGCACAGGATCAGCAAGGAGCATATATCGAATTTGACCGTGAACTGCATGATTTCGGAGAGATCCCGAGTGATGAGGTGCCTGATGGAAAAATAAGTTTCATAATTTACAATCATGGTAATCAGCCGCTTGTATTGTCAGCAGTGCGTGCATGTTGCGGTACAAGGGTGAATGATTATACCAAAGAGCCCATAGCACCAAGTGACAGCGGATTTGTTGAAGTTCAGTTCAGAGTTGTCCCGCAACCCCACCGTATACGGAGAACAGTTACCGTACAGTCCAATGCCGGTAACCGGCAGACTGCAATATTGCGCATACTGGGCGAAGTAGTCGAGCCCAAAGGGGATCTTACCCTGAAGGAGAAGTAAAAAAGGTACTCCGGTTAACCCGGTGGCAGCACTTCTGACCTTAAGAAGAAATCACTGTTGCTTTACAGATGGTAGCATAATATTATTAAAGTACCTCTTCAGATTTTTTAGTTAATCTTTGAAACCCGCGTCCTCTAGTCGCGGTAATGTCCTGGCGGGGCTTTGCCCGAAAGGCCTGTGTGATAAAAAAATTCGCGGTGCGAAGCAAAAATCGGGGTTAAAGCCACCTCCTATATTTGTGCCTTATGGCTTTAACTTAGAACGTGGTTATATCTTTGCGGGGCTGTCACTGTAAATAAGAGGGGTATGCTTTATCCGGGAATGCTTCAGTCAATTTCAAAATCAATATACTTATCAGGCATCTCATCACGGGGACCTTTATCCTTAAGGTAGTAATCAAACCATTCCATGGTTCTTACTGAATAGTCGAGCCTGTTGGTGTTCCTTGAATTTCCGTGCCCCTCTCCGGGATACCATATAAGGCGGACCGGAGCCTTTCCATGCAGTTTCAGCTTCCGGTAAAGTTCCAGTCCCTGCGAAGGATGCACCCTCGGGTCTTCCTTGCCGTGCAGTATAAGGGTGGGGGTTGTGCTTCCCGGAGCATATTTTACAGGACTGGCGCCCCATACTTTTTCCATATTCTCATGTGTCCAGAATCCCCAGTGAACAAGATAATCCTCCCATGGGATATCGGTGGTGTTACGTTTAGATATCTGATTGCTTATACCTACAAAAACCACAGATGCTGCAAACCTTTCCGTATGTCTTGTGGCAGACCATGCAGAGAAATAGCCGCCGTAAGAGCCTCCCCCTATACCAACCCTGTTTTTGTCGACATAACCTATGTTTATCAGGTGGTCTATGCCATCAAGAACATCATCATACTCTTTACCCACCAGGTCGCCAAAGCCTTCCATTGTAAAATCTACACCGCGTCCTGATCCGGCACGGTAGTTAGGCATAAAAAAGAAATACCCCCTGGCCGCAGCTACCTGGCCCCAGATACTGTACCTGGTTACCCATCCGTTCTGGTTTGCCGCTTCCGGCCCTCCGTGTATGTATGTAATCAGGGGATACGCTTTACCCGGTTCATAATCTACCGGGTAGATGAGGACTGCCTCAATGTCAAGCCCGTCTCTGGCATCATAAACTATCATCTCCTGCCTGCCCGATTTGATCTCACCGAGCCATGGATTATGATCGGTTAGCTTGTTGAACTTTCTTTCTTTTAGATCAAATGAGAATAACTCATTAGGGTGTTCCGGGGTGTTCCCCGAAAGGGCAATAAGATCTCCTGTTCTGCTGAATGAGCGGAAAACTGCATCTCCGGGTTGAATAAGTATGCGCCTGGAGGGAGAGTCAACGTCCTGTTCACTTAAAACCATATCAACGCCTTCTTCAGATACAAAAAGGAGGGTATTGTTATCTTTCCACCGGGCATTGATTATTGATGCTCTCATCCCGTCGGCATAATTCCTCAGCTCCTCAAAAGGTTGTTTATTGGGTACATCCGCTATAAACATGCTGCCTGCAACTGCGTCGTTAACATCCGATGAGGCGATAAATGCTATTCTTTTGCCGTCGGGGCTCCATGAGATACCGCCCAGCTTACCAGGGTTATCAACCAGTAGTGACTTTTCGCCGGTTTCCAGATCAACCAGGAATATCCTCTTGAACATATAGGAATAGTCCACAAGATTTTTTTCGGCGATAGCTGCTGCAGCATATCTGCCATCAGGACTCAGTGAGAAATCATATACCGTTACACCTAAGGTAACCTGTTTTGATTCGTGTGTCTGCAGGTCATATTTGTAGAGATTAATGTCAGAAAATTCTTCCTCGTAAACTTCAGCATTAAAGCCTTTTTCGAGCAGTTGTAATTTTACCGGGTCCTGGTCAGAAGACGCCGTAAAAAAAACGGTTTCGTTATCCGAAAATTCATACTGACCTACTGATCGTTCGAATCTGGTAAGCTGTACCGGCTCGCCTCCCAGCGGGTCAATACTGAAGATCTGCAACCCCTGTGATCCCTCACCCGGATATCTGAAGCTGACCTTCCCTCCGGGTGTCCAGCTGATCGAAAATATCCTTGATTTACCAGTGAGAAGAGGGGTGATCTCACCGGAAGATACATTGTAAACATATAGTTCCCTGTAATCCGTTCCCGGTGTGTCAGAAAATGGCCGGGGAATGTTTACCGTATATGCAATATGTTGCTGGTCTGGCGAAACAGCTACCTCCGATACATCCTGCAGATCAAATATATTGTAGGATGTCAGGACCTGCCCGGCCGATCCTGCAGGGATCATCAGAAACGTTAAAAACAGTGTGAGTAAAAACATTGTAGTATTTCGTTTGCTCTTTTTCATGTTGGTTAATTTTATCTGGTTAACAGATATAAAGATAGATCAAACCGTCTGTTTTAGCAAGTCTTAACTTAATGCCGGTTGTATGTAAACCAACCGGCGGAATCCGGATACAATAAATCCATGTAATGAAGATGCCGGTCTGCTCCGTAAAATTTTAATTTTAGGTTAGTTGATAATTTTTTGAAGCAATGGTTTATTTTTGTAAAATCAGGTAAGAGTCTATGGAAATAATTTCAAACCCATTTTTCGAGTTTGCAGCGATTCTGATAATTGCGTCACTGGTGGGACTGGTTGGACGCGTTTTCAGGCAACCGTTGATAGTTGCTTTCATTGGTGTAGGTATTCTGGTAGGTCCCTGGGGCCTTGACTTGCTTGAATCGATCGAAAATGTTCATCTGCTTGCAGAACTTGGAATTGCCATCCTGTTGTTTGCAATCGGTTTAAAACTGGACCTTACCTTAATAAAATCGACCGGGAAGGTTGCTCTTCTTACCGGCATGGGCCAGGTGTTATTCACATCTTTCTTTGGATATATCATTGCACTGGGATTTGGATTCTCTAACCTCGTGGCGCTTTATATTGCCGTTGCTCTGACATTCTCCAGTACAATTATTATTGTCAAACTGCTATCAGATAAAAAAGAGATTGATTCTCTTCACGGACAGATTTCCATTGGCTTTCTTATCGTACAGGATATTGTTGTTGTACTTGCAATGATCCTGCTTTCTGCACTGGGTGTTGATTCCGGCAATAATCCTGCCTTGGAAATTGCCCTGGTTGTCGGGAAAGGACTTGGTATGCTTGCTGTAGTTGCCTTTATGATGAAATATGTATTGCCAAGGATAGTAAAGGCCATGGTTCACTCCCAGGAGCTGATCATTCTTTTCTCCATTTCCTGGGCACTGGTTCTTGCCGCTGCCGGAGATTACCTTGGATTCAGCAAGGAAGTTGGTGCCTTCCTTGCAGGAATATCTCTTGCTTCCAGCGATTATCGGGAAATAATCAGCGGCAAAATGACAACTCTGCGTGATTTTCTGCTGTTATTCTTTTTTATAAACCTTGGAGCCGAACTTGATCTTTCCCTTATCGGGGAACAGATTAAACCTGCAATTATTTTTTCGGTGTTTGTACTTGTCGGCAACCCCTTGATAGTTCTGATCATTATGGGACTTATGGGGTATCGTAAAAGGACATCTTTTTTATCCGGGCTTGCGGTTGCACAGATATCGGAATTTTCTCTGATACTTGCTTCCCTGGGACTGCAGCTCGGGCATATTGATGATGAAACGATGGGATTGATAACCCTTGTAGGCCTCATCACAATTGGACTCTCTACCTACATGATACTTTATTCCCATCAGATTTTTGATTTTGTGTCACCTTTGCTGGGCATATTCGAAAAAAGAAATCCATGGAGAGAGAGTACTGTCAGGCACCTGGAAGAAATGAAGTTTGACGTGATCATTTTCGGACTTGGCCGGTATGGTAATAATATTGCAAAAAGTCTGGAGAGGAACGGGAAGAAGGTTATGGGAGTCGATTTTGACCCCAGTGCAATTGAGAGGTGGAAGAAAAAGGGCCGGACTGCTCAGCTGGGAGATGCTGAAGATCCTGATTTGCCGGAACTGCTGCCATTAAAAAATGTTAATGTCATAATCAGCACACTCTCTGAATTTGAAATAAACCTCTATCTTCTTAAGGTGCTGAAACACAGTAATTATCCAGGTAGAATTGTTCTTACCCAGCATAATGCAGGACATGCGAAGAAACTTATTGATGCCGGTGCTCACATGATACTTTTCCCGTTTGTAGATGCAGTAGGAAGTGGTTTCATTTCGAAACTTGAAGACTGTTTCAATGAGGCTGTTCAGGATTGCAATAATAAGGAGCATAATGATCAGAGCGGTCCAGGATCCTGAAACGGGAACAGATCAACTTTTCTGATAAATACATGATAACAATATTCACAGTTTATAATATTGTACAGGCAGTCTGTTTATCAGTCATCTTCCCTTGATAGCTGGTCAGGAAGCATTTGGATTATCTTTTATCGCTTGCCTTCATTAGTGGAACAGTGAATAATACAGAAGCTTGTTTTTCTTCAGGTATACCGGGGCCGGTGTCTTCGACCCAGAACTCCATGAAATCTGATCCCGCTTTATGACCAAAGGTAACTGAGCCCTTCGTTGTGTACTTAATGGCATTTTTTATCAGGTTTGCCTCAGGATTCTCATATTCGGAAATATCTCTTCCGTTAATTCGCCTTTAATTACCCTCATATGTTAGTGCTGCATAAGAGCATAACCTGTATTTGTGAGTTCTGAGATCATCTCTTTTTTCGACTCAATCAGATTATCCCTCATTGCAGGGATTGCATAAAACCAGAAAGCAATTACCAGAAGTATAAACATCAGTAATGCCGGCAATACAGTTCTTCCAATCCAAAGGAAATTGTTAGGATAGGCTTTGCTCTTCTCAAAATTTCCTTTACCTGGCTGCATCAGTAGCTTCTTTAGGGTAACATGTTTTCTTAGAAAATTGGGAATCAGCGATAAAACTACTAATTTTTTATTAAATGCCGCTTTTTGTCAGAAAAGCTTATTTTTGCCTTAGACTCTCAATAATTATACCCATGCAAAAAGCAGTTATAGTACCTTTTCTTGTCCTTGTTCTTTTATTTTCCTGCCTTGCGATACCTTTGCAAAGTCAGGATCTTACTGTTATAGCAGACCAACTAAGAAAACATGTTTCAATACTGGCCTCCGATTCTTTAGAGGGGCGTGGTCTGGGGACAGACGGTAAGATACTGGCAAAGCAGTACATTGCTGAACAGTTCCGCTCAGCCGGGCTTGAACCTTACGGGGATGATTATTTCCAGCATTTTGATCTTCGAATAGGACTTGCCCGTGTTCCTGCATCCAATGTTATAGGGTACCTTCCAGGCTCCGATCCTGAGCTCGGCGATGAGTATATCGTAATTGGAGCACATTATGATCATCTTGGTTATGAATACAGGGGAAATGACAGGGTGATATTTCCAGGAGCAGACGATAATGCCTCGGGTATAGCAGTTCTCATTGAACTGGCCAGATACTTTTCCGGTCAGCGTGATAATTTGGGGCGCAGTATCATATTTATAGCATTTGATGCCGAAGAGAGCGGATTGCTTGGTGCGGAGAGGTTTATCTCAGATAACAAGATAGTTGATAATGAGAATATAAAATTGATGTTCAGCCTTGATATGGTTGGGATGTATAGGGCCAACGAGGGACTTGAACTGATTGGAATGGGTACTTTTGAAAACGGAGTTGATCTGGCCCGCGAGGTTGCGTCCCGGACGGGATTAGAAGTCAGTAAATTAACTGCTGACGTTGCTCCCAGGACAGATACCTGGCCATTTGGTGAGGCAGGAATTCCGGCCGTTCATGTTTTCACCGGCACACGTTCACCCTATCATAAACCCGAAGACACCTGGGACCTGCTTGATTATGAAGGGATGGCTCTTATTACCTCCTATATGACAGAGCTTGTTTTGAATACTTCAATAACTAATATCCTTCACCCAACCCGGAGATTTGAACGGCTCCTGAGACCTTATGGCCTTCGAATAAGTCCAGGAATTATCACCAATATTGGCAGGAGTAACCACGTATACCCCGATGAATTTTTCAATGCCAGCGGTGTATTTGCATTTAGCACCGGATTCTTCCTTAAATTTCAGTTTGGCAGGAAATTCTCTCTGCAGCCTGAACTTCTGTACGACTATAACGGCAGCCAATCACCGGCAGGAACTTATCGTCGACATTCGGTAACTGTTCCCTTAAACCTTCATCTTTATATTGCTGGCGATTCAGGTGGTTTTGTCAAGGCATATCCAATTATGGGAGGATATTACAGGTATCACCTTGCCGGTAAGGACGGTGGAACCAGTCTTAATTTTGACAATCAGCACCCTTCCGGGGAATGGGGCATCAATCTGGGCTTCGGCCTCGAAATCTTAAGAGTTCAGGTCGCCTATACATTGAGAAGGGGACTGACTGATCTTACTGCTAACCCGGGAAGCGGATCGTTCGCTAACGTTAGTTATTTTACTATGGGCTATAAATTTTAGCCTCCGGCAATTTCAATCAAAATAACCTTTTGGAATGATCAATGGAGCAAATGAATAATGTAGCAGTAATAACTTTCACCAATT
>SKND01000218.1 GCA_007120695.1 Bacteroidales bacterium | reverse complement strand
GACAATACACTGACAAGTATCAACCACTCCAAAGGAGCAAACGTACTATACGTCCACGGGATCAGCAACCACTGGTCTGTTGGCGGAACAACCGGCATCAGCAGTTCGAGTTACAGTAACCTGGATACCAAAATAACCTTTATGCCTGGAATTGAATACAATATCTTTCCTTACAGCGAATCCACAAGGAGGCAATTCAGGTTTCTGTACCGGGCCGGGATGGAGTACAATAACTATATTGATACCACCATTTACGACAAGACCGCAGAGACACTCGCTCTCAACACCCTGTCAGCTGCATACCAGGTTGTGCAGAAATGGGGTTCGGTAAATATCTCATGCAACTGGAGGAACTACCTGCACGATTTCTCAAAACGGAACCTGAATGTGAACGGATATATCAACCTGAGGGTATTCAAGGGAATGTCAGTCAATTTGGGAGTAGGCGCCTCACTGATACATGATCAGCTATCACTGGTAAAGGGAGGAGCCACCACCGAAGAGATCCTCCTGCGAAGGAAAGAGCTTGAGACTCAGTACAACTACTTCACCTCTTTCGGAATAAGCTATACTTTCGGATCAATCTATAACAATGTTGTAAATCCCCGGTTTGGAAGCAGTGGAGGCAGCTCCATGGTAATCTCCTTTTAGCAGGCCACTCCTTAGAACTATTGAGAGTAAAAATCATTCCCTTTGTCGTCAACCAGGATAAAGGCAGGAAAATCTTCAACTTCAATTTTATAAATCGCTTCCATACCAAGCTCAGGATATTCAAGCAACTCAACCTTTTTAATATTCTCCTGTGCGAGCACTGCCGCCGGTCCTCCGATACTCCCGAGATAAAAACCCCCGTACTTTTTACATGCGATGGTGACCTGACTGCTGCGGTTTCCCTTGGCTATCATTATCATACTGCCGCCCCGGCTCTGTAAAAGATCAACATACGAGTCCATTCGCCCAGCTGTAGTAGGACCAAACGAACCGGAAGGCATTCCTTCGGGAGTCTTGGCAGGACCGGCATAGTAGATGGGATGGTCTTTTATGTACTGCGGAAGATCCTCACCACGGTCCAGTCTTTCCTTAAGTTTAGCATGGGCTATATCTCTGCCAACAATAATCGTCCCCGAAAGGGAAAGGCGGGTTCCTGCAGGATATTTGGAAAGTACCTGAAGGATATCCTTCATAGGCTTGTCAAGGTCAATCGCAACAGCTCCTTCTCCGACACCCTGACGAAAGGATTCGGGAATAAAACGGCCCGGATATTTTTCAAGCTGCTCAAGCCAGATTCCCTCCCGGTCAATCCTGGCCCTTATATTCCTGTCAGCCGCACATGACACGCCCATTCCGACCGGACAGGACGCTCCGTGCCTTGGAAGCCTGATTATCCGAACATCAAGTGCAAAATACTTCCCTCCGAACTGTGCTCCTATGCCAAGTTTTTGTGAAGCCTCCAGGATTTTCTCCTCAAGTTCGATATCCCTGAATGCCTGTCCCAGATCATTACCCTTTCGGGGAAGATCATCCAGATATTTCGCCGAAGCCAGTTTGACACTTTTCAGGCATGCTTCTGCAGAAGTGCCGCCAATGACAAATGCAACATGGTAAGGCGGACAGGCAGCGGTGCCGAGTGTGCGGAGCTTGTCAACCAGATAATTTTCAAGTCCTGCCGGGTTGAGCAGGGCCCTGGTTTCCTGGAACAGGCTGGTTTTGTTTGCCGATCCGCCACCTTTTGCCACAAACAGAAAATCGTACTGATCACCTTCGGTGGCATAGATATCTGTCTGCGCCGGAAGATTGGTTCCAGTATTCTTTTCAGTATACATATCAAGCGCAACAGTCTGGGAGTAACGCAGATTCTCCTCTGTATAGGTTTTATATACTCCCTTTGCCAGAGCCTCCTCATCTCCGCCACCGGTCCATACCTGCTGACCTTTTTTGGCAATGATGGTCGCGGTACCGGTATCCTGGCAAAAAGGAAGAATACCCTTGGCTGATATCTCAGCATTCCGCAGCATTGTAAGTGCCACATATTTATCATTCTCACTTGCCCCAGGGTCGTCAAGGATAGCTGCCATCTGCTCCAAATGAGATGTGCGCAGCATAAATGAACAATCATGCATGGCAGCACGAGCAAGCTCTGTCAACCCCTCAGGGTTCACAACAATTATATCTTTCCCGTCAAACTTTGCAATGGAAACATACTCTTTGGAAAAGAGATAATAATTTGTTTTATCCTTCCCCGTGGGAAATTGATCCTGGAATCTGAAAACTGGTGTGGCCATTATTATCAGGTTTTAGGTTTTGTAACATCCGATTCCCTGAGAATTATATATCTTAGCTAATGCAGGCGTCCATTAAATGTACATGAATTTCCCAACAATTGAAAATTCAACAAAGCGTAATATATTGCATGGGTAATCGACCTTCAGGTCAAATTTTTCCTGCGTGAAATTAGCCACAATCAAAATGAAAAAAATTGACTTCGTCTATTACACATGCATTATTCAGTTCTTATTGTTATGTCTGTCAGATGTGTAATTGAAGATTCCATAAGCTTGAAACACTGACTATGAATTAACTTAATGAATACAATTCATTAATTATTACAGAGAAGTTCATCTGTATTTTACTGCGATCCGAACTCCATCAGATAGGCCTTAATAAAATCTCCAAGTTCACCATCCAGAACATCCTGCACATTGGATGTTTCATAATTTGTCCTTACGTCTTTTACAAGCTTGTAGGGATGAAGCACATAGTTTCTTATCTGTGATCCCCATTCTATCTTCTTTTTGCCGCTCTCAATAACTGCCTGTGCCTGCCTGCGCTTCTCAAGTTCCATTTCATACAGGTGTGACTTCAGGATCTTCATGGCATTCTCCTTGTTCTTGAGCTGAGACCGGTCCTCCTGGTTCTCGATCACTAAACCCGAAGGATGGTGCCGCAACCTGACGGCCGTTTCCACCTTGTTAACATTCTGTCCTCCTGCCCCGCTGGCGCGGTAGGTCTCCCAGCTTATATCTCCCGGACTAACCACGATGTCAATGTTCTCATCAACCAGCGGAGACACAAACACCGAAGCAAAAGAGGTGTGTCTTTTATGGTTGGCATCAAACGGCGAGAGCCTGACAAGGCGGTGAACACCTGATTCGCTTTTAAGATATCCATAAGCATAATCACCCGTGAATTCAAGAGTAACCGTTTTAATACCGGCCTCTTCTCCATCCTGGTAATCAAGCTGCCTGATCTTGTAATCATTCTTTTCGCCCCATCGCAAATACATACGCATCAGCATTCCCGCCCAGTCGAGGCTTTCAGTACCTCCAGCGCCTGCATTAATTTTCAGTATTGCACCCAGAGAATCTTCCTCATTGCTGAGCATATTCCGGAACTCCAGGTCATCGATCAGGGCAAGTGCTTTGTTGTACTGTTGATCCACTTCCTTTTCGGACGATTCTCCTTCGTGAAAATATTCAAATAATACCTCAAGGTCGTCTACCGCAGAACGAACAACTGAAAAACCATCAGTCCAGTTTTTTATTGCAGAGATGGCACGCAACTGTTTTTCAGCTTCTTTAGGATCATCCCAGAATCCGGGATCCCGGGTTTTCTCTTCCTCTTCCTCAATTTCTACCAGCTTCCTTTCTATGTCAAAGATGCCTCCTCAACGCTTCACAGCGCCTTACAAGATCTTTAAGAGTATCCTGGGTAATCATGTTGCTATTATTTTTATTGGTAAGTTTAATACATTAAATTCGACGCCCTGTAAACACCTTATTTTACAAATATACATTAAATTTTTTCTGCATAAAATAACCCACAAACGCATTAAAAAAATTGACTTCGTCGATTACATATGCTGTACTCAGAGCTTTTAAAGGTATAATCAGATGTGTAATTCACGGGAATGCTCAGTGGTTCCCAACATGCAGTATTGTTCCACAGAGCTAACAGCTTCTTACTTTTCAGGGTCAGCTGTAATGGCAATCATATTGTCGAGAACCTGATTGATAAGTTCATTCTCGAAACCTTTACTGCTGGCATATCGATGCAGTTTTGCCTTTAGCTGCCAGTCATCTTCTGCTGAAATTGATCTCTGCTTTTTTGTAAGCTCTTTTTTCAGCACCTCAAGATACTCTGTCTCGTCAATCCTCCTGAGTGCATCTTCAATAATGTTCTTTGCTATGTTTTTCCTTATGAGTTCGTGAGATATTTTAATCTTCCCCCATTTATTGTTGCGGAACTTCCCTCCTGCAAACAATCTTGCAAACCTCCATTCATCAAGAAATTTATCCGAAACAAGCTGATTGATTATCTTTTCCGTATCACCGGAACTGACTCCCCAGTCAAACAATTTTTTTCGGACATCATACCGGCATTTTTCATCGGCTGCACACAGTTTCCGGGCCTTTTCAAGAGCCTCTGCGTGACTAATGGTCTTCTTTGAACGCATCTTTCAGTTAGTAAAATATTGATAATTTTGAATTATAATTTCCACTCCAGTACATTATCCTTTTATTCAGAGTTTTCCTTGTTCCCTGTAAGCTGCCCGTATCATCCGGTATTTCCCGTTTATATCTTTCCTGAGCTTTATGTTTGAGAACATGTTTCTTTTTAATATCTGCTCAACAGCTTCGTATTTGTTTTCATTTATCTCAAAAAAGAGGCGGCCTCCCGGATAAAGGATCTCCCGAGCAAGCATAGTAATTGCTTCATAGTAGACAATGGCATTATGATCAGGCACAAACAGGGCAGACATGGGTTCGTAAAGCAAAACATTTTTATCAGTAAGCAGTTTTTCAGACTCGGTAATATATGGAGGATTACTTACAAGTATATCATATTTTCCTGATTTAACAATAATATCCGGAATAAAAATATCTTCTGTAATAAATTCAATATCTGTAGCACATCTTCCGGCATTTCTGGCTGCCAAAGATATTGCTTTCTCTGAAATGTCAGATGCAGTTACTTTCGAATCAGGCAGATTAACTGACAGCGCTATTGCAATGCATCCGCTTCCAGTTCCAATATCAAGTATTTTTAGCGGACCTGGACCTGCTTCATCAATAATCCATCTGACCAGTTCTTCTGTCTCCTGTCTCGGGATAAGTACATCTGGTGATACCTCAATTTTGAGATCGTAAAACCATGCATTGCCAATGATATACTGAATTGGCTTACAGGTTTTAAGCTGTTTAATTATCTCTTCTGTTTGAAAAAGCAGAGAATTGGATATTTTTGTATTGTTATTGATGAGAATATCAGTTTTTGAATATCCAAGAAGATGCTCAAATATCAATTCTGTTATACCACGTATCTCACCAGGTGGGTAAAGATCCTTCAGCTCATTGCTGATCAGCTTAATAACGTCATTTACAACAGTATTTTCCCGGTTCATCTATTGAGACTATCTGAATTATCTGTAAATTATTCTGCAAACAAATAAAAAAAATCAATGCCCCGCCATATTAAAGATGAAATATTTATGAATCGTTGCCTGGAACTTGCGCTGCAGGGAAAAGGACAAGTGGCGCCCAATCCCATGGTTGGGGCACTCCTGGTTCATAACGGCAGAATAATTGGTGAAGGCTTTCATCAGGCATACGGACAGGCTCACGCAGAACCAAATGCAGTTAAAAATATTGTGCCCGGCACACAGATAGAGAAGTCAACCTTGTACGTAAACCTTGAGCCATGTTCGCACCATGGCAAGACGCCTCCCTGCGCCGGATTAATTGTTGATATGAATATCCCAAGTGTGGTTATCGGCACTGCTGATCCTAATCCGCTTGTTTCCGGAAATGGCATTAAATTTCTCAGGGAGAGCGGTATTGAGGTGAGAGTGGGCATACTTGAGGATAAATGCAGAGATTTGAATAAACGATTCTTCACATTTCATCTTCGCAAACGACCGTGGGTCATATTGAAATGGGCCCGGTCAGCCGACGGGTTCATAGATCTGGTAAGAGATCCTGATGCACCCATAGGTCCAAACTGGATAACATCACCCATTGCACGAACACTGGTGCATAAATGGAGAACTGAAGAGCAGGCAATTCTTGTAGGAACCAATACCGTAATCAAAGATGATCCCAGGCTTAATGTAAGATACTGGTCCGGCCGCAACCCCGTAAGAGTAGTGATAGACAGGAGTCTGAAACTAGATAGCCATCATCACGTTTTTGATAATACCCAGGATACTATTGTCTTTACTACCGGGATGCAGGCTGATGCAGCAAACGGTAAGCCAGGTATGACAGCAGAAAAAGATAGTGCCGATCTGTCTGTGGAGCATGAAATTAATTATGAAACATCCGGTAAACCAAAGACCGTATATAAAGAAATTACTTTTAATGATACTGCAGAGCTTCAGATGATGGAAGCCCTGTACAATTCAAATATCCAGTCGGTAATAATTGAGGGTGGTGCATTTACCCTTAACAGGTTTATTAAGCATGGTCTGTGGGATGAAGCCCGTATCTTCACCGGTCCTGCATACTTTAAAAACGGTATAAGATCGCCTTATATCACCGGTAATAAAACCGGCAATGGGATGATCGGGAACAGCCACCTGGAAATTATTTACAATACCGTATCCGGTTAGGCTCTGTTACAAAAAGGCTGTATTGCTTATTATCCTAGTGTGTCTCTATTATTCTGAAAAGCTCATCCAGTCTGGGAGTAAGGATGATTTCGGTACGGCGGTTTTTTCGACGGGCTTCCGGTGTGGTTGCCGTTTCGACAGGCATAGATTCACCCCTGCCTGCAACAATCAGCCTTTGCGGATCAATAGAAGTATCTTCCAGTAATATCCTGACTATTGATGTGGCTCTCAGTACGCTTAAATCCCAGTTATCCCGCATCCTTGCCCCGGGAATTACAGGTACATCGTCTGTATGCCCTTCAATCATAACATTTATATCCCTGTTCTTCTCCAGCACTTTCGACAGATCTTTCAGGGCCCTCACACCGTTTGGGTCGACAGCTGTGCTCCCGGTCTGGAACAGCAATTGCTCTTCGAGTGAAACATATACTTTCCCGTTCTTCTCATATACGCTGAGACCTTGTCCCTCAAACCCGCGTAAGGCAGAGGCAATGGTTTGGTGAAGGGCATTAACCACTGAATCCTGCCTGGCAAGAATACTCTCCAGTTCAAGAAGTCTTTCATTTCTTCTGTCCAGGTCGGCCGAAATCTTATTAAGTACCTGCTCTTTTTCGTTCAGGTCTCTTTCAATTTCCTTAAGCCTGTCTTCCCTGGCCATAAGATCCTTCTGGGTCTCCTGGAGTTGCTGAAGCAATCGTGTAGTCTCGCGTGCACTACCTTTCAATACTGCCTCCTGGGTCTCCTGAAGATCAGTAAGCTGACGCCTTAACCTGTCGCGTTCAGATCTCATGTTTCGAAGTCTCACAGCCCGGTCAGTGCTGTCGTTGATCATTTCCTTTATCTCTTTGTCCATAACCGCCATCCGTGCTTCCATCTCGGTTATTTTCACATCCATCCTCTTATTATCAATTAGAAGAGAGTCACGCTCCTGCTCAGCCCTTATCTTTTCATCCCTCATTTCCTGGAAATGTTTGGCAGGAACACATGATGCTGCCAGAATAAGGATAACAATTGCAAATGAAACTTTAGAAGAATAAGCCATTCTGATTCGGTTTGTAAATTGATATTTAAAATTATACGATATATATGGAAATTTCTTCCACTCCTGCTGCAAATATAAGAAGTAATCAAGAAGTAACAGTTTTATAACAACAATCATTTGATGAATATTGTTATAACAGAAATTTTTGCATTTTCAAGTAGCAAGACATATATAATAGTTGATATTTACTGAATGGAGTTTGGTGCTTATGTAAAAATCCATTAGGTTTGATTAATTTTACAATCAGAATCATCATGAATGTGGAAAAAAACAAATACGGGTTTCTGAACAAAATTGATTACCCGTCAGATCTTCAGAAGCTTCCTCCCGCTGACCTTGTTCAGGTCAGCGATGAATTGCGTAACTTCATTATTGATGTTGTCTCCTCCAATCCCGGACATTTCGGTGCCAGCCTCGGAGTAGTAGAACTTACCGTTGCCCTTCACTATGTATTCAATACTCCAAAAGATAAGATTATTTGGGATGTAGGGCATCAGGCATACGGACACAAAATACTTACGGGTCGCCGGAAAATATTTCATACCAATAGAAAATATAAGGGCATAAGCGGCTTTCCAAAATTAAAGGAAAGTCCGCACGATTGTTTCGGAACAGGACACTCATCGACATCCATTTCGGCAGCCCTGGGTATGGCAATGGCAAGCAGCCTGAATAAGGAAGCCGAAAGACAGTTTGTTGCCGTTATAGGTGATGGATCTATGACCGGGGGAATTGCTTTTGAAGGACTCAATAACGCAGGAATACAAAAATCTAACCTGCTTGTTATACTCAATGACAATAATATTGCCATTGACCCTAATGTCGGTGCCCTTAAGGAATATCTTCTCGATATCACAACTTCCCAAACTTATAATAAGATCAAGGATGATATTTGGAAACTCCTTGGAAAGATAAGTAAACTGGGGCCCAATGCCAGAGATGTAGCACAGAAAATAGAGCACGGACTAAAGACTGCTCTTCTGAAGCACAGCAACCTGTTTGAATCGATGAACTTCAGATACTTCGGTCCGGTTGATGGTCATGATGTGGTTTACCTGGCCCAGGTGCTGAAGGATCTTAAGCAGATTCCCGGACCAAAGCTTTTGCATGTCAGAACAGTAAAAGGAAAAGGGTTCCCGCAGGCAGAGCAGAACCAGACCATTTGGCATGCCCCGGGACTTTTCAACAGGACAACAGGCGAATTGCTTAGTGTCAAATCTGAGAAACCTTCACCGCCCCGTTATCAGGATGTATTTGGGCATACCATCCTGGAGCTGGCGGAGAAAAATTCTAAGATAACCGGCATTACTCCTGCCATGCCTACCGGATGCTCTCTTAACATTATGATGGAAAAAATGCCCGACCGTACTTTCGATGTTGGCATTGCCGAACAGCATGCAGTTACTTTTTCGGCCGGTATGGCAGTCAAAGGCCTGTTACCATTCTGCAATATTTATTCATCATTTATACAAAGGGCATACGATCAGGTTATACATGATGTAGCTCTTCAAAACCTTAATGTGGTATTCTGTATCGACCGGGGCGGACTGGTGGGAGATGACGGTGCCACGCATCACGGATTCTTTGACCT
This sequence comes from Bacteroidales bacterium, assembly GCA_007120695.1. Lineage (GTDB taxonomy): Bacteria > Bacteroidota > Bacteroidia > Bacteroidales > PUMT01 > PXAP01. The sequence goes on along the minus strand of SKND01000218.1, from coordinate 880 downwards.
TGCCTTTATGAGGTGTATTCCAAACATGACCGTTTCAGCCCCTATGAATGAGGAAGAGCTCAGGAACCTGATGTATACTGCACAGCTTAAAAATATGGGGCCTTTTTCAATAAGGTATCCAAGGGGAAACGGTGTAATGGCAGACTGGCGGAAACCATTCGAAAAGATTACCGTGGGCCGGGGCAGAAAATTACGCGATGGTGCCGACCTTGCAATACTTTCAATAGGACATCCCGGGAACTTTGCCGTCACGGCTTGTGAAAAACTCGAAAAGGAAGGCATAAGCGTTACTCATTACGATATGAGATTCGTTAAACCTATCGATAAAGTGATTCTTCATTCAGTATTCAGGAAATTTTCAAAGGTTATAACCGTCGAGGACGGGATTTTAAGCGGAGGTTTCGGATCTGCCGTTCTGGAGTTTATGCAGGAACACGATTACAAGTCAAAAGTTACAAGACTTGGTATACCCGATGAGTTTACCGATCAGGGGACCCTTGCAGAGCTTTATGCAGAATGCGGTTTTGATGAGGCAGGAATTATCAAAGCCGCTAAAAAACTTGCCGGCAAAATGGTTCTTTCATCAACGGGATGACCTTCATCTACTGCCGTAATCCTTTTGACCGGTACCCGGAAACCTTATAGTATTTAGCCCCTTTTCAAACCACATATTTCTTTCGGGCAAAGTCCCGCCGGGATATAAATACGTCATATATTTTTTACAGGTTTACAGTAGATATTTTGTGTTTATTACAGGATAAATATTTATCTTCGCCCTCCCGTAACCCTATCTTTAAAATGCCCGGGTGGCGGAATTGGTAGACGCGCTGGTCTCAAACACCAGTGGTAGCAATACCGTGCCGGTTCGACCCCGGCCCCG
>SKND01000310.1 GCA_007120695.1 Bacteroidales bacterium | reverse complement strand
TTAAAGCACCCCCATAAGGAATCCCATCTACAACTATCAAAGGATTATTGCTTGCCGTTATTGAATTACGACCTCTAATCATTATGGCTTCGCTTGGAGCTGCTCCAGAAGAAGTTTGCTGTATCATGATCCCGGGTATAGATCCTTGTATAGCTTGCGCAATATTTATATTCGGGACCATTTCAAGTCTTTCCTGAGGCATGGAAGCAACAGTCCCTGTGATATCACTCCTCCTTTGGACGCCATAACCCACAACTATAATTTCATCAAGCAACCGGATATCTTCCACCAGAGAAATGTTTATCATGTTATTTTCCCCTACGATTTCCTCTTGTGTCAAATAACCTATAAATGAAAAAATAAGTACTGCGTCACGATCGGGGACTGAAAGACTATATGTACCATCAACCCCAGAAGTTGTACCAGTTGTTGTTCCCTGAACAACTATACTGGCACCTGGTAGCGGCTCCCCTGTTGCAGCATCAGTTACAATTCCGGTAACCTCAACTTGCTGTTGTTCTGTATAATATTCGGTTGTTATCGCAACCAGGTTATCCTCAAATACTCTAAAGGATGCATTTCCCTCAGGAAAAATCATACTTAAAATATCTTCAACCTTCATATCATCACCAAGTAAATTGACCTTCCGGTCCAGGTCAATCATATCAGAGCGATAGAGGAATTTATATTCGCTATTTGATTCCAGCATTGTCAGGGCCTCACTCACGGATATATTTTGATAATTCAGATTAAAGGAAGTATTCTGTGAGTAAATTGATCCTGATGCATGAAAAACTGACAGCATAAGAAACAATACAAGTAGTTTCATAATCCGTAGTCTCCTTTCATTTACACTGTATATTAATAGCAGTGTGGTAATTGGTTTTATTTTCATAATTTTGCAAATGATGGTTAAACATACCCGCGCTATCTGGAAATAGTCAATTGCGGATTTTAACTTTCAACTTCCGGGGAATGATCCTACTCATTTCCCGGTTTTCTTTTAGAAATAGTAAAGATTTCTTAGAAGTTAATTCAAACTTTTTCCATAGGCATTTATCTTTTTAGGTTTCAGGTTGGTTTGGATTATTGTTTACTTGAAATATAAATTGTGTCATTAACCATCAAGTATTCAAAGGGAGAAACAAACTGAAGGGCATTCAGTGCCTGCTCCATGGTAATTTCTTCAAATCTGCCTTTATACCTTCGCCTTCTGATATCTTCATCCTCAATAATTATTGTGGTACCAAACCTTCTCTCCAGCTTAATGGCAATACTTCCAAAAGGTTCATCATCTAATATGAGCCGGTTATCTTTCCATGAAGTAAATATCTCGGGATCAATCCCCCTGCTTAGAATTGCCCGTGGCAATTCTTCTTCAGTCATCCTTTTTATTTCATTTTGATTTACTTCTTCAGATTCATTATCCTCATTAACATCAGTAGATATTTTCAACTGCCTGGTATCACGAAAATATGTCAACTGTTGATTCGGTTCCAGAGTCAAGCCCTGTTCAGTGGCCTTATGTTTAGTTCTGTTTACAAGGATTGATCCTGAAACAAGAGTTGCCTGAACAACATCCTCATCAGGATATGATTTAACATTAAAACTCGTTCCCAAAGCCACAACTTCAACTTCTGAGGTTGTAACAGTAAATGGATACTTACTTTCCTTTTCCACCTGGAAATATCCTTCACCTTCCAGATATACTGAACGGTCACTATCTCCAAAATTTTTTGAATATCTGAGTTTGCTGCCCGCATTCAGCCATACTGACGTGCCATCTGTCAGGACCAAATTATTTCTCGATCCAACAGGAACAATTAACTCATAATGACTGGTCTCCAAGGGTGACTTGTTTTCGCTCACAAGATAAAAGATCAGAGAGCCAATTATCATAAAAACAAGTCCAATAGCTGCCCAGCGAAAAGTTATGGTTAACAACCCCTTGAAATCATGGCCGCTTGAGGACCTTTTTTGCGAACTACTAATCTGATGTATGAATCTGTCATAAGCAGCTTTATCATTATACTTTTCTCTGGCAAATAAACCATTTATTGCATTCCATACCCGTTCCTTCCCATGGAATTCATCAATATTATCTTGATTTTTGTTAAGCCAGTCAATAATTGTACGGTCATCTTCAGGAGTGGATTCGCCAGAAAGAATTCTGGCAATAATGTCATTAATATTATTCTTCATTTTTCAGTTCTTATACCAATTCGACAAATAAGTATGGGATCACAGTTAAACCTATATTAATAAAATTTAAATTTTTTTCACAAAAAATATTTATCCATCTAATTTAATGGTAGTTGTGGTTTGCAGAAATCAAAGGAAGGTTAGAAATAAAGATTTTTTCCGAAACAGCGTGTTGCTATAATTAATTGAGTGATTAAATAACTGGTGTTTGTTTGATTATCTATATATCACTTTATTTTTGGCAACAGCCTTACAGTAAGCTTTTCAATTGCGATTGACATCTGCCTTTGGATAGTATTCTTTGAAAGTCCCAGCTTCTTGGCTATTTCAGAGTGACTCAGGCCATCCTTTCGGTTTAAAAGAAATATTTCTCTGCATTTTGGCGGAAGTGCCTCAAGCGCTTCAGCAAAACTCTTTTCAAACTCTTTATCAAT
>SKND01000123.1 GCA_007120695.1 Bacteroidales bacterium | reverse complement strand
TGAGGCTGGAGAAAGGGATTGAAACCGTCGGGATTTACTGTTTCGGCAACCGAAACAGAATTCAGTAAAACATCGTCAAGAAAAAGACTTATTGACTCCTCATTCCAGTCCATTCTCCAGATATGAAACTTATCTGCCCAATCCGGATCGGCAGCCAGAAAATCTGCAAGCGGTATTTTACGGTCAACCCATTCAGGAGTTCTTCCATCGGCAGACAACCAGGCAAAATTGGCAAGAATTGTTGGAACTCCATTAACACGGTATAACTCCATAATATCTATCTCACCATTGCCAGGCCACCGCCTGTCAACTCCCAGTGTCCATATTGCCGGCCAGTATCCCATTACAGTATCAATCCGTGCCCGTATCTCAAACCTGCCGAATTGCCATTCATGGAGTCCTCTGGTGTTAATGCTCGATGAAGTATATCCGGCATACTCAGCCGTGCGCCAGTCGTCGCTACCAGGATCGAAACGGGGATTCTCAACTTTCTCCCTTCGTCCTTCAATAACCAGCAGTCCACCAGTCACAGACGCATTATCCTCCTGGTAAAACTGCAATTCCCGGTTTCTTACAAGGCCGTTTTCATGCCTCCACCTGGAGGGATCAGGTTTGCCGTCATTGTTGAACTCCTCGTTCCAAACAAGTTTCATGCCCGGTATTTCGGGCGGGGGACTGTGATCGGGTTTATAGGGATCAACCCGGTGTTTTACTGAACATGACATACATATTATGGCCAACAGACCGGTTATAATCAGAAATCTCATAATTATGAATTTGAGTTATTTATAAATTGATTTTTCAATAACGGCAAATTACAAAATTATAAAGATGAATCACACATGTTACTTCGTAATTCAAAATAAGATGAATTTCACATCAGATAAATATGGCTAAAAGAACTTAATAATGCATGGGAAATCGACTAAAAGTCAATTTCACATCAGATAAATGCTTGTACATATCTGGGAACCTGATAATAAAGGGCAGGTAATAAGCAACAATCTGGATCAATGTCCAATTCCTCACCATTGCGCATTAATGCTATATCCACTCTTTTCTATTCAGAATAAGGATCATACTCATCACTTATAACCCTTTTTACTGCTTCCAAATGTTGGAATCCATATTTCATACATGGTAAAAGATAGCTCCCTTCAACGAATTCATTCCAGGAAAAAAGCGTTATCAGGTTAGGTTCATCAGGACGCTCGTCGCAATACTCTTTGGCTTTCTGGAGAAAAGCAGCAAAACTTTCCGGAGATTTATTGTAATGTACCACATCTTCCTTACCTTTTTGAGGGAATCTGGGGGTATCATCCCATCCAATAGAGGCATTTGGGAAATAGGGTATAGAAAGTGCCGAATCCCACTGGTTTCTCCGGTCAATTGACTCCGTGCCCCATTTTATGTAATCTTCCGGATGGGGTCCTCCCCAGTTATATTTTGTGATGCTGTTGGCTCCCAAAAACTCAATATTTTCAATCAAATTTGTGCTGGGTGAACCAAATGCTATTAACTGGATATGCAGGCCCGGAAACCCGGCTTTTTCTGTTTCTGCCCTGAAATAATCAAGGGCTTCCTTTGTTTCCTCCAGCCCGCCAAAGCTTTTAATGAGGTTATCGATGCTAAACACAGAAAACACAGGTTTGTCATCAATTCTAAAATAGTTTGGCTTTATAAAATATTGATTTATAACTCTGTCAACAATTATCTCAAAGTTTTCCGGGTCAACTGCACCCTCCCAAAGCAAGGATGTGTCATCTTCATATTTATGCACATTCCAGTAGTTCCTTCTTACATCATGATTGGCCCACATTAAGTAAAACTGCATCTTCTCATTATTTTCCGCTTGCAGAAACCCGTTGTTCAGAGAGCTTTCTAAAAAAGGCCCCCCATCAAACCAGTACCAATCAAAAATAAAAACATTTACCCCATGATCAGTAGCAGCATCTATCCATTTTTCCACAACATGCGGATCATCATCCATTTCGTATCCCCATAAAGGAACCTTAGGTTGATAATGACCTTCAAACCTGGGAGTTCCTTTTTTGATAACTTCCCACTCTCCAGTCCCCCCGGGCCATAGCATGTCGCCAAAACGTTCATCATGGTGGCATGATGGCCAGATATAGGCAGCAACATAATAATCTTCATTTAACCTTTCATAATTATTCTTCTCAGCACAAGAAAAATGTAAAAAGGAAATAAACAAGAAAGAAAGAAATAATTGCCAGCTATTTATCATTCTATTCTTTGTACTTTTTTTCATGGATAAAATTTTAATTATTATAATTCTGGTTCACTTAAGTAGGAATCGATTCTTTTATTTTCAAAGCAATAATAGATCTATAGTAACCCGCATGTGAAGGTTAAAGCACGTCTATAATTATTTCTCCCTTAAAATACTCCACTCCATCGCGTTTCCCTGCTCAATGGTAAATGTGAAAAGGAGTCTGCCGTATTTATCGGCAACAGACTCGGAAATATTATATTCATCAATTAGAAGCTGGTATTTCCCTCCGGGAATAAGCTTTTCCGCTTTTAACTGGATCTGTGTTTTACCCGGTTTATCAGAAAGAGCTTCAATACTGCCAGATGCAGTAATATCTCCATGCCTGTCCCACTGATCCACCATTAAC
>SKND01000219.1 GCA_007120695.1 Bacteroidales bacterium | reverse complement strand
TATCGGGCGAAATGACAGCTGCGGAATTTGCCGGGAAATTTGAGCAGGCAGTCAGAATAGCACAGATTGATGTTTACAGGGCTGCTACTCACAATAAGGGTATATTTAACGGCATTGATGCGGTGGTAATTGCAACGGGAAATGATTTCCGGGCAGTTGAAGCAGCAGGCCATGCCTGGGCTGCCAGGGACGGGAAATATCGGAGCCTTTCAACATGCACTGTCGAAAACGGAAGGTTTTTGTTCAGCCTGACTTTGCCGATGGCGGTGGGGACGGTCGGGGGACTGACGGGATTACATCCACTTGCAAAAACATCTGTCGAACTGCTTGGCAGTCCCGGTGCAGAAGAGCTTATGGGTATCATTGCCTCTGCAGGACTGGCCAGTAATTTTGCAGCAATAACCTCGCTGGTTACAAAGGGGATACAGTCGGGACATATGAAGATGCATCTTTCAAATATATTGACACATTTTGGTGCGGATGAGCAAGAGAGGATGAAAGCTGTTGAGTATTTCAGCGAGAGAAAAGTGGGGTTTTCATCGGTGGAAAAATTTCTGAAAGATTACAGGGAAAAAACGAAACAATAGAGAAATGGAAAAACAGATAAGCGATAACAATATTGATGGTAGCAGATCCGGATCCTGGTATTCCCGTGGCAAATTACTGGTGACCGGTGAATATCTTGTTCTCAAAGGGTCAAAAGCTCTGGCACTGCCGGCCAAACTGGGTCAGAAACTTGAGTTTCATCAGCGTAAGATCAAAAAGGGAGACTCATCTGGTGATTCTTCACAGGCAGCTTCTCCCCGGACATCAGTCCGCGAAGATACAACCGGCAGGACTGACGACAGGATTCTGACCTGGAGAACACTGGTAAAAGGGGACAAGTGGTTTGAGGCTGTTTTCAGGGGACCGGAGTACGCAATTGAATCGGCAAGCCATAACGGAAGGGCCGGGTTTTTAAGACATATCATGGTTAACGCGATTGAATTGTCAGACAGCTCTCCCGTTTACGGCGAGGTGACCAGCAGGGTGGAGTTTGATCTTGAATGGGGACTGGGAAGCAGTTCTTCTCTTATCTCTAATGTGGCATATATCTTTGATATAAATCCTTTTGCACTTCATTTCGCGGTATCAAAAGGCTCCGGTTACGATATCGCTTGCGCACGTTCAGATAAGCCTCTTGTGTATCATCTGGAATATCAAACAGAGAGCTATAGGTCAAAAAGAGTTGCAGCCGATCATTCCGGCAGTTTTCCGGTGCCTGTATACGAAACAGTCAATTTTAATCCTCCTTTCAGCGAAAACCTGTTCTTTGCCTATACCGGTAAAAAACAGGATTCTGCAGTGTCGGTTAACAGGTTTCTTGCAGCAAAGAAACCGGATGAGAGGGATATTGAGAGGGTTTCTGACATTACCTCTGAAATACTCAGGACTAATGATATTGATTCTTTTACCAGGATGCTTAAGGAGCATGATAATATCCTTTCAAACCTGCTTGGAGAGACTGCTTTAAATAATGGCATGTTCAGTGGTTTTCCCGGATATGTGAAATCACTGGGTGCCTGGGGAGGTGATTTTGTTCTGATTGCATGGAAGGATGGTGTTGATATGCTTAGGCCACTGCTTAAACAAAAAGGGATAGATGTTGTTTTTCCCTACAAGAAACTGGCGCTTTAGTGTATCTTAAAACCCACCATCTTTGCGGTGGTAATGTTCTTTCGGCTTTGCCTCTTATTTTTTGCGTCAGGACAATTCTGGCTGGCAATGTGATGTTTGTGCGAAAATGAAAGAACAATTTAAGATGAATGTACAATTACCCTTGGTATTCATTGATATTGGTTGATAATATGACGATGCCTGATAAATTATTTTCAAAAAAAATTATTGGCTGATGACAGTTAAAAGTTCAACTGCAGGTCCTGGCCGGGTTGTTACCGGAAATATTTCCTGGAACAATGGTAATCTGCCGGATTCCGGTACGATTAAATGGTGCAGTCCCTCAAATATTGCCCTGGTAAAATACTGGGGTAAGCGGAAGGGACAGGTTCCCGAAAACCCCTCAATCAGCATTACACTCAGCAACTCATATACCGAGACAGCGGTAAGCTACTCTCCTGCAAAAGGTTCGCGCGGAAGATTAACCGGTTTCTTTTTTGATGGAAAAAAGATGATGTCATTTGCAGACAGAATTGAAAAATACCTCTTACAGGTTGAGACCTTGTATCCCTTCCTGGAAGGGTATGATCTGTCGGTTGAAACTGAAAACAGCTTTCCGCACTCATCGGGTATCGCATCTTCGGCATCGGCAATGTCTGCCCTGGCTTTGTGCCTCACTTCCATGGAGAGAAGACTGTTCAACTCACCGTCTGACGACCACAGTTTTTACCGGAAAGCCTCCTATGCTGCCAGAACAGGATCGGGCAGTGCTTCCAGGTCTGTCTACCCGGGATATGTTTTATGGGGCAAGACCGGTTCGGTATATCATTCAGCCGATGAATTTGCTGTACCCCTGGAAGAGAATATACACAAGGATCTGAGCGACATGGGAGATGCCATCCTTATTGTGGATGAGAGTCCCAAAAAGGTATCAAGCAGCAGGGGTCATGCCCTGATGGATTCAAATCCGTGGTCGGCCGTACGAT
>SKND01000005.1 GCA_007120695.1 Bacteroidales bacterium | reverse complement strand
TATATCAAACTTCTGAATGATCATGGGATTGATACCCGGGGACTTGAGGTGAGGGAGAAAGAAAAGTCGTTCTTCTGGGCAGGCCGTTACAATACCGACATGAATTCAAGGGAGACACTGGCAACAGAACTCAATGTTATTGAAGGCTACAAACCGGTTATTCCGGAAGCCTACCAGGGGGCTGAATATTTAATGCTCGGCAACCTGTCTCCCGATATCCAGATATCGGTAATAGATCAGTTGCAGCCACGCCCAAGGCTTATAGTTCTTGATACCATGAATTTCTGGATAGACAACACACCATCTGACCTGAAAAAAGTGATCAGTATGGTTGATGTGCTGGCCATTAATGATTCCGAAGCCAGGGAGTTGTCAGGAGAATACTCTCTTCCCAGGGCTGCTAAAAAAATACTTACAATGGGACCGGATCACCTGATTATCAAAAAAGGTGAAAACGGCGCATTGCTGTTTTCGGATGAAAAGATTTTCTTTGCCCCTGCCCTGCCACTTGAAGATGTATTTGATCCCACCGGTGCAGGTGATTCATTTGCAGGCGGATTTATAGGTTATCTTGCCAAGACAGGCGATATCAGCTTCGGTAATATGAAGAATGCGATAATAGCGGGATCTGCAATGGCTTCATTCTGCGTTGAAAAATTTGGCACCGGGAACCTGGTAAATCTTAACACAACGGATATTTACAACAGAATTCAGGAGTTTGTTGAGCTGGTCAGATTTACAGATCTTTAAATGACCTGACGTGCAATGGCAATTATAATGATCAAAAAAGACCGAACAGTTCAGCATCAACCCGGTCAATTACCTTGCTCAGATCTTCACTTTTTTCTGAAAAATTGAGGTTATCTACATCAACCACCAGCATTTTGCCAAGGTTATAAGAAGCTATCCACGCTTCATAGCGTTCATTAAGCCTTTTGAGGTAGTCAATCCTGATGGAGTTCTCATACTTCCTGCCCCGTTTCTGAATCTGCTGTACCAGGGTTCCCACCGTAGCCCTTAGATATATAAGCAAATCGGGTGGCTGCACAAGCGAACTCATAAGATTGAACAGGGTGAAATAATTTTCAAAGTCCCTTGTCGACATCAGGCCCATAGAATGGAGGTTGGGGGCAAAAATATAGGAATCTTCATATATGGTGCGGTCCTGTATCACCGTTTTGCCCAGCTTGCGGATATCGAGTATCTGGTTAAACCGGCTGTTCAGAAAATATATCTGCAGGTTGAACGACCAGCGTTGCATATCTTCATAAAAATCATTCAGGTACGGATTTTCATCAACGTCTTCATAATTGGCTTCCCATCTGTAATGCTTTGAAAGTAATTCCGTCAGGGTGGTCTTTCCGGAGCCAATATTCCCGGCAACAGCAATATGCATAAAAAAAAATTTTCAGTTTATTCGACAACTAAAGTAATACTTTTTTGGGTAAAAATATGAATCAACAGAGGGCGGAATAAAAACGGCTGGTTAAAATGTGCCTCAACGCCTTCCATAAAGCATAAACCTGTTGCCCGAAAGAAGAAACAGGTAAGCTGAATGCATCATTGCATCATCAATTTCCACACCGGAAGGCAAATCAAGGTAAATTTCCTCACCGCTCTCCATATCCATACTGATTAACTTACCGCCATCGAAATATATAATATTATTACCTGTTACACGAAATCTTTCAGGGCCTGAATATGGAACCGTGGTTATATAGGAAGCAAAACGGTCAAATACAAGAATTCCCTTTCGGGGAATATATAGATAAAGACGGTTTTGTGCCTCAGTCATAGAAACAGGCTTACCGGCGGGACCGGCTATTGAACCGATTACCATACTCTGGTGAGTATTTCTCAGTTGCTGGTCAAAATAGATAATCCTGTTATCGCGATCACTGAAGATCCACATTCCACCCCTTCCTGATGTGCAGGCCAGAACAGCCTGTTCAATCCCCAGCTCTGAAAGGTCTATTTCAGACCTGAGACGGGAGAGCTTGTTATCCAGAAACACGATCCGGTTAAAATCACGGTATAAAACCATTATCTGAAATGGATTGGATACATCGGCCAACGTAATTTCTCCGGCTGAATATGACCCGAATTCCATAACCTCACCTGTAGCTGTATCAATTTTAAGAAGTTTGTATCCATCTATAAAATAAACATTCTCAAGGTGATCGGTATAATAATGACGGGAAGGAGCCTGACCGGAGTACTTAACTCCAGTTTGGGGATGGGTTGCGCAATACTCCCCGGCAGGCAAAGCAGGTGTGCCTTGAACCACCCCAATCACCGGGGAAACATTAATTGCCGGAAACAAAAAAATGATCAGCAAAAGCAGCATTATGGCAATTTTTTAAAATGATCCTTCCATGAGCTGTCGAACAATATATAGGATAAATTTCACATCTGACAATTACTGATAAAAAGAACACATAATTTCATGTAGAATTGACCGAAGGTCAATAAAGCATGGTCGTTCTATCGGCTTTGAAATACTCAGTAACTATATTTGGCTATTACATCTTTTGATTTATCTCAAGCAATTCATCAAGGTACTGCCTGTTATTGGCAAGCCTTGGAACCTTGTTCTGACCACCGAGTTTTCCCTGCTCCTTTAGCCACTGATAAAACAAACC
>SKND01000056.1 GCA_007120695.1 Bacteroidales bacterium | reverse complement strand
GCGGGGAGTTCCTGCACGCCGACCTGGCCTCGTTCGAGCGCTTCGCCCATTTCGACTACCTGCCCCTGCCCGGCGGCGACAAGGCCGCCAAACAGACCTGGCGCACGGGACTGTCCCTGCTGCACCATACCTTCGGACCCGCGTACCTTGACCTCGACCTTCCTCTTGTCCGCAACCAGCAAAACCGTCCGGAGTGGACAATGGTCCGCCAAGCCATCGAAAGGCAGATCAACGCGCCGCTTTCCTCGGCAGCCGGACGGCTGTTCGATGCCGTAGCCGCCATAACCGGTGTCTGCGGACAGAACAGCTATCACGCCGAAGCACCCATTCGATTGGAAGCCCTGGCCGACACCCGCACCGGCGACGCCTATCCGTTTACCCTGGAAGATGATGTTAGCAAGCTATCTGGAAGTGGCATGTATGACCAGATCGGCGACAGCGACAGTCACAGCGACAGCGACAGTCACAGCGGCAGCGACAGCCACAGCGACAGCGACAGCCACCCCGCCACTGTAATATGTTTCCGCCCGATGGTCCGCGCCCTGGTCGCCGACCTGCGAAAGGGCGTCCCGCTGCCGGTGATCTCGGCCCGGTTCCACAATACGCTGGTCGCGGTCACCGAAACAGTTGCGCAAAAAATGCGCGCGCACTATGGCACTCGCACCGTGGTGCTCACCGGCGGTGTGTTCCAGAACCGGTACCTCCTCGCACGCTGTGAAGACCGGCTGGAAGCGGTCGGGTTCCGCGTCTTCAGTCCGCTTGCCATCCCCGCCAACGATGCCGGCATCGCGTTGGGACAGATGGCTGTTGCCACCAGGAAAACAGGCTTCCAGGCGCCATGATCCGCGGCAGTGCGCATTCACCGTCATTCGAATGCTGCCTCCTGCAACAAATCAGAACCGTTTCCGTGCAAGTAGAGACAGCGTCCAACTGCAAAAATTTCAGTGCCTGACAGATCGCATCCACCCGTTTCCAATTTCCCGGGATTCGGTTATATTTGAGGATACCGTTATTATTTACACCCAGCACTATCACCCTGTTTTAAAATCACTTTTGTCCGGCCCTGATCACAGGGCGCCGGCCGCATCCAACCAGGAAAAAATCATGTGTCTCAGCATTCCGGGAAAAGTCATATCCATCGAGAATGACATTGCCACCGTATCCGTCGGGGGCAGCAAAGTCCAGGCCGGGCTTCAGCTGCTCGACGATGTAAAAATCGGCGATTACGTGCTTGTCCACAGCGGTTTCGCGCTGCAGCTCATCAGTGAGGAAGAGGCGGCGCGCACGCTCGAACTGATCCGTGAACTGGAGGACCTTGCCGACGACGAACCGCCCGTGTGACCGTGCCGCACCGGGCCGTACCACGCCTGACCGTGCCGCAATTCATTTTTCCGCATGTATCCAGGCCACACCCGGCCCTGCTCCACCCGACAATTGACGCCCCGTGACAAATCCCGTCCAACAACCTGACCCCGTTTCATCGTGAAATACATTTCGGAATATCGTGACAAAGAGCTGGTCCGCATCCTGGTGGACAAGATCCATGCCTACCGCGGGCCGCAGGTGCGCTTCATGGAAGTGTGCGGCGGACACACCATGGCCATCCAGAAATTCGGGATCCCGTCGCTGCTGCCGGATAATGTCTCGCTGGTGTCGGGGCCGGGCTGTCCCGTCTGCGTGACTTCCCTGCAGTTTGTGGACCATGCCATTGCCCTGGGGCGGCGCGACGATTTCATCATCACCACGTACGGCGACCTGATCCGCGTGCCGGGCAGTTCCTCGTCGCTGGAGCAGGAGAAGTCGCGCGGGTCGGATATCCGCATGGTCTACTCCACGCTGGAATCACTGGCCATCGCGCGCGACAATCCCGGCAAGAAGGTCGTTTTCCTGGGGATCGGATTTGAGACCACGGCTCCGGCCAGCGCCGCCGCGCTTGTGCAGGCACGCAAGGAGAACCTGGACAATTTCTACGTACTCAGCGCGCACAAGGTCATGCCGCCGGCCATGGCGGCGATCGTGAACGAGGACGTGAAACTCAACGGCTATCTGGCGCCCGGACACGTGAGCACCATCACCGGATCCGGCATCTATCGCGATATTTCCGGGAAATTCGGACTGCCGGTGGTCGTCGCGGGTTTCGAGCCGTCGGACATCCTCCAGTCCATACACATGCTGCTGGAACAGCTCCGCACCGGCAATATCACCGTGGAAATCCAGTACAAGCGGGTGGTCACGCCCGAGGGCAATCAAAAAGCGCAGAAAATGATGCAGGATGTGTTCCGGCTGCGGGACGACTGGTGGCGCGGACTTGGCATCCTCCCGCTCAGCGGACTCGGGATCAGCGATGCGTACGCCCAATGGGACGCCGAACGGGTGTTCGACATCGAGGTGGAACCCACGCAGGAACCGGAAGGATGCATCTGCGGGGAGGTCCTCAAGGGCGTCAGCCATCCCACCGAATGCATTTTGTTCGATTCGGTCTGCAATCCGGCCAACCCGGTCGGCACCTGCATGGTCTCCGAGGAGGGCGCGTGCCAGGCATTTTACAAGTACGGAACGGAATAAACGGAATAATGGAACAGAACAGGTACATCCGGCTGGGACACGGAAGCGGCGGCAAACTCACGCACGATCTGGTCACCGGTCT
>SKND01000386.1 GCA_007120695.1 Bacteroidales bacterium | reverse complement strand
CATTATTGAGTTCGAAGATTAGTGAGTTTTTATCCGGCAACTCACAGACAGATACACAGATCAATTAACTAATTTATTACCCGCAAATCAGGCATGAAGTCAAGCCATGAACGCATAAATTATTAACTATATATTATTCAAATGAGAATCATAAGCTTTTTAATGATCGCTTTTATTAGCCTGGCAGTTGTAACCCAAAACTTAAATAGCCAGAGCATCATTGAGCGCAAAGGAGAAGCCAGGATACAGATCGGGCTGAATGCCTATTCATTTAACAATTCATTAACCGAAGGCCTAAAGGGAGAAGGCAATGGAATGTCCCTGTTTGAGCTTCTTGATTTCTGTGCTGAAAACAACATTGATGCCCTTGATCCTACAGGTTATTATTTCCCGGGTTACCCCGATGTTCCTGATGATGAATATATTTATGAAATTAAACTCAGGGCCCATCACTTAGGGATTGCAATAAGCGGCACTGGAGTAAGAACCAATTTTGCAAATCCGGATCCCGCAGCCAGGGCTGCCGACATTCAACTTGTTAAAGACTGGATCGAAGTTGCAGCCAAACTTGGTGCTCCCGTGCTAAGGGTATTTGCAGGCACTATTCCTGACGGATATGAAGACAGATGGCATGAAGCGGCATTATGGACAGCTGCATCAATTAAAGAATGTGCAGATTACGGAAAAACCCATGGTGTAATTATAGGAGTCCAGAATCACGGCGGGATGCTTAGAACTGCAGATCAGTGTATCGAAATGCTAAACCTGATCGGATCAAGGTGGGCAGGTCTCGTGTTGGACACATATTACTTTATGACAGACGATCCTTATGCAGAGATAGAAAAGATGGTCCCCTATGCCGTTAACTGGCAATTAAAGGAACGGACTTACGGCGGGGACAATTACAGGAGTGTTGAACTTGAAAAAATAATGAAAATTATTAACCGGGGAGGTTACAGGGGATATGTTCCGGTTGAAACCTTGCAGCAAAGCGGCAGGCCATATGAACCGTTAGAGCTTGTTCCTGATTTTGTCAGGAAAGTCCGCAATGCAAAAAATGCTGAGTTTGATTAAAATCCCTGTTCATGCAGATCCTTGGCTATTAGCAGAAAAGGAATCTGCAGAAATCATAATATTCAGTGTAAAGATATCCTGGTCATCAGCTACTCCAGACTGTTTCCCTTTGTAATTTCCGGTAATTAAGCAGAAGTTCAAGACCTTCTCCGGAAGAGGATTTATTAAGCCTTTCCAACAGGCAAGAGGCTTCCTGCCTGACGGGTTGATCGGCCCTGCAGTTGTTTCTGGCATAGTTAAGGTACTTAAGTAACCTTAATGCATTGAACCATGTATAGAACCTTTTCGTGAAGGTATCCGGACCTGCAGAATGGGCATTCATTTGATTAACTTCGTTACTAAAACCATTCATTTTAAGATAGTTGCCTAAACAGCCGGGCAGGTTCTCAGTAACACCCTGCACCTTTCTCTCGCCTGCATCAAAAAGGTCCGGTACAGATTTAAATAATATTGCCAATTCCTCAAATGACTCCAGGGGATAAGCTTTCAAAACCTGCGAGGCAGATCCGGTTAATCTTCTCATGGTGGCACCTGTCCCGAATGGCACCCTGTCGGATACCCTGGATGAAGGAATAACCCTTGTTGTGTTAAGCTCTCTAAAATTACCAAGCGGGAATATTTTATGAAGAAAATAAAAATCCTCACCTGCAGTCCTCCTGTTCATCCCACCCTGAATGGCATAAATTCTGGCATTTACAGCAAAACTGCTGCCAATAGTATGAAATGCATAGGGAAAGCCAGCCATCCGCATAGCCTGAACAAAATATCTCAGGTATAACTCATATTCAGTAATAGCCCGGTCAATAACAGAAGGTTCTTTATTACCGGACAGGGGATGTTCAAAATAAATATTACATCCTGTAATTTCTGCTGGAGAAAAACATTTTTCAAGTTCGGTAAAATAGTTCTTGTCACAGGTTGAATCGGCATCAAAAGATACAATAATACCCTTCTCATTATTGAGTAAATTAAACCGGTAAACTGCCTCATCCATTCCGGTTTTTCTGGCATAGCCCGCACCGGCATGTTTACGGGGAAAGAAAGGTGCATCAATCACATGTATCCTGAATGACTCCGAGCCATGTTCCAAATCCCATTCCCGAACTTTCTCAACGGTGTACCTGTTCACATCCACAATCTCCTGTTCTGCACCATCAGGAGCGTTAACCACAACTATCACCTCAACCGGACATGAAGGCATGTCGGCATTGTATAGTGATTCGAGCGAATTAATCAGGTTGTACTCACCAAGGCTGGGTATTACAACAATTATTGATGTGCCCGGCTGAGGCGCAGGAACAATAAACGGATCTGACAGGGAGTGTTTCTCAAGGTAACCGGCAGCAAATCCCATAACCGGAAAAAGTGTTATCTCCTTTGGTTTTCACTGTATTTCCTGTTGAGCCCATCAATAACCTCCTTTGTAATATTCAGGTTCTTGTCTGTATAAAGTATCGGGCCGCCAAAAGTATGACTGAGAATATACTGGTAATCACGGTTCCTGTTATACTCTTCAAGGAAATCATAAATACTGTGCTGAAGCTGCCTGTTCATAACCTGTTCTTCTTCCATAAGCTCTTGCTGGAACTCATCACGCTGCTGCAT
>SKND01000108.1 GCA_007120695.1 Bacteroidales bacterium | reverse complement strand
GGTTCACCGGAGATAAGGTCCCGCATAACATTATTACCCAAATGAGCCCTTGTCGCCGGAAGCATTCCGGTCAACAAGCTATTCCGGGAGGCTCCACAGGTCGGAACATTTACATAATGATTAGCAAAGACACTTGCAGATTCGGCAAGTTTATCCATATTGGGCGATTTTGCAACCGAACTGCCGTAGCTCCCCAATTCCGGTCTTAAATCGTCAATGGCTATAAACAATACATTCGGCTGCTTTTCTTCCGGCTCTGATTCTGCGCAACCGTAAATACAAAATGGAATGATTAAAGAAGAATAAAATATCTTATTCATAATATATTCGGTTTATTAAGATTTTTTCAGATCATACAAAAACATTGACTGTTTCATCAACAGATATATTTTGAAAATTACATGTTTTCGGGTCTCACAATACAAGACTTCGCTGGTCGTGGTTCTGATACAAAAATAATGCGCTGTTCGGGCATCTCCCTGTCTGCAGGGAATGCAGGGAAAAGTTCGGTATCCACATCCACCCTTTGATCATTATTTTCAAGTTGAACTTTCAATTCAGAATAATTAATATCATGCAATCCAATGCCGTCATTAATTGATTTTGCAGCTGCAATAGCAGCAGACTGACCAAGAACCATAAAGACGGGTTCCATACGAATAGAGCCAAAGGCGATATGGCTGGATGAAATACAGACCGGTACAAGCAGATTTTCACATTCAGATTTTTTTGGCACTATTGAACGGTAAGATATAGCGTATGGCCCCCTGGGAGAAACCTCGATATTACCTTCATTTTGAACGCATCCCATGTTGGTAATATAACGCTGAACATTGTGGGAATCCATTTGATAAGATCCAAGACCCACAGGATCCCGGGCAATTCTAACGCGCCTGCAATCATTTTCAGTCATTACGTACTCCCCAATCATCCGCCTTGCTTCACGTACATATATTTGAGGAGGCCAACCGTCAGTCTCCGGAAATTCGTCGGTTGTCAGTCCCCATCGGCTAACCTCTTCCCTGATATCAATGGGTACACGTGGATGATTGGCCAGAGTCCACATAAGGCCTTTTTGGTAACTTTCCTGTTCCTTAATTATCGAAGTTCGCCGTGCATAACTACCATCAGGGTAATCATAGTTCACACCTATCTTATTGGTTGAGAACCCCCAGCGGTTATTAGTATCTGTCTTTCTGTTGGGCATCATTCCGGGAAGCCAGGGTATTCGATCCTCACCTGCCTCAAAGTTCCTGAATAACAATTCATATTCAATCTCATCATAACCAACGGGTTTTTCAAAAGGAACACGATTCTCAGGAACATCAGTCAGACACATCCGGAAGCAATATGCCTGTACCCGGTGGTCGCCTTCAAACTCGCGTCCGGGATCTTCATTGTGTACACCCGGTAATATTCCACTGGACGGATTACCTTCAACAATATATGGATCAACAAAACCCGGGAAAATATGGTTATGTGTTCTTATTTTCTGGACGCCATTTAATGTTTCATCATACACGGAGTTAGCCTCGCGGCCTACATGGTATGATACCCCTGCCATTGCAAGCAGATCGCCCTCATAGGTTGCATCTATAAACACTCGTCCCTTATATACATTGCCAGATTCGGTTAAGATCCCCTCAATACGATTTTGTCTCTTATCTACTCCACTATTATTTAATACAAGACGTTCCCCTTTGAAAACCGGGATGGATTCTTCATCGAGCATCTCCTGGTAAACCCACATGGCAGCGTGAGGCTCAAAACTAAACATTGCATCCTGTCCTTCCTGAACCCCTTTGGGCTCATGAACCCATCTGGCTTCACTATCATAATATTTTCGAATACGCCGGTAAAATTCCATGGCCATCCCACCTATAGCATCGGCCCGTCCAACATCAGTCCGGCCCAGTCCACCGGTTGTCAAACCCCCAAGATGATTTGAAGGTTCAATAATTACCACAGAGAGTCCCAGCCGGGAAGCCTGAACAGCAGCAACAATCCCGGCCGAAGTACCACCGTATATTACCAGATCATAGGTCCGGACCCTGTCATTTGACCGGCATCCGGCAAAACTTGAAGGCAGAAGCAAGCCTCCTGCAGCTACAACCGAACCCTTAATAAATTTCCTGCGATTTATTGTCATAATTTTGTGGTATTAGGTAACAACGTAATCATATGTTATTGCTGAACAAACCCTAAATCCATAATACCTGCGGCGTGCCTGAAATAGTGGCCGTGCAGGTCGTTGGCATATTTTTCAAGTATCTGCCTGCCCAACCGGTAATGATCACCACACCTGTAAAGAGCCCTGGCAAGATGCAACTCTCTTAAGGCATTGTTTCTTAATGTGACATCAACATGGCTTGGAACCGTCGCCCTTACAGCATCGGTTTTTGTTATTACATGATGCCCTGCAACACCCTCCATATTGAGCAGATCAAAAAGAACCGGAGCCGCCGCTCTGTTCCCAATTGTCTCAAATGCCACCGATACAGCCCTGAAATGGGAAAACTCATGATCAGGTGATAAAATTCTTGCCTTAGTTATAATAATCGGAAGCGACTCTTCCATTTTTGTATTGCCCAGAGCAATGATTATGGTGTCAAGAAAGCTCATCGAAAGGCCAAACTGTCCCATGCCGGTAAAATTCCAGCCTTCATCCCACTGATTATATG
>SKND01000342.1 GCA_007120695.1 Bacteroidales bacterium | reverse complement strand
CCGGCAATTTCGCTCATTGAGCGGATAACGGGAAAGAAATCTTCATTATTCCTGAGATGCTCAAAGGAGATGGCGGTAACCTTCTTTTTCATTAGCCGGTAAAAGAAATCACTATCCTGTATCCTGTGCCTCAGGGCAGAAACGATCAGTTGGTTTACCCTCATATGCTCAATCTCCGAAACTACGGGAGGAGCTATTTTCAACACCACATCACTTTTTGCAAATATCTCCGAATGGTTATCTATTATGAAACCACCGCACTCGCTGAAGTCGCTGTCACTGTAATTTGCACCCGCCCCTGCCATGGTCTCAATTATTACCTGGTGTCCGTTGCCAACCAAAAGTTCAACTGCTTCGGGTGTGAGGCCTATGCGACTCTCATCCTCCTTAAGCTCCCTTGGTATTCCTATTACAAGCTGCTTTCTTTTCCTTCCTGTCTCAAGCACCTCTTCCTGTGGCAAAAGGCTGCCTTTGCCCAAAGCCCAGGAGTGGTAATATTTTTGGTGAGTCATTTGTGGTAGGGTATTAGAATAGTTAAAAAAATGCGAAAAGCAAGTTAAATAAAAAGAGAATGAAGTTCAAATCTTTTTACATCATCTGCATTTTAATTAACTCTGTCTGTTTATCAAGATGAATGTTTTATCTACAGCTTCCTGATCTGTCTGTTAGCGTTGTCCAGAACATCAATAGAGATTTTCAGAGTGTTGTCAGGCAGCAGGTCAGCTACCTTCTCCGGCCACTCAATAAAGCAGAAGCTTTCGCTGTAAAAATAATCCTCATACCCCATATCCAGAACCTCATCAACCTCTTCAATCCTGTAGAAATCAAAATGAAAGAAGCTTAGTTTTCCGCTTATATCACGGTATTCGTTAACAAGAGCAAAAGTAGGGCTTGTCACAAACTGACCGACTCCCATAGAACGGCACACGGATTTTATAAAGGTGGTTTTTCCTGAACCCATATCACCATAAAATGCGAAAATCCTGGCTTCAGGAAAAGTATTAATCAGATTTGCAGCAGCAGCATCAATACTATCAAGATCAAAAACCGCAATTATATCCTTTTGTTTCATTTCAACGGATCAAGAAAAATACAGGGAACCAGCATCTCCTCAAGAGAAATGCCTCCATGCTGAAATGTGTTCTTGTAATAGTTGGCATAATAATTATAATTATTGGGGTAGGCAAAAAAGTCATTGCCTGTGGCAAAAATATATGATGAGCTGACATTTGTCCTGGGCAGGTGCACTTTTGATGGCGAACGAACTTCAAACACCTGTTTTGGATTATAATTCAGGTTTTTACCCTGTTTGTAACGCAAATTGGTGGTAGTATTCCTGTCCCCTACCACCTTCACCGGGTTGTCAACCCTTACCGAACCATGATCTGAGGTGATAACGACCCTTACATCCTGGGATGCCAGTTCCTTTAACAGGTCAAGAAGGTACGAGTGCCTGAACCACGAAGTTGTAAGCGACCTGTAGGCTGCGTCGTTACTTGCAAGCTCCTTTATCACATCCATCTCGGTACGGGCATGCGAGAGCATATCAACAAAATTGTAAACAAGAACAGTAAGGGAGTTACTGATGACCGATGAGATATTCTCCGAAAGTTTTTTCCCGTTTTTCTTATGCAACACCTTTTCATAATAGATCTGGGTACTCCTGCCCAGTCTCGTAAGCTGTTTGTTGATCAGTTCCTCTTCATGAGGGTTCTTGCTTCCCTCCTCATCGTCATTTATCCAAAGCTGAGGATAAAGTTTCTCTATATCCCATGGCATGAGGCCGCTGAAGATTGCATTTCTCGCAAACTGTGTTGATGTTGGCAGGATACTGCAATAGAGTTCTTCCCTGTCAACTTTGTAAAACTCCCTTATATCAGGAAGTATGGCTTTCCACTGGTCATACCGCAGGTTATCTATAAGAATGACAACAACCTTTTTGGGTTGTTCAAGCAGCGGGATAATAGTTGATGCAAAAAGGTTGTGCGAAAGAACAGGCTTATCGCTGTTGTTTTCTTCAAACCATGATGCATAATTGGATTTAACGAATTTTGCAAACTCACTGTTTGCCTCCTGTTTCTGGTGAGCAACAACTTCATTCATTCCCGGATCGGATGAACTCTCCAGTTCCATCTCCCAGTAAACCAGTCGCCGGTACACCTCTGTCCAGTCATCAAAATCAACCGCAGAATTTATGGCCATGCCAATCTTCCCAAACTCCGACTGGTACGACGAGGTTATCTTTTTTGTAATAAGTTTCTTATTTTCAAGGCTTTTCTTTATTGACAGAAGAATCTGTTTCGGATGCACCGGTTTTATCAGGTAGTCTGATATCTTCGATCCGATAGCCTCCTCCATGATATTCTCCTCCTCGCTTTTGGTGATCATCACTACAGGAATTGCCGGGAAAGAGGCTTTGATCTCTTCCAGGGCCTGTAGTCCGCTGATGCCCGGCATATATTCATCAAGAAATACCAGATCCGGATTATTGCTTCTTACCATATCTATGGCATCCTGCCCGTTGGTAGCTGTTATAACTTTATACCCTTTTGACTCAAGAAAAAGGATATTAGGTTTGAGTAGGTCTATTTCATCATCAGCCCAGAGTATTGTAATTTCCTTCATCCGATAGGTTTTAAGGGTTTTGGCCGTTCAGGTACTCCTCTTCGAAGAAACTTCTGTAAGAGGCGATATTCCTGTCTTTCAAAAATATTTGATAGTTCCCGGGCGAAATAATGAACACCGGAAAATCACTTCTGGCAACCTCAGAGAATACCTCTTCCGATGCCGAGAACCGCCTGAGATAATCGAGGGCTTCAGAAAAACTGTTCAATCCCTCGACCCTCAGCAATTGGTAATTGGTGCTGAAGTTATGGCTGGAAACGTTCAGGTTGAGTCTCGCAAAATTATCAACATTGAAATTAACAATGTTGAATACCATCCTGTTGATAAGCTCCTGCCTGTTGTCTGCTATTAAAACAAAGTAGTGGTCTCCTTCATGGCCGCCACTGTATATATCCTGAACAACGGGAACCTCGGCATAATGAATAATTTCGGGGTAATCGTCATCAAGGTAGGCTATAAACTCCCTGGCATTTTGGGCCATTTCCGTATCAGGATATTTTTGAGTGTACTCCTCAAGCATATCCCTGAAAAGAGGCATATTCCCCCTTGATCCGTAGGAGAGAGTCTGCAGGTACTCGAACCTCGGTATCAGGGGACTGTCGGGCCAGGTTGCTGACGCATACATGGCTCTTTCAATCACCTGCTCATACCTGTCTGACCTGAACATTTCAAATGTCTCTTCATAATATCTCCCGGCAGCCTGGACCTGTTCCTCGTACTCTCTGAAAAAATTTGGGTTTGTCAGAACAGCGGCGTAGTAACTTTCCGGATAACCCGATACAATCAGGTCTTTAAACCGTTCCGCTGCACTGTTGTTGTTATCCATAAGATTAACCCTGTGTAGCTCATAGAGTGACGGCAGAGCAAGGTCCCCTTCCGGGTACCGCCTTACAAGTTCTTCGAATGCTTCGGCCGACCGTCTGTAATCCTGCAGATCATCCCTGAAAATTGTTCCCATGCTGTAAAGAGCCTCCTGCAATCTCTCATGTGATGCCTCCATTGCCTGTTCGGTGAGAGGAATATTTCTCATGTAATACTCCCTGCTCCCAATATCGGTAACCACATCATCTTCTTCTTCCGTATCACTGTCAAAATCATCAATCATTGCAAACTCATCCTGTATTACCACCTGCCTGTTAGAGCGCCTCCAGTTATCCTCAAGCCGCCTGTCGCCCCATAATGATTCAAACTCATTCTCACCAAAGGTTACTGCCGAAGGGTTATAGAAATACCAGTTGCCGTCGCCGGTACGCTGAGCCTGTTGCCTGGCTGCCTGGGCCGATCGTGCTGTCCTGTATTGCGGAGTTTGCTGTGCAAGCTGTTCCTGTCTCCGGGCCTCCGCCTCATCTTCCCTGACCATTGCAATGATATTATCTATTACCCTGTTACGTTCAGCCTGAGTCATTGCAGCAAGAACCTGGACACTATCCTCCAGCTCATACTGCCTTATGTTTGTTACCAGCCCGGTAAGCATATCCCTCTTTTCGGATATTTCAATCCGGTCAGGAAATCCCTGCCCCATATTGATCACAGCCGAGTCATAGTAGGCCTGGGCCGTCATATAATCGGGGCGGCTAAAATAAATATCTGCAAGTGCCAGGTAGGTAACCGTCTTCTGTGAAGGATTCTCCCCCGGTGCCCCGGCAGAAAGTGAATAATTTCTTATCGCATTCTCCTCATCACCATTTCTCAGGTAGATATTACCAAGAGCATAATATATCTGATCCTGGAAATCCCGGTTTTTATCATCCCTCAGCATTCTCTCCAGGTCTCTTATAAAAGTACCGGTCTCACCGCTACCTGTCTGGTACACACCGGCGCGGCTGATACGGGCATTGAAAACCATATCGTATTCCGGATTCAATCTCACAACCCGGTCATAATACTCCGAAGCCCTCTGATAATCGCCTGTACGCTCATACAACTGGGCAAGAATATATGTATAACGTGCCCGTGTATCTTTGTCACCTGCATCCTCCAGCGCCCTCTCCAGGTTTATAAGGGCATCACTAAGCCGGTTCTGCTTCAGGTGAAAATGTGCGATGGAAGAAAAGAGCTCAGCGTCCAGGTCATCCGGAAATTCCGGGTCATTTTGCATCTCTTCGAACGTCAGCCGGGCTTCGTTGTACCTGCCCGATTCGGTATAGGTGCGGGCCAGCCATATCTTAGCCTCATGGCGGATGTCATGAATCCCGTACATTCTTATTATGAACAGGAACGCCTGTATTGCCGGAGCGAAATCATGCTTGTGGAAATGGGCCTTACCGGCAAGAAGATAGCTCTCCCTGACCCATTTGTTATACTCATTTTGCTTATAAAACTGCTCATCCCTTCCGCCGAACAACCCGCCACTCTCACTGGGTCTTGCAGTAATGGATTTGTTGGCAATTACCTTTGAGGCCTTGTCTATTGCACGATCCATTTGCGGTCCGACAGACCTTGCAATATCGGGGTCGGTATACAGAAAAACCGGTAATATCTTATTATAATCGTAACGGAATTGTTGTTCAGCTCTCCTTACCCCTGTCCTGAAGCTCTCCCTTCCATTGAAATAGGTATTGTATTTAGCCGTTACCTGGTGATAAGTGCGCGTTATCAGGGTATTCCTCTGTGTAGAGCATGAGGCAACGATCATTATTATGATAAAGGCTGTAAAATTCCTCAGTCTTACACACATAAATGCAGCTATAAGGGAGTTTTAATTCAGATTGCTTTATACAATAACTGCAAAATCACCTACATATTTTGCCGACAACTAAAAAAGGCTATTCTGATACTACTTCTTTAATTTCCGGTATATCGCTCTTTATTGCCTGTTCAACGCCGGCCTTTAGTGTCTGCATGCTGAAGGGACAACCGTGACAAGCGCCTGTAAGTCTCACTTTCAGCACATTGTCGTCAGATAGTTCGACAACCTCTATATCACCGCCATCTGCCTGCAGGTATGGCCTTACTTTTTCAAGTGTTGTTGCAACGCTTTTCAATAACTCTTCCTTTGACATATTATTAACTATTGATTATGTAATTATTAATTATCTACTGCCTTATTTTTACTCTCTGTGTGGGTTCCATGGATGCATTGCGCCTGTCCACCTCCTCAACCAGTCTGTCGGCTAACAATGAAAAGGCATTGCCTGAAATATCATCCGTCAGGGCAACCGGTTTGCCTGAATCACCGCCCTCCCTGATCCCCTGTACAATCGGGATCTCGGCCAATAGTGGAAGGTTCATTTTTTCTGCCAGGTCCCTGCATCCACCCTTACCGAAAATGTAGTAACGGTTTTCAGGCAGTTCAGCGGGCGTGAACCATGCCATGTTTTCAACCAGTCCGAGAACAGGCACGGCAATGTCGTCACTGGTGAACATTGAAACTCCCTTTATAACATCGGCAAGGGCCACCTCCTGGGGAGTGCTTACAATAACCGCTCCGGTAACAGCTACCTCCTGTACAAGAGTCAGGTGAATATCACTTGTGCCAGGGGGGAGGTCAACGATTAGGTAGTCCAGCTCACCCCAGTCGGCATCATTTATAAGTTGCTTCAGCGCACCTGTTGCCATTGGTCCCCGCCATACCAGCGCATTTTCGGCAGCCACAAACAATCCTATTGAAAGAAACCTGACTCCGTATTTTTCTTCAGGAACAATGACCTGCTTCCCATTTTCCTCCCTTACCCGTGGCCTGGCCTCTTTGGCTCCCATCATACCCGGTACAGAGGGCCCGTATATATCGGCATCGATCAGTCCCACCCTGGAACCCTTTTGTGCAAGTGCAACGGCCAGGTTTACAGCCACGGTTGATTTCCCAACGCCCCCTTTTCCCGAGGCAATGGCAATGATATTCCTGACACCGGGCAGTACAGGTTTGTCAATTTCCGGTTTCGGCTGCTGAGTTATAATATTGACTGATACATCAAGTGAATCGCCAAAAGCTGATTTTAAAGCCTTCTCACAAGCATTTCTTATTGATTTGGAAAATGGATCCTTGCGATTCCCTGTATTGATGCTGAAACTTACCCTTCCCTCTTCAACCTCTAGGTTCTCCACCATTGACAGGGATATTATATCTTTCCCTGATCCGGGGTGATTAATACTCTTTAACAGCTCCAATACAGTCTCCTTGCTTAACTTCATTTTTTATCATTTGTCAGTTCATGCCGGCAAGTCCCTCCTGACAATTAATACTTCAGGTTTTCAAAGGCGCCGTGAAAATTCGAAGAAACAGTCTCTTAAATCACACTATTAGTATTTAAACCAAATATAATCTACCTGCAAATATACATTAAATTTTGCATCTAAATAAAATCGTAAAACGCACTGACCACAGCATGCAAAATCGACCTTCAGGTCAATTTTTTCTGCGTAAAATTACACACAGACGCATAAAAAAATTATACGCAGACAGATAAAAAATCATAATTCCGTGCAGGGATCCCAGAAAAGCCTTTTAAAATCAAGCACTGTGTCGTCAATAACTTGTATATTCTCATTTTCAAGGAGTTGCTGCATTGCCCCCGGAGTGCCGAAGTGATGCTTACCCGTAAGCAATCCGTTCCGGTTGACAACCCGGTGAGCGGGTATAAATTCACCCGATGAGTGGCAATTATTAAGAGCCCAGCCAACCATCCGTGCAGACCGGCCCGAACCAAGGTATCTGGCTATAGCACCATAAGTGCTGACTCTTCCTTCCGGTATCAGGCATGTTACACGCAAAACATTATCAAAGAATCCCTTATCATCACTCTTCATCCGGTTCGGTAATTTCGGGCGGACCATCAAGACGAAACCGCAGGTATGAAATTGGTTTCCCCTGATCAAGGTACTGCTGCTCATAGAATGTTTTAATCGAAAGTATCTCGCTGGTCTCTCCCCTTCCGTAAAGATCATCAGTTGCATCCTCTGTCTCCAGTCCGTTTTCCTGTATGACAGAAAGGGTATAGTCATGAAGCTCTATGCTGTCGGTCTTAAGGTGTACCGTTCCTCCTTCCCTTAAAAACCTCCTGTACCTGTTAAGAAAAGCAGCTGAAGTAAGCCTCTTTCTGGCCTTCTTAAGCTGCGGATCAGGAAATGTAAGCCAAATCTGGTCTATCTCCCCGGGAGCAAAAAATGAGGAGATCATCTCTATGCGTGTCCTCAGAAATCCGGCATTCATTATGCCCTCCTCAACAGCCTGCCTGGCGCCTTTCCACATCCTTGCCCCCTTAATGTCAACACCCAGGAAATTTCTTTCCCTGAACATCTTTGCC
The DNA here is from genome assembly GCA_007120695.1 of Bacteroidales bacterium. Lineage (GTDB taxonomy): Bacteria > Bacteroidota > Bacteroidia > Bacteroidales > PUMT01 > PXAP01. The sequence goes on along the minus strand of SKND01000342.1, from coordinate 2,502 downwards.
ATCTGCACGGTATACTCCCCTTTCCCGCAACCAAGCTCAAGGGTGATTGGACCCTGCGATCCGAAAAAACCGTCTGCCCATCTGCCGTATAACGGATGCCTGCTGTTTAGCACCTCTTCGGCCGTTGCCTCTATCACATTGTCAAACTGCCTCATCTCGGCAAACCGCGCCAGTTTTTTTTTTGCCACATCTATAACTTAAGGAGCATTAACGATCAGATTTCTCAATACGCAAACCTATATCCAGAATTCCAGGCAGGTCATCAAACCGCATTGCCTGTTCAAATTCAAACAGGTATATTCCCCTTTCGGGGAAACGAACGTTCCTGCGGTAGTAAAACCGGTTTTGCCATACACTCCCGAATCCTTTTCCCAGCCATTTACCAGAAGGTTCGGCAAGAATGAACTCAAGTGTATCACGGGTAAATGCACCTGACGGAGATGAGGCAGACACAAACAGGAAAAGGTTGCTCCTGGGATATTCGCCCGTATTCCTGACATTGATCAGCAGGTTGTGAGCATTCACCGTATCATCTATCTCTACTTCAAACCGATGCAAATCAAAGCGACTCCACTCATTACCCGGTATCCTCTGGTTGCTTTCATAAACAACATTTTCGTTGCAGGCCGTCATAAGAATGGCTATCAAAAATATCAGAGAAATGCCACGGATTGAATCACAGGGTTGCATTTGTATAAAGTATAGTTATCAGTTTATTTAACAATATTATCACTAATTCATGATAAGGATATCTGGCTTTTCAGTCTATGTAACGCCCATGCTTTATTATATCTCCTTTACATGTCATTCTTCGGTCCTTTAAACTTATTCCTTTTTTTACGGTTCTTTTTCTTTTTCTTTTTCGAGGGCCTCGCCGCATCATCAAAACGGGTAAGGCTGTCATTAACAAGAAAATCTTCCTTGTGGTCGCGTTCATCAATTACTATTTCGGTCTGTTCAACCAGTTTGGCAGGCTTTTTACCATTCCTGTTCATAGCAATTATCTCCCTGGCCCTTTCGATGTGAATTGATGTCATATTCATAGCCGAGTCGGCACTGCCGGAGTACCAGATAATCTTCTTGAATATATCGGCTTTCTGAAAGTAATACTGGCCCTCCAGGGTATCCAGCACAAGTGTAAGATCGGGAAACTCCTTTTTGGCATCACTGTACACCTCAACTTCGTAGTTTATGCAGCATTTCAATTTACTGCACTGGCCGGCAAGCTTTTGGGGATTAAGTGAAATCTCCTGGATCCTGGCAGCATTTGTTGTTACCGAGGTAAAGTTTGTCAGCCAGGAACTGCAGCACAACTGCCGGCCACATGCACCGATGCCCCCTATCCTTCCTGCCTCCTGCCTGGCTCCGACCTGCCTCATCTCTATCCTGATCCTGAACTCCTCTGCCAGCACTTTGATCAGCTCCCTGAAATCCACCCTCTCTTCGGCTATATAGTAAAAAATTGCCTTTGTAATATCGCCCTGGTACTCGACATCGCCAATCTTCATGTTCAGTTTCATGTCTGCAGTGATCTCCCTGGCTCTTAACATGGTTGGCACCTCGAGGGATATTGCCTCTTTCCATTTCTCTATATCTGCCGGTTTGGCTTTCCGGTATATTTTCTTGAGGCTCTCATCATCAGGAGATACATTGTATTTACGCATCTGCTCTAAAACAAGCTCACCCCTGAGGGATACAATACCGATGTCATGGCCGGGAGAAGATTCAACGGCCACTACTTCGCCTTTCTCAAGTAAAAGCTTATTCACATTCCTGTAAAAACCCTTCCTGGTATTTTTAAATCTTATCTCAACAAGATCATGTTTCACGGGAAGATCGCCAAAATCAGACATCCAGTCGTATACATCAAGACTATTGCACGAACAATGCTTGCTGTGACTGACATCTGATTCTGCTATTATGTTGGAACATCCTCGACAATATATTGACATCGTACCTTAACTTCAACAAATCATTTAAACTGTAACCACAAATATACATGAATTTTGCATCTGAATAAAATTGTACAATGCACTGACAACAGCATGCAAAATCGACGAAGTCAATTTTTTTCAGCTTAAAATACACACAATCAAGATGAAAAAAATTTATGTGAAATCCTCATCAACACTTTATAAATCAAAGTATAATAACATTTCATGAGGATTCAACGGATTGAAAAGCAAATCAGTCCACTTATCAAACACCTTATTAAATGTTAAATAAACTGATTAAGTTAAATTATATAAGTTAAAACGAAGTGTTTCCTTCTGTAAGTCAATTATACATCTGACTAAGAATTCGAATAGAACTAATAATAACATGTATAATCAACCGCAGGTTAAAATTTTGTTTATTTTATTTTGACAAAATTTTGGCTTTTTAACAGAAGAAATCCTCATCAACTTAAGTTCGCAAAAGGTCATGTACATACCATGAGGATTTGACTTCGTCGATTTCACATGCACTATTAGTCACTTTTATCAAAATAAATCAGATGTG
>SKND01000385.1 GCA_007120695.1 Bacteroidales bacterium | reverse complement strand
TCCATCCAGTGCCTGTATGTGTTTTTGAATTTCACGGGGTGGAACCGGATGTTGCTGTTCATTACATTTTCAAGTGCAGGACCGGACATCTCACCCATCCTGCAGAACCACTGCATTGACAGTCTGGGTTCTATGGCAGCATCGGTGCGTTCGGAATATCCAACCTTATTGATATAATCCTCAACCCTGACCATGTATCCATCATCAGTAAGCATCTTAACGGTAGCTTCCCTTGCTTCGAACCTGTCCATCCCGACAAAGATTTCAGCCTTTTCGCTCAGGGTGCCATCGTCATTAAAAATATCGATCACTTCGAGGTTATGCCTGATTCCTATCTCGTAGTCGTTTATGTCGTGCGCGGGGGTTATCTTCAGGGCGCCTGTACCGAATTCCATATCGACATAATCGTCGGTAATAATTGGTACTACCCGGTTGACCATGGGCACTACCACCTTTTTCCCGTGAAGATGGCTGAACCTTCCGTCATTGGGGTTAACGCTGACTGCCGTATCGCCAAGGATGGTCTCGGGCCGGGTAGTTGCAATTGTCACCCAGTCCTCCTCCCCTTCTACTTTGTAACGTACATGGTAAAGTTTTGAGTTGAGCTCCTTGTATATCACCTCTTCGTCCGATACCGCCGTTTTGGCCTGCGGATCCCAGTTGACCATCCGCACACCGCGGTAAATAAGACCCTTTTTATAGAGGTCGATAAAAACATTAATTACACTTTCCGAATACCCCTGATCCATCGTAAAGGCGGTACGCGACCAGTCGCACGACGCCCCCAGCTTCTTAAGCTGCTCGAGAATTATACCGCCATGCTTCTCCTTCCACTCCCAGGCATGCTCAAGGAATTCCTTCCGCGAAAGCTTCGATTTATCTATTCCCTCAGCTTTAAGCTTGGCCACAACCCTTGCCTCAGTGGCAATTGAGGCGTGATCTGTACCCGGCACCCAGCAGGCATTTTTGCCCATCATCCGGGCACGCCGTACCAGTATATCCTGGATGGTATTGTTGAGCATGTGCCCCATATGAAGCACACCGGTCACGTTGGGAGGCGGTATGACTATGGTGTAAGGTTCGCGGTCGTCCGGCACTGAATTAAAATAGCCGTTAACGATCCAGTTCTGATACCATTTTTCTTCTGTTTCTGCGGGGTTGTACTTTGAGGGAATGTTCATTCGTATAAAACTATTGATATTAAACGTTTAATTGTTTTCAGTTCAGGGGCCCTGTTGTCAGGCTAAAATCCGGCTGTTGCAGAACCATTACCCTGGGTGCCGAAGAACGCAAAAATAATCAATTCCGGGTGAAAACTCCCGGGTTGTCAAAATTAAAAAAGTTTATGATTATTGGTCTCTTTTGCCGGAAGCAATAAGGCTGAGAAGAGAAACGGACCGGTTTTCCGGACAATTTGGCAAGACTGGGTTTATTCCAACATTTGTCATTCTTTTATTTGCCTCAAAAAGCTATTTTTGTTTGTGATTCAATAAAACTTTTAGCCTTATGCCGGAAATTTCAGAAAAAGGCAGACAGATGCCTGCTTCACCAATACGAAAGCTGGTCCCTTACGCCGAAGAGGCAAAAAGGAAGGGACGGAAAATTTACCACCTGAACATCGGCCAGCCGGATATCCCGACCCCCCAGGTGGCCCTGGATGCCATACATAATAATACTCTGAAAGTGGTTGAATACAGCCACTCTGCGGGCAATGAATCGTACCGCCGCAAACTGGCAGAATACTACAGGAATATTAATATTGACGTTGATCATACCCGGATAATGATCACTACCGGCGGGTCGGAGGCGATACTGTTCGCGCTGATGTCATGCCTTAATCCCGGCGACGAGGTGATTTTGCCGGAACCGTTCTATGCCAATTACAATGGTTTTGCCATCACGGCCGGGGTTAAGATCGTGCCGGTAACCTCATCGATTGAAACCGGGTTCGCGCTGCCTCCCATTGCCGATTTTGAGAAGCTTATAACTTCGAAAACAAAAGGGGTGATTATCTGCAATCCAAACAATCCCACCGGTTACCTCTACTCCAGAGAGGAGATGGAACAGCTCGGTGAGCTGATCAAAAAGCATGACCTGTACCTGTTCTCAGATGAGGTTTACCGCGAGTTCTGCTATGACGGCCTCTCGCATTTCTCTGCAATGCATATAAAGGGGGCAGAGCAGAATGTCATCCTTATCGATTCGGTTTCCAAAAGATATTCAGCCTGCGGGGTGAGAATAGGTGCACTGGTAACCAAAAACGATGAGGTAATATCAACAGCAATCAAATTTGCCCAGGCACGACTAAGTCCCCCTTCATTCGGCCAGATAGTGGGTGAAGCAGCTCTCGACACACCGGCAGAATATTTTGATCATGTGCAGAAGGAGTATATTGAAAGGCGGAACCTGATGGTGAAGATGCTCAACAAAATAGAAGGGGTTGTCTGTCCCATGCCCAAAGGGGCTTTCTACACCACTGCAAGGCTGCCGGTTGATGATGCGGATAAATTCTCACAGTGGCTGCTGAGTGATTTTGAGTATAATAACGAGACCGTCATGCTGGCTCCTGCCTCGGGGTTCTATTCGACAAGGGGACTGGGACGCAGTGAGGTGAGAATAGCATATGTGCTTAAGAGCGAAGACCTGAAAAAGGCGCTCATCTGCCTGGAAAAAGCCCTGGAGGTGTACCCGGGAAAAACTGAAAC
>SKND01000337.1 GCA_007120695.1 Bacteroidales bacterium | reverse complement strand
TTTTACGAACATATCACCAAACGTATTTGTTTTACCATGAACAGGCATTCCCTTACCTTTGAGCCTGAGCCTGCTATCTGGCTGGGTACCTTTAGGAATGGTAAGTTTACCCTTTCCTGAAAGCGTGTCTATTGTAAGTTGCCCCCCAAGTAACGGAGTATACAGATCAACAGGAGCCTCCCTGATCAGATTATGGCCGTCAATTTTAAATTTATTATCAGGTTTTATCCTGATCTTTACATATATATCTCCTCTTTCACCACCTGTGGAAGGTTTTCCTCCCTTGCCTTTTATCCTCAATTCCTGGCCTTCAAAGGCACCAGGCTTGATTTTAACTCTGATCTTTTCTCCATCTAAATTAAATGTCCTGGTAGTACCATGGTACGCTTCATAAATGGATAATTCGATCTCAGCACTGAAATCCTGACCCTTAACCCCTCTTTTAGTCCGGCGTCCTGTATCTGCATGTCCACCCATTCCTCCGAAAAAGGTTTTGAAAAAGTCAGAGAAATCACCGCCGCCAAAAAACACGTCATCCATGTCGTCAAATCCCGTTTCAAATCTGTAGGACCGTCCTCTTCCTCCTGACCCTTTGAAACTTGAAGGATCAAATCCACCTCCAGCTCCTTCTCTTGCATAATCATACTTATTCCAATCGGAACCCAGCTGATCATATTTTTTTCTCTTCTCCGGATCCCTCAACACTTCATAAGCCTCACTTACCTGCTTGAACTTATCCTCTGCATTTTTATCACCGGGATTCTTATCAGGATGGTATTTTACAGCAAGCTTACGGTAAGCCTTTTTTATTTCATCCTGTGTGGCACTTCCTGAAACACCCAGAATATTATAATAATCTTTATATTGCATATATCAATATTTTAGGTCCAGTTGTACATATAACCCAAAAATACAATAAAATACAACAGGCAGAGCCATCGATGTATTATGCGAAATTTATATTTTTTTCAGGGTGCCTTCAGTGAATGGTTAACGGGTAATTTTAAGCAACTCTTCGATATCTTCAATGCACTCACCACAAACGGTGCCTGCACCGGTCTCATCACCCACCTCTTCTGCCGTGATTAGATTCTTATCCTTTATGGCTTTAACTATTTCACTTTCGTAGATTTCCATACAGGTACAAATCAATTTATCTTTTGTCATGATCAGGTTTTAATTATGGATCAGGGATAATACCTTTTCCCCGAAAGGGATATAACTCCAGGCAAGTTAATAAAATAATACCGGGAGAAAAGGCCATCTCCCGGTATAAATTAAAATCAGTTGAGGAACATTTTAACATCTTCGTCAGGGGTTGTTATCCCACCGATTCCGAACTGCTCGACCAGCACGTTTGCTACGTTTGGCGACAAGAACGCGGGCAGGGTGGGGCCGAGGTGGATGTTCTTCACGCCAAGTGAAAGGAGCGCGAGAAGGACGATAACGGCTTTCTGCTCATACCATGCAATGTTGTAGGCTATAGGCAGCTCGTTTATATCGTTCAGCTCGAAGATCTCCTTGAGCTTCATGGCAACCACGGCAAGTGAATATGAGTCGTTGCACTGGCCTGCGTCAAGAACCCTCGGAATGCCTCCGATATCGCCAAGGGGCAATTTATTGTAGCGGTACTTGGCGCATCCTGCTGTAAGGATAACTGTGTCCTTCGGCAGTTTTTCGGCAAACTCGGTGTAGTAGTGCCGGTCTTTCATCCTGCCGTCGCAACCAGCCATTACGAAGAATTTCCTGATAGCACCGCTTTTTACTGCATCCACAACCTTGTCGGCCAGGGCAAATACCTGCGCATGTGCAAATCCGCCAACTATCTCACCTTTTTCAATCTCCACCGGGGCCTGGCATTTTTTCGCATGCTCAATGATAGCCGAAAAGTCTTTTTTCCCTCCCTTTTCGCGTTCGGCTATATGCGGAAATCCTGAGAATCCTGCCGCACCTGTGGTATAAACCCTGTCGCTGTAGGTTGCCTTTGACGGCGGTGGCACGATGCAGTTTGTGGTGAACAGAACCGGACCGTTAAAAGTTTCAAATTCCTCTTTCTGCTTCCACCATGAGCTTCCGTAGTTACCCACGAAATGCTTGTACTTCTTGAAAGCCGGGTAATAGTTTGCCGGCAGCATTTCGCTGTGCGTGTAAACATCAACTCCTGTACCTTCGGTCTGCTCCAGAAGCTCCTGCATATCTTTCAGGTCATGACCGCTGATAAGGATGCCGGGATTACTTCCTGCTCCGATATTCACTTTTGTGATCTCCGGGTTTCCGTAGGCTGAGGTGTTGGCCTTGTCGAGAAGAGCCATTGCAGTCACCCCGTGCTTACCTGTCTCCATCACAAGTGTAACCAAATCATTAACGCTAAGATCGCGTGTTGTGGCAACCATTGCATCCTGCATAAAGGAGTACAGTGCAGGATCTTCGTGATCAAGGTTCCACGCATGTTCAGTATATGCAGCCATCCCTTTGACACCGTAGATCACCAGTTCACGCAAAGATCTCACATCTTCGTTCTCTGTTGCCAGAACACCCACAGTCTGGGCTTTCCTGTCAAACTCATCGGCAGTGAATGCCTGCCATGTAGCCGATTCGTGCAGCGGCTCTTCAGGAGCTATTCCATCCCTCTCAAGCACAAGCCTCAGTTTGTTCCTGTGTTCCAGTCCCTCCTGGATCATCCTGATGAAAACTTCACGGTCAAAATTGCCATTGGTAATTGTGGCAAAAAGAGAGTCAACAATGAATTTGTTGATCTCCGGTTTTTCGATACCCGCCTTACGTGCGGTAGTAGTGTAGATGGAAATGCCTTTTACTACGAACATCAGCACATCCTGGAGTCCGGCAACATCATCTGTTTTACCGCAAACTCCCTTAATGGTACAACCTGTACCTTTTGCCGCTTCCTGGCACTGATAACAAAACATACTCATAATTTAAGCTGGTTTTAGTTGTTAAAAAATCTGAATTATGTAAAAGCCGGCGCTGCTTGTGGCATATTGGCCGGCACATTGCGTATCCGCTGAATCCCGGGATTTAATGAATTTCCGGGTAATTCAATATGTTGATAAGGGACCCTGGCCGGGGAGCATGCCGTTTCAGGTATAAGTTTAAATACGCAGCCCGGGGATAAGGGCTCGTTGAAACTGAATCAGGGCTTTCTGAAATTTATTCAAGGTTTACCTGGAGCTGTGCAGGGCTTTCCGAAGTTGATCCAGGGCTTTCGAATCTGAATCAGGGCTTTTTGAAACCGGATTTTTCCCGTTTCTTTTTCAGATCGATCTGTTTTTCTTCGGCAGTCATTCCCAGAATATTGACACTAAGCTGGAAAAGCGTAGCCAATCCTGCAATAGCCATAACATAGATAAAGAGCTCGCCAAAGGGGACAAGGAAAAAGATCCCGACATTGAACAGAGATATCCATACACCGGCACACCACGGACAGGTAAGGATGGTCTTTATGGAAGCTCCGAATCCTGAATTTTCAATTGAGCGGCTGATATCCCTGAATAACTTGAAAATCCGGTCGTATACCATCAGCCGTGTCATCCTGTAGGTGGCAATGCATATAAGCAGCAGTTCAAAAATGCTTATATCACTAATGCTTATACCCCTGTCTTTTAAAAGGGTTCCCAAAACAATAAGTAAAAGAACGTAAACGAACATTGATACTATGTTCCAGATCCTCTCTGTCTTTGCCTGTTTCATTAATTTGTCTGTTAATCAGTTGATTTATAGTTCTCTGTTGAAACATCCGGCATCACCGGGAATTAGAAACCCGTAGATTATTGTATATGGAAGTTCAATCAGGCCTTAAAAATATAATATTAACTGATTATATAAGACAAAAAAAAGCAATTCTTGTTTCAAACCACCGGATCTGTTTTGTTTATTTTATAAATGTCACAGCCACTGCTCACCCAGGATATTTCCCTGAACACCTACTGTTATTGATTTTATAGGCACCTTGCGCGAAGCAGTTTCTGCCGCTTTCAGCGCGATTTGCTCAATTCCCCCGCAGCACGGCACCTCCATCTTCATTACAGTAAGAGTGTTGATGCGTGCCTCATTGATAAGCCGCACCAGCTTTTCTAAATATACCTCTTTATTGGAGTCCAGTTTCGGGCATGCAATGGCAAGGGTTTTCCCTTTAAGATAATCGTTATGGAAATTGCCCGCCGAATAAGCCACGCAATCTGCTGCCAGAAGCAGGTCCGATCCCCTGAAATGGGCTGCCTGTGGATTGATAAGGTGCATCTGTACAGGCCACTGGGTAAGCTGGGAGGTATTGCCTGCAGGCGACCCTGCATTGTTGTCAGCGCCAGCCGTTGGAGCATCCGGAGTACCGTTTTTGACCGGGGCGGCGAAACTCATTGACCTTGATCCCGGGCATCCGCCGCCATGCGAGTTGCCCCCTTTTGTAATGCGACCATCATGAACCGCGTTCCCTGCTGAAATGCCTGCAATTGTTGCGCCCGTAATAGCGCCTCCGCAGCCACCACCTGACATAGTTTTACCTGCCTCAGGCGGCTCGCCGGTTGTTTCATGTTGGTGATGCTCTTCTTCGCCGGGATGGTAGGAGTGCACCTGCTGAATAACTTCCCTTACGGGGAAGTTTACGCTGCCGGCATTTTCCATTAGAAATCCCACAGCCTGTTTCAGAAACGCAAATTCTCCGTGATCTTTGAGATGCTTCATATGGGCAGTTACTGTATTACGGCCCTTTTTCACCATCTCTTCCATTACCTGAATTTCGTCATAAGGAGCCGCATCGCGAACCTCTATCTCCATGGCGCCTTCAGGACAATGGCCAATACAGGCACCCAGTCCGTCACACATCAAATCGCTGATCAGCCGCGCCTTGCCATCAATTATCTGCAAGGCCCCTTCATGGCAGTTGGGAATACATAATCCGCAACCGTTGCACTTATCCTCATCTATTTTTATGATTTCTCTTTTCATTATTAGCGCTTTATTACTTAAAGGTAAATAAGTAATTAAATACCCAAATATATAGTATAAAAAAAATACCTGCAAGTCGAATTGTAATAAAACAAGAAAAAGAGATTAATTTAGAACGAGTCTAAAGTGGTTCGGCACCCATGAGTTGTTATAAATACTGGTCAAGTGTCTGCTTTTGAAGATGCGCCCTGAACCGGAGAGTCATTTCGTTGGTAACATTGTTCATTATGCATTTATCGAACGGGCAGACCTGTTTGTCTAGCGGACAAGGGGTAACTTCAATGCTGCCCTCAATGGTTTCGTAGATCTCGAGAAATGTGATGTCCTCCGGACTCTTTTTAAGCGTGAATCCACCACTCGGCCCCCTGTGCGAACTCAGGTAATTGTTTTTAGCCAGCCGCTGCATTATTTTGGCCACGTGATGCTTGCTGGCTCCTGTCTTCTCGGCAATCTGCATAACATTAATAGACGGCTCTGACCTGGCAATCAGGATCATGCCATGCAGCGCAATAGATGCTGCCTCAGAAATCGATACTACTTTCGACATTGTGGAAGATTGAGTAATTAAATACCAAAATAAACAATAATTTATCAAATGAACAAATTATTTTTAAGCTGGCAACAATTTATTATCGGTTATATGCCATTTACAATAACCTGATATTCTTTGGGTAATATAAACCGGTATAAGGTTTGGCCTGATTAACCTGATTTGTTCGGATGATAGGGCAGGTTGGAACTATTATGCCTTTACCTTAACAATGTTACATCTCCGGCTTTTACCATCGATGTTCCGTTGTTGAAGCTAACCCACACCTTCCATACATAAACATCCTGTTTGGACAAGCGGCCCTGGTAATAACCGTCCCATCCCTGCATTACATCATTGCTTTCAAACAGGAACTCTCCCCACCTGTTATATATCCTCAGTCTGTATTCTGATACTCCATCCCAGTAAGGCCTGAAGATTGTGTTTGAGTGCGGGTCGGCAAGATCATACCACCCCCCGGATGGTCCTGAGCGATCTGGTCTGAATGCATTGGGAAAGATGATCTCACCGCTGCCGGTCACTGTAACTGCCTGCTCCAGGTACATCCTGTCTGTACAGTCATGTTCGGTCCATACCGCAAGGCTTATATCGTATACCCCCAGTTCTGTATACAGATGGGCCGGATCTTTTTCTGCCGAATAGTTGCCATCGCCAAAGTCCCACTCATACCTGACCCCGTATTCAGACATATTATACAGCTGTGCCTTTTCATTTGGCAGCAGTACTGTATCGGGTACTGCGAAAAAATGGACTACAGGCTTCCGGTAAACCTCCACCGGCCTGTAGGTATAGCTCTCTCCACCTTCTCCTGTTACAATCAGCTTCACATTGTAAACACCGTATCCGGTAAAAGTGTGTGTAGGTTCTATCTCCCGCGAGGTGTTTCCATCGTCAAAGTCCCAGTAATAACTATGCCCGTAAATGGAATTGTTTCTGAAATGCACGGTGTGTGGCTCACATCCCGGATCCAGCGGGTCAAATGCTGCAACCGGCACCGGTGGACGGATAAATATGCGGTGACTGGATGAATCGGCACACTGATCATTCCATACATTAAGCCTGATATTATACTCTCCCCAGTCGCCGAACTCATAACTTCCCGGATCACGTTCACCACTTGTATTGCCGTCATCATAATCCCACCTGTAATTCCATATCCCCTCTTTACTTGCGTTTTCAAGATCAACAGTTACCGAAGGATAATCCTGGAAAACCGGTGATACTGAGAATTCTGCTTCAGGCTGGGGATAAACCGTTATATCGTAATCTTTTGAGTCGGTGCAACCGTATTCAGATATACCCGTAAGCTCCACATTATAGGTTATTTCATTCATCGAGTTGTTGAAATATACATGGTGCGGATCGCTGATGCCGATACCCATTCCGTCGCCAAAATCCCAGTTATAATTGACTGCCCCTGTAGTGAGATTCTCAAAATCAACACTCAGCGGACTGCAGCCTTCGGTTTCTGATATAAAATTGACATTGACACGGGGGTACATCCGTACAATCTGGCTGGTTGAATCTTTGCATCCGAATTCCGTTTCTGCAACCAGTCGGAGTGTATATGTTATTATATCATCTTCAGGATTATCATAGGTATGATAAAAGCGATCTGTCGATGATGTTATTGTACTTGTTCCGTCGCCGAAATGCCATGTATATAAATCGCCGTCAATCGTGCTGTTATCTATCGGCATATCGAACGGCGGGCACCAGGTAGCGTTGTCTATCCCGAACCTGGCCCGCGGATTGGGATGAACCGTGATCTCCATTGTATGCTGATCGGTACAGTAGTCGCCCGAAAAAACCGACAAGGTTACCGTTCGTGTTAGAGGAGCACTGCCCGTATTGGTGAAAACATGTGAAGGTTCCCTCTCAGTTGACCCTGCACCATCACCGAAATCCCATTCATACCTGTCAGCTCCCCTTGTGAGGTTTTCAAAATCGACCACAAGCGGATGGCAGTCCTCCGATACCGATGCATTAAAATCAGCCTCAATTTCATGGTAGGCTTTTACAACTTTCACAATATTGTCTGAACATCCTGCAAAGTTTTCTGCAACCAGGCTTACATTAAAATATTGATCATTGCTGAAGCCGGAATTGACGAAGGTGTGGGAGACATTCCCCTGGCTGCCGGTTATGATTTCTGTTCCGTCTCCGAAATTCCAGGTAAAGTTTTCTGCCCCTGTCGACGAGTTGGTAAATTCAAGTTCGAAAGGTGTGCAGCTTTCACTCAGGGGGAAGCTGAAGTCTGCCTTTACATAGGGGTGCACCCTTACATCAATAAAATATGTGTCGGCGCAGACATTGTTGGGTGCCGTAACAGTAAGTTCAACCCGGTAAACACTGTCTACCGTACCGGTGTTTGTAAATGTATGGGTCGGGTTAATTTCGGCAGAACGGTTTCCATTGCCGAAATCCCATCTGTAGGAGCCCGCTCCCATGCTGAGGTTTTCAAAATCTACCGTCAGCGGATGGCAATCCTCCAGGTTGCTTGCCTCAAACATAGCGATGATACCCGGATAGACCGTCACCTGCCGCAATGTTTCACTTTCACACCCGGCATCACTCAAGGCACGGAGATTTATATCATAGTTAGCAGGTACATCGTATGAGTCATTGCTGAATCGTCTTACGAAAGGATCAGTGTTATATGTAACTGTATCGGTACCATCACCAAAATCCCATATATATCGGGAAGCATTGTAAGACCTGTTCTCAATTTCCACATCAAGAGGATTGCAGCCAAGGTTGTCAGTCGTATTGAATTCTGCCCTTACCATAGGGTGTACCGTAATATCAACCCATGCCGAATCGGTACACACATTATTGGGGGCCATTGCCCTGATTTTTACTCTGTACACACTATCGACTGTACCTGTATTTGTAAATGTATGTACCGGGTTTACATCAGAAGAGCTGCTCCCGTTGCCGAAATCCCACATATACCTTGATGCTCCCTGTGATTCATTGTCAAACTCCACTGTTAGCGGGTGGCAACCTGCCTGTACTGAAGGAGTAAACCGGGCAATTATATCAGGATACACATAAACTGTTTTTGTAATTACCGAAGGACAACCGGCGGCATTTTCAGCGATGAGCGTAACATCATAACTGCTTATGGTGCTGAAACTGCTGTTGACAAAGCTGTGGGTTACCGGTACGGCAGATGTTGTAATATAAGGATCCGTGCCGTCGGCAAAATCCCATGTATACCTTGCAGCACCTGTTGAGTGGTTAATGAATTCAATATCATATGGATTGCAGCCGGTATCGCCCGCTATCTCAAAATCGGCGTTCACCCTGCCGCGAACGGTAATATTGAAACTGTTGGAGGCGGTACACTGACCGTTGGCAGATGTTGTCGTAAGAGTTACGGTTCGCACTATATCGCTTGTCGTGGAGTTGACATATGTGTGGACCGGATGACGTTCGTCAGAACCTGTCCCGTCGCCAAAATCCCAGCTCCAGCTGGCAGCGTTTTTTGAGATCTCCATAAAATTTATCTCCAGCGGTTCACAACCTTCAACCCTGTCGGGCTGGAAATTGGCATTCAGCTCAGCATAGACCGTCACTTCTCTCGTGAGGCTGTCTTTACAGCCCTGCTCATTTTCTGCCACAAGCTTGATCTCGTAGGTGGCGTTTGCTGAACCTGTATTACTGAAGGTGCGATTAAATGATGCCGCCCCCGTTGATGAATCAGGTGATCCGTCGCTAAATTCCCAACTGAAATAACCGGCCCCGGTGGAGTTGTTATTTATTGTGAGGGTTAGCGGGTGGCAGCCTTCGACCTTATCTATTGTAAAGGCCGCCTCTATCCACGGGTGCACCGTAACATCCATCACTGATATATCCCGGCAATCCTCTGCCGAATAGGCCGTAAGCGTTACCTCATAGGTTATGCTTACGTCTGCCAGGTTAACCGGGTATTCATGTACCGGCGGATTCTCCTCTGTAGAGCTGGTACCATCGCCGAAATCCCAGAGATATCTTACCGCACCATTTGATCCGTTGGTGAATTCAACATGATGAGGAGAACAACCCTCCACAGGATCGGCCGCAAATATGGCTTCCACCTGCGGATAGACCGTCACCTCTCTCTCGAGCACCTGCGTGCAGCCCTCCTTATTTCTCACCGTCTGTCTGATGGTGTAAGTGACGGTTGTCCCCGGATCAGGGTACACATGTACCGGCGAGGCTTCGGTTGAGGTGTTTCCGTCGCCGAAATCCCACTCATAGCTGTCTGCCCCTGCCGACTGGTCCTCCATTACCAGTGTCAGCGGAGCACATCCCGAGGGCTGGTCGAAGGTAAAGCCGGCTTCAAGGTAGGGATTGACCCTGACAGGCTGCACAAAAGTATCGCGGCACTGGTAGGGTGAAATGGCGGTAAGGCTGACCATGTATGTCGTGTCATCCTGATATGTGCGGTTCATGAATGTATGTGACGGATGCTCTGACGCTGAAGATACACCGGTGCCGAAATCCCAGTACCATTTGCCGGTATTCCCGGTCGAGAGATTGGTGAAATCCACCGGCAACGGGTCACATCCGGCGGCGGGATTGGCCTCAAAATCAGCCTTTATTGCAGGGTAGACAGTTATGGTGCGGTGCATCTGGTCTGAGCAGAAGTCATCGTTTCTGACAACAAGGCTGATAGTATAGTCAACCGGCAGATCGGTAATGTTTTCAAAGGTATGTGTTATACTTTCAGGGTTTGATGTGGTTGCAATCAGATTGTTATCAACATACCATCTGAAATCTGTTCCACCCGCAGAGTGATTATAAAGATTGACCTCTTCAGGTGCACAGACACTGCCTTCGTCGAATGTGAAGTTTGCCTCTACCGGTGTTGACACGTCAACGGTAATATAGGCTGTATCTCTCATATTGCAAGCACCTGAAACAA
>SKND01000141.1 GCA_007120695.1 Bacteroidales bacterium | reverse complement strand
TGGACAATGAAAAGGAGTGGATGGAGAAATATGATATTCCGAAAGGCAATGTCTACAATTATGAGAACTTTGATGATATTGCCTCCAACCGTGATATCGATATTGTTTATGTTGTACTCCCGAATTCGATGCACAAGGAGTATACTATTCGTGCAGCAAATGCAGGAAAGCATGTTATCTGTGAAAAACCGATGGCGCTTAATGCACAGGAGTGTATCGAGATGATCTTGGCCTGCCGGGAGAACGGGGTGGGACTGTCAATCGGGTATCGTTTGCATCATGAGCCACATACACAGGAGATAATGCGACTCGGACAGGAGAAGGTTTTCGGGAATGTATTGCATATTTCCTGTGGTGCCGCATGGAGGAACACCAACTTTGACCGCTGGCACTGGCAAAGGGAGATGGGGGGCGGCGCCATGATGGATATGGGTGTTTATCCCCTTCAGGCTGCAAGGTACGTGACAGGGGAGGAGCCCGTCTCGGTAACGGCACAGACTTTCGTAACGCGTCCCGGCCGCTTTGAAGGCGTTGATGAGGTTACCACCTTCCAGCTGGAATTTCCCGGGGGGACGGTAGCGAGCCTGGATACAGGATTTCATGCCAATTTTGATTATTTCCACGCTTTCGCCGAAAAGGGGTGGTTCGAACTCCGGCCCTTTTCACAATATGGTGGCATAACCGGCCGTAGCAGCCAGGGAGCGATAAGCTTTCCTGAGATCAATCAGCAGGCAGCCCATATGGATGAAGCAGCGGAGAACTTCATGGCAGGCCTGCCTGTCCGCGTCCCCGGTGAAGAAGGTTTACGCGATATGCTTGTAGTAGATGCCGTAAAGGAATCGATCCGCACCGGCAGAAAAGTATTGCTGAAACCTTAGAACCTGAAATCAGATATTCAAATTCTCAAAATCACATTCTTAAATTCAAAGTCAAAATCGGGAACAGCCTGAATTAGTTACTCCCCGAACCGGAAAAACAGGTTAATCCGCTGGTTAGGCTCCAGTGTCCACCACTGCCTGATTTGCTGACTTTGCGGTCCGAGCCTGTCGGCCGAATGGAATTTTGTACCTATTGCACTGATCCCATATAAAAAGGATATATCACCCGAAGGGAAAGGAGGAGATGTGTGATCCTGACCTGCACCCTGGGGTCTTTAAGGTGTCAGCTGTCCATTCACCGCTGCGGCGTCCGTCAGTGCAGAAAAATTCCCACTCTACGGCTGTATCAAATCCTTTCCCCGAAAGGTAAAGGGTTTCGGTTTCCTGGGATAATGACAGAAAAACTGATGATGTAATCAATACTAATGTGGTGGCTATAATCTTGATAGTCATTTGCATATATTTTGGTTTATTGATCTCAGGATACATTCCGGTGGCATAGGTGTGATGAGCATAAGAATTGAATTATTATCTTTAGGCTGCTGTTTGCACAAGTGTCAGTCGCTTTCGGAATTAACCCTGCAAAGTACAACTATTATCCATTTTTAGCAAGTATGTGCAAGTGGCAAATCTGGCAAATAAAAATTACGTTAAATGAGTGAAATATCAGAAAGAACGCTTACTTCAGTTTCGAGTTTTAAAGTTACTTCGGCCGATACCGATATGTATGCACGCCTGAGGCTCGGGGCTGCGGTAAATTACCTGGTACAGGCGGCAATAGATTCGGCAGACCGGCTTGGCTTCGGTTATGGCGGAATAAGGAACCAAAACCTCTTCTGGGTGCTAAGCAGACTTTCCGTTGAGCTTTACCGGCCACTTAAGTGGTACGAAACGGTTGATGTGGAGACATGGCCCAAAAATGCAGAGAGGATATTATACCTGAGGGATTTTATTTTGCGGGATGCCGGGGGTAGTATCGTGGCCAGGGCAACCTCAGGATGGCTGGCAGTAGATCTTGAAACTAAAAGGATGAAAAAGATAGATGGTATTCATGCAGAATTTTTTGATCACCTGAAAGACAAACATGCCATTGCCGAGCCGCCGGAAAAGCTTTTCCCCGTTAATGAAGGCGATGTTTTTGAGATCAGGTCGGGTTACTACGATATTGACCTGAACAGGCATGTAACCACTTCAAGGTACGTGGACTGGATGATGGATACCTTATCCCTGGGTTTCCACGAGGAGAATTATCCGCGAAAGCTTTCGCTTAATATAATGAAAGAGACGATGCCCGGTGAGACCATCCGGCTGAGAAGGAAACCGGGCAACAATAATCAGTATCACTTTGACGGATTGAATCTTAACAACGGGACAAATGCTTTCAGGGCTTGTATTGAGTTTTAAAATATGAACTTCTCATTTATACTTGTTGAGCCTGCCGTACCGGAGAATGTGGGTGCAAGCGCCAGGGCGCTGAAAACCATGGGGTTTAACAGTCTCAAAGTTGTTAATTCAAGGGCCCACCTGCAACCGGAGGCACGATGGCTGGCTCACGGATCTGACGATGTGCTTGACGGTATCAAAGTGTATGATACTCTTGAGGAGGCTTTGCACGGTATGGACCTGGTTTTTGGAACAACCGCAAAAAAACGCAGGGTACATGCCGATTACTACTCTTGTGATGAGATCCTGCCGCTGATCGAAAGCAAATCATCCATGCTTGAAAATATAGCCATGGTTTTCGGCAGGGAAGAGTCAGGTCTGTCAAACCAGGAGCTTAACCTTTGTCATCTTTTTACTGGGATACCTATGCACAGGAAGTACCCCTCACTCAATCTCTCCCAG
>SKND01000263.1 GCA_007120695.1 Bacteroidales bacterium | reverse complement strand
TTACTACGAAATCTTTTGGCCTTCCCAGCAGTTCGGGATTATCTGACAGAGACTTCTGGGTTTTTGCTATACAAACCGGCAGCTTATCCAGTCCCAGTTGTTCTATCTTTTTAAGATCGTTCCGTGCCTTCCTGGTGAAATCAACTGCATTGGCACCATATATCTTTTTCGCAATTGTCTCTACCTTCCTTGGTATATCCCAGTTCCAGTCATACATTGGTACAAATTTATTTTTACAGTTTGCGGCTACCCTGCTAACAGTTTTAGCAAGATCCTTTGCACCCTCTCCTCCTTTGCCCCATACATCTGTAACTACAGGTTCGATACCAATCTTACGGCAATGCTCCATAACAATATTAATCTCCTCATCCGTGTCGGTGGTAAATTTGTTGATTGCAACTACTGCGCATATACCGAAGGTATGGATATTCTCAACATGTTTGGTAAGGTTTGCCAAACCTTTTTTGAGAGTTTCCGGATCCGGTCTCTTCAGGTCGTCCAGGCCTGCGCCTCCATGATACTTCAAGGCCCTGATGGTTGCTACCAGAACCACAGCCTTTGGCGATAAACCTGAATACCCGCATTTTATATCAAAGAATTTTTCAGCACCCAGGTCAAACCCGAAACCAGCTTCAGTTACAACGTAATCTGAAAGTGAAAGCCCCATGCGGGTTGCTATAACAGAATTTGTGCCCTGAGCTATATTGGCGAACGGTCCTCCATGAATAATTGCAGGGGTGTGCTCCATAGTCTGCACCAGATTGGGTTTAATAGCATCCTTCAGCAGGGCGGTCATAGCGCCATGAGCCTTCAGATCACGGGCATAAACCGGCTTCTTGTCATGCGTAAAACCGATAAAGATATTTCCCATCCGCTTTTTAAGATCAGAAAGATCGTTGGCAAGACATAGCGCCGCCATTATCTCAGAGGCTGCAGTAATGTTGAATCCGCCTTCACGGGGAACGCCGCTCAGCGATCCACCCAGCCCGACAATGATATTGCGCAATGAACGGTCATTCATATCCATCGCCCGTTTCCACAATACAGTCCTCGGATCTATCCCCAGACCCTTTGTTTTGCTCTGGATATTATTGTCTATCAATGCAGCCAGCAAGTTATTGGCTTTCTCGATAGCAGCAAAATCTCCTGTAAAATGAAGATTAATATCTTCCATTGGCAACACCTGTGAATATCCCCCTCCGGTTGCTCCGCCCTTTATCCCGAAAACAGGGCCCAGTGATGGTTCACGCAGGACCACCGTACACTTTTTCCCTATTTTGTTCAGGCCCTGCGACAACCCTATTGATACGGTTGTTTTTCCCTCTCCTGCAGGAGTAGGTGATATGGCCGAAACAAGGATCAGGGTATTTTTGTCCACTTTTTTCTGATCAATGTATTTCAGAGGTAGCTTTGCCTTGTATTTTCCGTAAAGTTCAAGATCCTCTTCATTTATACCCAAACCCGAAGCGATCTCATTAATCGGCTTCATTACTGCAGCACGTGCAAGTTCAATGTCAGATTTCATAATTAGTGATATTAATAGTAATATTAACAGTTAGTAAATGAAATTATCTACCCAAAGTTTTTTGTCACGGCCTGTATCTTGCTTTGTTAAGAATTTCCTGGTAATCATTGTCAAGCATCAACTCCTCAAGACTGATTTCCCGGTTCCGGTCCATATATGATCTGATTATCTGCCATCCGAGCCATAACGCAGCCTTTGCAGGCGACTCACGAGAAAACTCGGAGGTAAAAGGTCCCTCATTTATGAATCTGCCAATGGTACGAGCATCAGTAGAAAATAACAGCTTATTTTCTACAAGGTATGTCCACATCTCTGTTTCGTTTCTAATACACCATTCCAGCTGTGCGGGTGAAAACCCTGTCTTCAGTGTATCATGCTGATCAGGAAGCATTGCATCTGCAAAGTACAGCAACTTGCCATGATAAATAATATGACTCAGAAGGTTATCGGTGCTTTCATCAAATTCAAACTCAGTAAGTGCCCATGCTGTCATGCAATCCGACAAAATCTTGTCCTGATGCATGTTGTACCTCTGATATCCGGGTAACTGCAATTCACCGTAAAACCTGTGATCACGACCGAGATATTTATCCAGCCCTATTCCAAGAATGGCTTCGGCGGTAACAACCGACTGGTTGAACCCCGAAATATAGGTGTAAATACGGGGAATGGTGTATCCGGGGAAATAATACATATAATGCTTAAATGCGGTCTCAAGTCCTGCTTCAAATTCAGATATTTCAGGAAATACTTTTTCAACTTCCGACCTTACCCTGTAGATATCATAATCTGTAAGGAACCTGTGCAGGTGCTGCGGGTATGCCGGCGAACCCGGATCTCCAATACGGATAATAAGGATACTGAATATATCAAGAAACTCACCATATCTCTCCTTTACTTCAGGCAGCTGCAACGGTATACTATCGATGTCGATCAGAAAAAGATCCCTGTCAAGACGCTTGATTTCGATGTACGGATCAAGCCCCTCAAGATCAGGTTTCCCCCGCCCCCTGTCACAGCCTGACAAGAAAAAAAGTGAAACGGTCAAAAAAATAATCCAATACAATGCAGTTAACAGAGTCTTGCTTAAATATACTCCTTGTTCATCTCTGTACATATATGTCAGTTCTTTTGTTTTCAAATGCTTATTAATACTAATCAGACTCAGATCTTAATTGTAAAATATTGTTAAATCATT
>SKND01000269.1 GCA_007120695.1 Bacteroidales bacterium | reverse complement strand
CTCTTGTTTTCCTCATATTCCGAATAACCACCTTCAAACCAGTATACACTGGAATCCCCCTCGAATGCGAGAATGTGTGTTGCAACCCTGTCAAGGAACCAGCGATCGTGAGAGATGATCACCGCACAACCTGCAAAGCTTTCAAGGCCCTCCTCCAGCGCCCTCAGGGTATTAACATCAATATCATTTGTTGGTTCGTCAAGCAGTAATACGTTGGCATTCTCTTTAAGGGTAAGTGCAAGGTGAAGCCTGTTGCGCTCCCCTCCTGAAAGAACTCCGCATTTCTTTTCCTGGTCGGCGCCGGTAAAGTTGAAACGCGCAACATAGGCACGGGCATTCATCGACCTGCCACCCAGATGAACAAATTCGCTGTTGTCTGCTATTACCTGGTAGACTGTTTTTTCGGGATCAATAGCAGCATGAGCCTGATCAACATAGGCAACTTTTGCTGTATCACCAATTGCAAAGCTCCCTTTATCAGGTTTTTCCGCACCCATTATCAGGCGAAAAAGTGTTGTCTTTCCGGCACCGTTGGGTCCGATAATCCCAACAATGCCTGCCGGCGGAAGCATAAAACTCATATCCTCAAACAACAAATTCTCTCCGAATGCCTTGGCTACATTTGAAGCTTCAATCACCTTGTCGCCGAGTCTCGGACCGCTGGGAATAAATATCTCCAGTTTATCTTCCTTTTGTTTAACATCCTCATTGAGGAGCTTGTCATATGCCGATAGCCTTGCCTTTGCCTTTGCATGTCTCGCTTTTGGTGCCATGCGAACCCATTCAAGCTCCCGTTCAAGTGTCTTCTGCCTTTTACTGGCAGTCTTCTCCTCCATTGCAAGACGTTTTGATTTCTGTTCAAGCCATGATGAGTAATTACCTTTCCACGGAATACCCTCTCCCCTGTCAAGCTCAAGGATCCAGCCTGCTACATTGTCGAGGAAGTACCTGTCATGTGTAATTGCTATTACAGTTCCCTTATACTGCTTCAGGTGTTGTTCAAGCCATTGGACAGATTCGGCATCAAGGTGGTTAGTGGGCTCATCAAGAAGCAATATGTCCGGTTCCTCCAGCAAAAGCCGGCACAGGGCCACCCGGCGTGCCTCTCCACCTGACAGATTGTTCACCGGCAAGTCAGCCGGAGGACAGCGTAAGGCATCCATGGCTCTTTCAAGCTTGCTGTCAAGCTCCCACCCGTTCAGATTATCAATTTTCTCAGTCAGCTCACCCTGTCGCCCGATCAAATCATTCATTGCATCATCATCCATTGGTTCGGCAAACCGGTTATTTAGCTCCTCATACTCCTTCAGCAAGTCGGCAACCTCCCTTGCTCCTTCCATTACATTTTCCTTAACCGTCATTGACAGGTCAAGTACCGGATCCTGTTCCAGCATACCGACTGTATACCCGGGTGAGAAAACCACTTCGCCCTCAGTAGGCCTCTCCCTGCCTGCAATAATTTTAAGAAGCGTTGATTTACCGGAACCGTTCAATCCTATAATGCCGATCTTTGCACCATAAAAAAAAGAGAGGTAGATATTATTAAGCACCTTTTTCTGGGGTGGCCACATTTTGCTCACCCCTACCATCGAAAAAATTATCTTCTTGTCTTCACTCATAAATGCACCTGATATTTTTCGCGTTAATTAAAAATAAAATATAACAAATGTAGATGTAATTTTTTTCATTAAAAACTACACATGGACAAATGAAAAAAATTTGACTTTTTACAGAAGAAACCTACGATTTTTTTGGACCGTCCACAACAATATTTTGATAAAATAGCATGAGAGGGAAACGCAACATTGGTCGTATTCTTCAGTATAATCTTGTGTATTGCATCTTTGTCAGGTTAGAACAAGCAATTCCTACGGCAAACTTTATAACGATATTTTGGTTGATATAAAATAACTTGTATCACAGTTTTTTATTACTTTTGATCTGTTAACCTTTCAGCACCCCGGAGTCGTCAGAATATTGCCGGCAAAGAATTTCAAAAAATGCCATAAATGGGTTCAATCAATAAACTGATTAATTATTTAAGTCCCGTATTTACAGAAAAATATGAGGAGAAAGTAATAACCAGTATAGTTTTCACAAATCTGCTCAGCCTTGCCGGATCACTATTTCTGATAATTTTCGGGATAATATCAATATCGATCGGAAAGTCTATTCACGGGATTCTCCTGCTTCTTGCATCCATCCCGGTAATCGGAAGCATCCCTTATGTAAAGAAAACCCAGAAACATACAATAGCTGCCAGATTTAACCTTGCTCTGATTATTGTAGTGCTGTTCAGTATTTTTGCGTCCGACCATACCGATGGCTCAGTCATTTTATGGTTTGCTGCAATACCTGTTCTTTCTGTTTTTATCCTGGGGAACCGTAAAGGAAGCATCATATCATTCACATTCCTGCTTATTACTGTTATTTTCCTGCTTCTGCCGGAACAGTATACATTCAGACCGGTATTCAGCACTATGCTTTTGTTGAGATTTTTCGGTCTGTATGTTGCCCTATATATTACGGCAACAATAGTTGAGTATTACAGGATTAGCAATCTGCGATCGATTGAACTTCAGTTACTCGAAGCTAAGAATGAGACAAAACTAAAAGAGTCATTCATATCAAAACTTTCTCACCAGATAAGAACACCCCTAAGCAATATCATGCTTGTCGGGCATATGGTAAACAAAGTCAACCTGACTGAAGAGCAGAGAGATATGATGGAGACCATAATCGCCTCGGCTAATAACCTTGTTAATACAATTGAAAATATTGCTGAAATTGCTGAAGTTGACATTGAGAGTAAGAAGAACCTGCAAAAAACGGGCTTCAATCTATTCAATACTTTAAATAGTGCTATCAAGCTATTTACGGTTCAGAAAGAGCCTGTCGTAGACTTCTCACTGTCGATGGAAGACAATCTCAAAGAACAGGAACTTGAGGGAGATCCGGTTCGTCTGAAGCAGGTTTTCCTGAACCTTATCGAAACAATACTCAAAAACAAAAGACCCGGAAAAATAAAAATAAGTGTTATAGCCGATATACAGGGTAAGATTTCAGATATTACAGAGATACGGTTTGAGATCAAAACCAATAAACCCATCAATGTTAATTCAGGTGGAAAGGAGGCCCGCAGAGTGTCAGGAGGAATAACACCTCAGAGCTATACAAATTTCATCAATAACATTGATCTTAATATTGCCAGGAAGATTATAGTGCAACTTGGAGGCAAGCTCCATATTCTGCAGACCCAGGAAAAGAATCAGGTTTTTCTTTTTACCCTGCCCTTTAAATCAGCGGCACCTCTCACTCTGGATTCAAAAAAACTCCAACCGGGAAAACCTGATGAACCAGGTTCCGCCAGCCGAAGTGAAAAACTCAAGAATATTAACCTGCTCCTGGTTGAGGACAATACCATAAACCAGAAAATAGTGGTATTGAGCCTTAACAAATACATCAGCAATATTGATGTGGCAAACAACGGTAAGGAGGCGCTTGATAAATTCGGAACATCGAAATATGATATTATCCTTATGGATGTTCAAATGCCTATTATTGACGGTTTTGTTGCCACTAAAAAGATAAGGGAGATAGAAGCAACAACCAACTCCCACACACCCATAATAGCAATTACCGCAAATGCACTGCACGGTGACAGGGAAAAATGTATTGCATCGGGTATGGATGATTATATCAGCAAACCTTTCCAGGTGGAGATACTGGTTGAAAAAATAAACAACCTTGTGTAGATGATGTGTCTGGAGATATAAGGAGATTTTTACCCGATACCCGGCTTAACACCTATTATCAGAATATCATCCACCTGTTCATTATTGCCCATCCAATGGACAATGCTTTTTTCAAGCACTTTCTCCTGTTCGCTGAAAGGCAGTTTATGAATATTAAGTAAAAGGTGGCGGAATCTTCTGTACTTAAATTTCTTGCCATCTTCTCCCCCGAACTGGTCAGGATATCCGTCGGAAAATAAATAGATCATATCATCTGTTTCCAGCTTCATTGAATGGTTTTCAAAAGGTTCTTCAATCAAATCTTCCATCAGCCCAACTGAGAATCGGTTTCCCTTTATCTCAATGATTGAGTTATCCCTTATAAGGTATAAGGGTGAAAAAGCCCCTGCAAACTCCAGAACAGCCTTTTCGAGATCTATTACACAGAAACCTATATCCATCCCGTCACGGAACGAGAAGTCCTTTTCACCATCAGAGTCAAAAATACTGGAAAAATCAACATTCAATTCATTTAAAATCTCCGATGGCTTTTCAACTCCCTTGATATGAATTATATTTCGTAAAAGCTCGTACCCGATAATAGACATAAACGCACCCGGCACACCGTGTCCGGTACAATCAATTGCTGCAAAAAACACTTTGTTATTCTTCTGGTTTATCCAGTAAAAATCACCACTGATAATGTCTTTGGGATTATAATAAACAAAAGAGTCAGGAAAAATCCGCCTGAACTGTTTTGATGTAGGCATCATTGCCAGTTGTATCCGTTTGGCATAATTAATACTGTCGGTTATATTACGGTTCTTAAGCACAAGTTGCTCCTTTTGTCTTGAGATCTCTTCAGATGCCAGCTCCTTCTCCCTAAGAATCTGATTTGAATTTCTCAGGTTTATTGTACTGAACAGGACAACAATATAGATCAATGCCAGCAGGGCGATTCCGTAAAAAACATAAGCATAAACTGAAATCCACCAGGGTGTTATAATAACGATTCTTAATGACGCTCCCTCCTCATTCCATACATCATCACTATTCGAACCTTTAACCCTGAAAGTATATGTTCCTGACGGAATACCTGAGAAGCTTACCATACGCCTGCTTCCGGTGTACCTCCAGTTGTCTTCAAGACCCTCCATCCTGTAGGCATAACTGTTTCTTGCAGGCCGGGTAAAATCAAGCGCCGCAAACTCTATATTAATGTAATTCTCATGGGGTCTTAGAATAATCTCCTCCTTATCTTCCACCTGGATAACACGAGTGCCCTCCGGAGTTACAACCTCAAAACTAGTTATTGCAACCGGGGGCACATTCTTATTATGTGCCATAGAATCAGGGAAAAAACTATTCAATCCGTTAATACCCCCAAAGAAGAGTTCTCCTTCATCACTAATATAAGCGGCACCAAGATTGAATTCATGGCTCTGGACTCCGTCGGCAATATCATAGGCTGTCACCTCAAAGCTTTCGGGATCAAGCTTAGCCAGTCCGTTATTGGTGCTGAGCCATAAATTCCCGTTCATATCTTCAATGATGGAGTAAATCATATTGTTCGGTAACCCTTCCATTTCGGAAAAAACCATGAATGATTCTGTTCCGGGGAAGAACCTGTTAAGCCCGGCAACAGAACCAATCCAGAGGTTGCCTTTTGAGTCCTGGAGCAGAGATGTAAGCTCATTGTTGCTCAGACTGAATCTTCCCATATCAGGGTCCTTAAAAAATTTTGCAAATACCTCCGTCGATCTGTCAAAACGGTTAAGTCCGTTATAGGTAGCCAGCCAGATATCTCCGTCACTGCATTCAAGAATATCACGAACGTGGTTTGATGAAATGGATGCAGTGTCCTGCGGATTATGATAATAACTTCTCATCATGCCATCACTGAATGTATGTAGACCGTATCTTGTTGCAATCCATAAAACATTTGCCGAATCTTCATAGATCCTGTAAACCCTGTTTGAATTGAACACCAGGCAGTCCGCCTGATTGTCTGATGGGCAAAAAGGTACAAAGATCCGCTGACCGGCTCCCCTGTAAATATCGATCCCGTCTCTTGTCCCAATTATTATCCTTCCTTGTGAGTCCCTGAATACAACATGCACAAAATCGTTCGATATTCGTCTGGATATTATTGAAGAACCGGCTGAATAGTGTTCAATATCACCTGAATCCCGGTTAAGAATGTACAGGCCACCACCCCAGGTGCCAAGCCATAATTCGTTATCAACCGGCAGAATCGAGGCTATGAACCTTGCCGCAGCCGGAGCCTCTGACTGATAATCGTGGATCCGGTAGGTAGCAAACTTGCTTTTGGAATCAATCATATAAAGCCCCCCAATAGTTCCGACCCATAAATTATTGGACCGGTCCTCAAATATTACTGAAACCGCAACATCAAAAAGGGGTCTTGAAATCGACCGGCCACTGAATGGTATAATTGTTCCATCATCAGGATTAAATCTAAACAGCCCGGCTTCAGTTCCTATCCATACAACATTTTCACTATCCTCAAATATGGCATTGATGATATTCATCCGGCTGCTGGTTGCACCCGGAATCTCAATGTCAAAATGGGTAAATTCCCCGTTTGCGAAGTCAAAAACACTTAAGCCTTCAGTTGTTCCCACCAGCAAATGTCCGCCGGAGGATTCAAGTACTGATTGCACCCTGTTGGCATTTATTGACCGGCGATCATCGGGTTCATGAGAAAAACGTGTAAAACGCTCAGCTGCACGATCAAACAAAAAAAGGCCATCCTTTGATCCAAGCCACAAATTTTGTTGTGTATCTTCAATAATTGAAAACTTATCAGATCCTGTTGATAGATTTAATTCATCATAATAATGCTGAAAATGCCTGAAGAGTTCTGTCTCCGGATCAAATCGATTGATGCCTCTTTCAGTTTTGATCCAAATCACCCCCTCCCTGTCCTCATATAAAAAGTAAATATTATTGTGGCTCAATGTTGCCGGGTCATCAGGGTCGTTTCTAAATACCCTGAAGGTATTTGTGCTTCTGTCAAGTTTATTAAGTCCGTCCTGCGTACCGATCCAAATATTTCCATTTCTGTCCTCAATGACTGACTGTACAAAACTGTTGGAAAGTGATCTCACATCTGAAGGCTGGTGCCGGAAAACCACAAACTCATAACCGTCGAACTTATTTAATCCATCCTGTGTGCCTACCCATAAAAAGCCATAAGAATCCTGAATGACAGTATTGACCGAAATCTGTGATAATCCCTGATCAAGACTGTAATTTACAATACGCCAGTTCACCGGAGAAGTTGCTGACAAGTCCGGAAAAGCAAAAGTCAGAAGGATCCCACACATCAGCAATCGGAACAACCGGCACAGAAAAACACCCTCAAAGATACTTGATCCTTGCGGGTGAATTTCATGGAGCTTAAGATCTGATAGTTCTCTGTATGGATTCACCGGTCAGGTAATGCTAAAGATTATAATACTGCTAATTTACTATTTCTTAAATACAGAGTATGCACAAGAAACAAAAAAACCGGCATAATATGCCGGTTTTATATTTGGAACCCGGAACTTTACATCCCGGCCTGCTTTTTGAACCACTCCAATGGTTGAGATGTAGGCCTTTCAATGGGTAATCCGTATGCCCTGTCCCATAAAAGCTGGGAAAGTACTCCAAGCGCTCTTGAAACGCCAAAGAGTACGGTATAAAAATCAAATTCCTTAATACCGTAATGAAGCAGCAATACTCCTGAACCGGCATCAACATTCGGCCAGGGGTTCTTAATCTTGCTTATGCTCCCAAGAACCTCAGGCACCACCTCGTAAAGACATGTCATTGTGATTAACCAGGGATCGTCCGGCAAATACTTCCTGCCGAATTCAAGCTGCGCTGTAAAACGCGGATCAGTTTTCCTGAGTACAGCATGGCCGTAGCCCGGGATTACCTTACCCTCCTCCAGAGTTTTCATAACATATTTGCGGATTTTATCCTTGTCCTCACATGCAGGTCCGATTTCCTCGATCATGTTAAACATCCACCTTATTACTTCCTGGTTGGCAAATCCATGCAGGGGCCCGGCCAGGCCTGTCATTCCGGCTCCATAGGCATAATATGGGTTACTCAGCGCCGACCCGACAAGATGTGTGGTATGTGCAGAAACGTTGCCTCCTTCATGATCTGCATGAAGAAACATATACAACCGCAATAACCTGTGAACCTCATAATTGTCGAAGCCCATCATATGAGCCAGGTTGGCAGCCCAGTCCAGGGAATTGTCGGGGTCTATATGTTTACTGTCATGATACGTCCTCCTGTATATATAGGCTGCGATTCTCGGAAGCCTAGCTATCAGATCCATTACATCCTCATATGTAGAATCCCAGTGATCCTGTTTTCCAAGACCATCAAGGTATGCTGACATGAACCTGGAATCTGAAGCCATTGACAGGATAGCGGAGGAAAACTGGACCATGGGCCTTGTTTGTACCGGGAATGCATCAATAAGTTTGTAAACATAATCCGGTAATTCAGCCCTCGCAGACCACTCCTTACTGAGAAAATCTACATCCGCTTTACCGGGAAGTTCACCCAGCAGCATAAGGTAAAACAGACCTTCAGGCAGCGGCTCTCCTTCAGGTTGCGCCTTTGGCAGTAATTTCTGTAGCTCCGGTATCGAATATCCCCTGAAGCGAATTCCCTCGTCAGGATCCAGTTTTGATGTATCTGTCAGCAAGCTGACTGTCCCCTTCATCCCGCTTAAAACGCTTCCAATGGTTACCTCACCAATTTTCTTGTCTGCGTGCTCTGCAACAAGTTTCTTCAACTCTGCTACCTGTACACGAGCTTTTTCTTCAAATCTCTTCTTAATATGATCCATAGTTTTCAGTTGTATGATAATTGTCATAAAATTAACAAAAATCATCAACTAACCCAAATAAAAAAGAGGCACAGGCCCCTTTCTTATTATTCTGATGTTAAAAACTTTCTATTTCCTGTAATACTTAAAGTTTTTACCCGGGTAAACAGCAAGATCACCAAGAGTCTCTTCAATTCTGATTAACTGATTGTATTTGGCAACCCTGTCGGAACGTGATGCCGATCCGGTTTTAATCTGACCTGTATTAAGCGCGACAGCAAGATCAGCAATGAAGTTATCTTCGGTTTCTCCTGAACGATGAGATATTACTGAAGTCATCTGATTCCTGGTTGCAAGCTGTACTGCATTGATTGTTTCTGTAAGAGTACCTATCTGGTTTACCTTGATAAGGATCGAATTGGCCGAACCTTCATCAATACCTCTTTGAAGTCGTTTAACATTAGTTACAAAAAGATCGTCTCCAACAAGCTGTACTTTATCTCCAACCGCCTTGTACAAAGCATTCCATCCTTCCCAGTCATCTTCATCAAATCCATCTTCAATTGAAGCAATAGGATATTTTTCAACCCACTCTTTCCAGAAATCAGCAAGTTGCTGGCTTGTATATGTCTTGCCGGTTGATTCAAATTCATAAATCTTCTTCTCCTTGTTGTAGAACTCAGAAGCAGCAGCGTCAAGTGCTATGAGAATATCCTCCCCCGGTTTGTACCCGGCTTTTTTAGTAGCTTCAAGAACCACTTCGATTGCCTCTTCATTTGAACCGAGGTTAGGAGCAAAACCACCTTCATCTCCCACATTTGTTGAATGCCCGTTACCCTTCAGAACGCTCTTTAGATTATGGAATATCTCTGCACCCATACGAAGAGCCTCGGAAAACGATGAAGCACCTACAGGCATAATCATAAACTCCTGAATATCAATCTTATTATCAGCATGTGAACCGCCATTCAATATATTCATCATGGGTACAGGCAAAGTGTTTGCATTTACCCCACCTATATAACGGAAAAGATCCTGGCCGGTAGAAGCCGCGGCAGCGCGGGCAACTGCAAGAGAAACACCCAGGATTGCATTTGCTCCGAGTTTACCTTTATTTTCAGTACCATCAAGCTGAATCATTGCAGCATCAATACCGTTCTGGTCCTGAACATCAAAACCGGTAAGTTCGTCATTGATAACGGTATTAACATTATTAACAGCCTGCTCAACGCTTTTTCCAAGATATTTTGTTTTATCTCCATCGCGTAACTCCACTGCTTCATGTACTCCGGTGGAAGCTCCTGAAGGTACAGCAGCACGGCCAAAAAAGCCACTCTGTGTAATCACTTCAACTTCAACTGTTGGATTCCCTCTGGAATCAAGAATCTGTCTTGCATGTATCCGGGCAATTTGTCCCATAGTAATAGATTTTAAGGTAAATAAAAATTATCGTAAAAAAAGGACAAGGAGTAACATCCTTATCCTTTTCATATAAAACTTTATATGCAGTTATTCTGATTTTTTTGCGTCTGAAGGATCATCATTTTCATCTGATGGTTTTTCTTCCTCTTTTTTATCAGCTGCAGGTTTTTCTTCCTTCACTTCTTCTGCTGATTCTTCAACCTTTTTTTCAGTGGCCTGCTCTTTCTCTGTCTTCTCTGCTGCAGGTTTTTCTTCCTCCTTTTTATCAGCTGCAGGTTTTTCTTCCTTCACTTCTTCTGCAGATTCTTCAACCTTTTTTTCAGTGGCCTGCTCTTTCTCTGTCTTCTCTGCTGCAGGTTTTTCTTCCTTCACTTTTTCTGCAGATTCTTTAATGGTTTCTGAAACGGGTGAATCTTCTTTCTTTTCAGCAGCTTTTTCAGGTATTTCTTCTGTTTTCACCTCTTTTTCTGCT
>SKND01000052.1 GCA_007120695.1 Bacteroidales bacterium | reverse complement strand
CAGGGGTTTTAACAGGATCCATCTGGCAATCGGCCACATCGGTGCTGTGAGAGTGATGATCAAAGTTATGATGTATATCAATGGAGTATGAACCAAGCTCATAATTGTCGGTAAAAAGGGCCCTGAATGTAAAACTTTCTCCGATGTAAACAGTGTCACAGTTCTGTGGAAAGTGTTCTGCCCCGGTCATTATTATTTCCGGCAGCTCAGTATCTCTTTCCTCCTTTTCGCAGGAAGAAACCAGTAAATTGGATATTAATCCAATAATAATTAATCTGTGTTTGTACATAAAATCACTATTAAAGTTGGTTATCCTGCTTATAAAATAATTGAAGCAGGATAACCAACTGTTTACTCATTAAAAACTTTAAAGTTCTATATTAATGTTGATTCTTTCGGAGAATCCCGCCGGCCCACCAAATGCTGCCGGTGATCTGACCAGCAGATAGTATTCTCCGCTCTGCCAGGCAATATAGCCGGTTATCTCTTTTGGCGTTATATTATTGTCATATTCTGCACCAACCTTTATACTTGCTTCAAACGGAACATTTTTTGGATTATCAAAATCATGAGTGTGAAGAAGAGTAATTGAATTTTGGGAATTTACCTCCCCGTCAGTATAGTCAGTATCAGATCTTACCAGACCAATATAGAGTCCCCTGATTGCAATGTCATGTGTTACTGTGCCCGATATATTTATCGTTTGGTCAGCATTAAATGTTTGCCCCTCTTCGGGTGAAGATGTGACAGTTATTACAGGGGCTTCAGTTACTTCCGGCTCCATAACCATCAAGTCTTCTTCAATTTCAGCCGTATAGCCCTCCATATCGATCACCTTGAAATGAAAATGATATTCCCCCGGTTCTGCGTTAAGCGGAATATTTATATGTTCATGAAACGTTGTATTTTTTAATCCCCTGAACTTATCATAGGTTAAATCGACCTCCCAATGATGATGATCATCACCATTTGCAATCCTGATACTCTTTGTATGATCTCCCTCATAATGGATCTCTATTTTAATGATATCGATCTTGTTTTCAGCAATTATGTTGGCTTCAATATGAAATTCGCTCCCAAGATATCCTGTTTTGCTGTTTTCATAACCGAGTTCAAAATCAAGGATCTCGGGCATATTGATCTTTTCATCTTCACAAGATGTGGTGATTATTGCAAATATCAGTATAACAGATATTTTAGCTATGTTTTGAATTTTCGTTCTCATAATTTTTGAATTTTTTAATTAGTATAAACTTTTGTCATTTAGTAATAATAACTACCTTTTATTTCCGAATAGCGGAACCTTAACCGACAAAATAAAGTTCCTGCCCGCCTCCGGTGCATTTATCAGCCTGTAGTAGCTCACATGATTCAGATACTTTCTGTTCAACAGGTTATGTATCCTGAAGTTTATTTCCACCTGCCGGTTATTCATTGAAAATGTTCCGCCTGCCACAAGATGCACCAGCTCATAAGACGGGGTCTCTTTTTCAGGGGGCACTATCCTTGTTTGCCTGCCGGTATAAATGAAATCAAACCCGGCAAACGACTCCAGGAGAATTCCTCTCCCTATCGGCGAATACAACGTGCTGAACCTTACAGACGGGGGAGGGGAGAAAGGAATGGTGAATCCCTTTTTGTTGCCCGATAATTGTTCTGAATAGACATAATCACCCGTCAACTCAGCCGAAACATTCTTAACAGGATTGAATTTTATCCTCACTTCGCCACCGAACCTTATTACCTCATTCTGGGCATATTCAAATACCTGGTTTCCTGCACCGTAGAGAAAATCATGCCTGTAAGAGGGATCCAGGTAAATATACCCCGGGAAATAACTTAAAAACGGACTCAGCGATGCACTCCAGTTGTTTTCGTCATATCCAAAGTTCATATCCACCTGCCATGATTCCTCTGCCACCAGTGAGCTGTTCCCCTTTTCATATCTGAAATAGTGGTAATTAACGCCATTTGCCGCCAGTTCCTTAGGAGTGGGCATTCTGAAACCCTTTCCCAGGTTGGCTTTAAATGAAAGTTGCTCGCCGTTGTAGATCAATCCCGCCGAAATGCTGAGGCTGTTGAATGTTCTGTCAATAGCATCTGCCCTAGTAAGGAACATCTTTTCAACCTCACCTGTTACCGGATCCTCCACAGGAGTCGCAAACCAGTCAGCGACCCCTTCAGTCCTCACTCTCCCCTGATCAAACCTGACCCCTGCATGGAGACTGGTACTTCCGGTGACTTCTATTCTGTCATACAGGTATGTTCCGATGCTCATCTGGCGGAACTCCGGGATTATGAAGGCATATCCCCCGATGCGGTTATCCTGGTATTCTGCATTCACTCCCAGCGAGAGGTTGTGTCGTTCTCCGGCTTCAATAAAGTTCCTGATATTCAATGTGAATATATCCTTGTCAAACTCTCTTTCAAGGTGACGGCGACTGTCAGGATCTCCGGGGAAAACAGCAGGCATATAGCCGTGATTGACATAATGGTTTTTCTCCTGACGGAAGTTGTTCTGGTAACCGGCTTCGCCTTCCAGCCGGTATCCCCCGTTTTCATAGGTAACCTGTCCTGCCAGCTTAAGGTGGCTTACCTCCTGTGCTGGATACATAATATCCCTGTCAGACAGGTCATACAACTCAGTGTTTACCCTCCTCGGTTCCAGTCCGTGAGCATTGGCAAAGAACCCGCTTCTGCTGTTGACCATGGAGGCGGATATCCTTGCGATCAGGCCCGGACTTACCCAACCCGCCGAGGCAT
>SKND01000411.1 GCA_007120695.1 Bacteroidales bacterium | reverse complement strand
GCACAAGCGACCCCGCCAGAACAATTCCGACCTGGCCCCTGAATGCCCTGGTAACATTAAACCACATACGGATAAAAAGTATGATGCTGAGTGTAATCGAAATTATGCTGTATGACTGGTGTACCCAGTACCATGGTGCCGGAGTGAAGATAAAAACAGGAAACAGTTCTCCGGCCTCAATTTCTCCGCCGGAGATAAAAATATTGTGCATGTTGCTGGTCAGGGCAAGCAAAGAGGTTACAACAGGAACAGAAAGCACAGCTAGGTAAACTCCCGGTTTCAGGCCCCTTTTGCCCCGGGTATAACTCAGGGCAAACAGCAGAAAAAAAGCAGGAATGAAAGGTATACCGATGTATTCAAGATTATAGAAAGTGCGCACCAGCGACAGGCTGTCCGATGATATCTCTAGCGCATAAAATACTGAATAGACAGCACCTGAGAGCATAAGAAGTGAAAACCAGTATCCTCCCGGGGCCGATTTATGGGCACGGATCAAAAGACTAAGGGCAACCATCAGGAATGCGGCAATAGCAACAGGAATTGCGTAAATATTAAAGTACATGGGAAGGCAACTTTAATAATTAACTGATATCTATCATAGCTTTCATTACACCATCGTTGTACCCGGCAACTAGATCGAAAGCAAGTCCGGTTTGTTCCAATGGGAAGCGATGGGTAACCATGGGGGTTAAATCGACATCTGAATGCAAAATCATTTCAAGTGTCTCCCCAAGTGAATGGTTCTGCCGGCGAATATTGATCAGGCTGATCTCTTTGCGCCTGAGAATGTCGGCGTTGAAAGTCCAGTTATCAAATTCGGGAATGCCCACAATCATGATCTTTCCCCCCGGCTTAACCAGCTCAACGGCCTGATCCATTGCCTCCTGTTTCCCGCAGCATTCAAACACCACATCAAGTCCCTGCTCCTCCTCGTCAATTATCCTTGTTACAATATCTTCCTTGTCAGGATTACCTGCCCACCTGGCCCCTGTCTGCGATGCCATACCGACTCTGCTTTCAATACGGTCGGTTATATAAAATTTATCACAACCGCGTGCAGAGGCTGCAAGCATAACACTCATCCCTATAGGACCAAATCCGAGAATTCCAATCGCGGCCTCTTTAACCTGGGCGGCTTGTCTGACCGAATATACACCTATAGCAAGCGGTTCTGAAATGGCAGCATCATCAAAACTCATAGTACCGGGTACCGGAAAACATGAAGACTCAGGCATAACGATAAATTCAGAAAGACATCCCTCAGCCTGTCCCGGACATCCTAGAAAACGGAGTTTTCTGCACGTGTGCTGTCTTCCTGATTTGCACTGATCACAGTCCATGCATGGCATGGCAGGTTCAATCGCAACCCTGTCGCCGGGTTTTACAACGCTTACTTCGGTACCGGTCTCAACGACTGTTCCTGCCCCCTCATGGCCGACAGTAAAAGGATATGTTACTACCTGGCTTCCGATCCTGCCGTTCTGGTAGTAATGGATATCAGAACCGCAAACCCCTACAACATGCATCCTGATCTTTACATCCTTGCTCCCTTTAATTTCCGGATCCGGAACATCTGCCATTTCGATCTTCCTTAATCCGGTTAGCATAGCCGATTTCATAATTCAGGGACGTGTTTCACCGGCAACATCATATACAATTATCTCGGCAGGCTGAGAAGCAAGTTCGCCAATTTTTTCACCATATTCGGCAAAATAGGGGGCGGCAAAGTGCGTTTCAACTGCCTCCTGGTTAACATAAGTTTCAAATACCAGGAATTTTGAAGGATCATTCGGATCCTGGAAGAGCTCATAACCGGTACATCCAGGCTCCTCCAGGGTCAGCTCTATAAGCTCCTGGAAAAGTTCAATAAATTCATCTACGTGTTCAGGCTGTATAAAAAGCCTCGCTGCGATGATCTTTGAATACTCAATCTCTTCGGCGGGTGAGTACCCGGTTTGCTGACCGCATCCTGCAAACAGGGCTACAATAAAAATAATTGGAATAATAATACTTTTCTTCATTTTAAGTTATTTTAATGTTACTGGATTTGATTTACATTTGCTCCAAAAATAATAAATTTTTATGGTGAATCGTCATTAGCACGAGGAGAATCACTGTCGCTTTAACATCGAATTGAGATTGTTTTTATCGGTTTAAAAGTTATATTTGAATATGATCCTTTTAAAACACATGAAGATTAAATCAGTAAAAGCCTCTGCTTTTCAGTTGTTTTTGCTGATTATTCTGATATTGATCAGCGGCTGCATCAGTGATAATTCATTTGAAACAATAATTGAAGAGATAAAATTGAAGCATGTACCCGATACCAGGGAAGGCGTTTTTGATGTCAGGGGTAAATTATCAGGCCGTAATAAAATTATCGTTAGCGGTGAAGTTGACTCCGAAAAAGTGAAGGCAGCGATCAATGATTCACTTCAGAAACGCGGGTTTGATTTAATAAACAACATAACAGTATTACCCTCGGAGGTTCCTTGGCCATGGGCCCTGGTTAACCTCAGCGTAGCAAACATCAGGGCATCTCCTTCGCACAGATCTGAGCTTGTAAACCAGGCAATACTGGGAACTCCTTTAAGAATACTGAAAGAGGAGGGATCCTGGGTGTTTATTCAAACTCCCGACAGGTATCTTGGCTGGCTTGATAAATCATCCCTGTCTGGAAAAACGGACATGGAAATGGTTAAGTGGAGAGAATCAGAAAGAGTAATTTTTTTAAATACATCCGGATTCATAAAAACACCCGAAACAGGGGAAGTT
>SKND01000158.1 GCA_007120695.1 Bacteroidales bacterium | reverse complement strand
GATCGGGAACTGGATGAGCCCCGATCCTGCCGGGCCGTTGGACGGTCTCAATTTGTATCAGTTTGTGATGAATAACCCGATGAATCTTTTGGATGTCTCGGGACTGCAATCTTTAAAACCAAATGCTCAGCTAATCGAATTTGAAAATTTGCCCTTGCAGCTTCAAACAGAGGAAAATTTAAAAGAAGGTTACACTTTCATTTATGATGAAGAATCAGAAGAATGGATAGATGATGCTTCAAGAGGTGAGTTATTAAAAAAGGCAGTTGAAATTGGTGCAACAGTCCAAATTTACGACCCGCTTGCTGTTCAACTATTTTATGAAAATCCGGAGGCATATGATGATTATGTTAAAAATGAATATGGTATTCATTCGGGTTCCAATAGCGATTCAAATTCTGAAGCAGATGATACCGGGGAGACTTTAGTGGCAGGGGATGGAGAAGATGAATCAACGGATCTGGAAGATGAAACAGTTATCACTGGTGATGTCGAAGCACCAGGTGAAGCTGGTGGGGAGGAAAAGAGCGTTAGAGGGGAACAGAGTTCTGGAATAACGAAGGAAGAACAGGGTGCTTCTGATTTCTTAGTAGGTGTTTTGAAGGGGGGTGTCCAGTTTATCACAGCCACGACCACTGAAGAGATAAGTGGTGCATATGCTGAACATGGTGGCGGATTGGTTGGAACACTTGAAGCAATTGATACTGCCAATCCATTTGGCAGACTTAGAGTTAATGCATTAAATGCATATAATTCTAATGGTGGTGGGTTAGTAGGGACGCTGGAAGCTATTGATGCTGTAAACCCAATTGCAGGTCTTAGAGAAGCAGCATCCCAGGCATATACTGAAGGTGGTGGCGGGTTAGTAGGCACACTGGAAGCTATTGATACCATTAATCCCTTTGCAATGATCAGAGATCTGGGTTCGGAATCTATTGATGCAGCCAGGGAAGCAGATTATAGGTCTGCTGGCGAGAATGCAACGATGGCGACGCTGCTAGGGGGATCGATTCTCATTACCGGTGCAGGAGGCCGCCGACGAGGTGGGGCGGGTAATAGTGATAATAATGGGAATAATTCAAACCAGAATCGAAATACTCAGCAGTTGGATAACTCGACAGAAGTTGACCGTCTGCAGGTCCGCGGTTACAACGCTTCAGAATTACCGCTCGAAGTTACTGGCAAAGACACATATCTGGACGTGGGTGGATGGAGAGACCGAAGGACGGGTCGCTATACCGAGGCACCCGAGTTTTACGAGCTGCAACGAAGACGCAATTCTTCATCTTCGAACACTACCAGGCAGGGCATAGAACGAAATTCCGTCCAGGATCGTAAAGCATGGCTACGCACATGGCATGAAGCCGGCTATAGCGATTTGATGAGTCCGATAAATTGGGCGCGTATAAACCGTGGTAAGGCCCCTGTTGTAGATAAAAATTATATCAAGCATTTTCCAGAGGCAAAACCCTTAATAGGAGAAATTTTAGAAATTCATCATATCGACGGGGGCCCCCTGACTTTGTTGTTGCCGGAATCATGGCATAAGGCTGCACACACAGATGTTGTAAGGGGAAAGATAAACTATAGTGAAGACCATCTGGATTATTACGGCAGATGGTTAAAAAGTAGATAGAGCCGGAGTACTATATCAGCCTCTACAGTTAACAATTTTGATCAAAAATGTAAGCGTAAACCAGAGTTAGGAGGATGTTTAGGGCATGGTTTTAAATTTGAGTAATCCGGGTAATAGTTGTGTTAAGAATAACAGCAGCACAAGCAATATTTTCACAAGCCACATTAAGATTGGCAGAAATAGAGAGAAAAACTTAGTCATAAAAAAATCTTTAGCATGAAATATTTAGTCAGAATTTCTCCGGTCTCAAGAAATCAAACCCAGGTTATAAACTATCTAACTCGTCTGCTTGGCCCTGAAGAAACTGCTAAAGCAAGTGAACTTGTAAATAATGGAGGGGTAATTTACGATAACTTAAATAAAACCGCGGCTGACAATGTTGCCAATCAGCTCCGGGCGCTGGGCGCTGTGGTTGAGGTTGCCCATGCCACATCAGAAAATCCACAGGAAGGTTACCGGGTCAGGCTAATAAGTTATGGCAGTAGCAAACTAGATGTTATCAGAGAGGTCAGACTATTAACTGGATTGGGCCTGAGGGAAACAAAAGAGCTGGTGGAGAGTCTTGGAGAAATTGGGGTTTACGAGAGTAAGAAAGATGCAGATCATGTTAAAGAGACAGTTGAGAGTGTCGGAGCGCAAGCTGTTGTGGAGAAGATTGCTGGCAATGAGCCCGAGCCTGATGTTCCCGGCATTGAACCCGATCAGCCAGTTGAAAAAGATGGATTTATTGTTTTTGGCACGGTAAAAGTTGCCAGTGATAATCCGGCAACAGTGCTCACAGTCAGGGCCTGGGACAGGGACCTCCGAAGTGAGCAGCTTCTGGGTGAAACAGTAACCGATATAAAAGGGAGTTATAAAATCTCTTATATCAGAGATGAGTTTAAAAACGCAGAAAAAGGGACAGCAGACCTGATTATCAGAGCCTTCAATTTCACAGGCACATTGCTTGTTGAATCGGAGATATACTTCAACGCAGCTCGCGAACAACGAATTGATCTGTCAATACCGGGAGAAAAGGTAATCAGGCCTTCACAGTATGAGGTTCTGGTTGATGAGATAACACCTCTGCTTGATGGGGCAGGCATACCCGAACTGACAAATGAAGACGTGTGGTTCCTTGCACAGGAAACAGGCGGCTCCCTTGATCATATTGCATTTATGGCCGATGATGCCCGACTGGCTGAGAGAACCGGAATACCAAAATCGGTTTTCTGGGGACTGGGGGTTAAAGATGTGGGTGTTCTGCATCCCGAAAACAGAGAACCGACCTCTTCAGGGTCATTACAAGTACCTGTTATTGATCTTGCAACCCTGCTTGAGATTCCTCCTGATGAACTGATGGATTACGTGAAGATGTCTATTAATGAAGGTCTTATACCTTCAATGCTTGCCGATCAGTTTGATGGAATAAAAGAGCGGTTTGAAGAACTTGTGGCCTCAAATACTTTGGAGAGCATTGGTTCACAAAGGAATCGCCTGAAAGAGCTTGGGAAGATCGCCGGATTATCAGAGGGAAAGGCAGTTGAGTTTGCGAACAGGTTCAATGTGGTTGCCAGTGATGAGAAGTCATGGGAGGATCTGGTAAATGAGGGAGTGGTTAATAAACAGGAGGCAGAATCGCTCAGATTTACGGTCGGGCTGGCAGAAGTAACCGGAAATAATGTATCGCTAACGGAAACTATCAGGAAAAAACCTCTTACAGGTTCCGGATCGCCTGCTTCCAGTATCATCGAACTTGCAGTACTTGAGCAAAAGGACTGGGAAAACATTATGGCTGAAAATAATATAAATCCCCCGGAAGGAAATTCGTTGTCAGAATATGCGGCTCAACTGGCGGGAAGAATCGAGGACTATCATCCCACCGAGGTTTTCCGTCACAGGATTATACCCGGAAAGCAGGAAGACCTCGGCGGGCACCTGGAGAAGGTAAATATTTTACTGGCCGGCAACACGGGGTTATTTTCAAGAGCTTCAAAATCTACAACATCTGTAATTGAAGAGAATAATATTGAATACGGAGACCTGAACCCCGATGAGGTTGAGGAATTAAAACCAAGCATTATAAGGTTGACGAATTATGCGCGCACTTTCAGGTATCTCCAGCTGGCAGAGATTCTGGACAGTGACAACTCACCCGATCGGAAGCTGGAAGAAATCAGTAACCGTATCAGGAACCTGGAAACATTTTTCGAAAACAACAAAGAGAAGGACCTGCGTACTGCGAGCATAACAAAGTTAAATGGTGAAGAGCCTGAAATTACGTTTGAGGGTATCGACAGTAATAGTCAGGCACCGGTCAAAAAGCAGGTACTGGCTTACCAGAGAACCCTGAATATCGCTCAAAAATCTGACAATGCCAGGTTGTTGCTTCAGGGCGGATTTGATTCAGCCCACACCATTACCAAAGAGTCCTTAGAGTCATTTTCGTCTAAATTAGGCAGAAACATTATTGAAGTTGCACCTCTGTACAATAATGCCATTGCACTGGCCGACATAGCTGATCTGGTTACAGGTACATTGATCCATTTTACTCCGGGCACGGCAATTACTACCGCAGCCGAAAACAAGAATGAAAACCTGATCAACGCTTTGAAGAAGATTGATGGGTATGAGGACTTGTTCGGCAGTCAGTCGTGGTGTAATTGCGAACACTGCAGGTCCATTTTTGGACCGGCCGCATACTTCGTTGATCTGATGAGATTTGTAGAAGAAAAGGTGTTGCGTCCTACACCGGGGCTTAAGAGTCATCATATTGATTTGCAAAGGCGCAGGCCTGATCTCTGGAAGCTTCAGCTAACTTGTGATAACACAACGAAACTGGTGCCAAATCTTACAATTGTAAACGAAGTCCTTTCAAAATATATTTCAGAAGTTGAATCTGTTTTTCCGGCCGGATCAGATCCAACCCCAGGGGAAATTGATGCTGTTGTCCTTTCCTTGCTTCGTCACGGAACCCGGTCATTTTCCCAACCGGTCAATATACCATTTGCCGAGTTGCAGTTATACCTTTCGAAATTTGATATTTCACTGTATCAGATTGAACAGGTCGTTTCTGGGAAAAAATCTCATGCCGGATTGAAGAAACTGGGGATCTCACCTGAGAATATAAAGGTATTAACAGAGAGTGTTTCCGATACAGATACAATCAAAAGGCGATATGGATTTGCACCGGATGATAATATTTCTGAAATCGAACTGAAGAAGATTTTGCAAGTCACCAGACTGGAACGTGGGCAGTTTGAAAACCTGATTAAATCAGATTTTATTAATGGAACAGAGCATCCGCGCATTTTCATAGATCAGAGGGAAGTTGAGGGAGAGATCCAACCCGTAGAGGAATATCTTTTGCATACGAATGCCGGCCGGCTTGACAGGTTACACCGGTTCGTAAGACTTTGGCGCAATACGGAATGGTCAATAGAGGAGTTGGACTATATAGTGGGGATGCTGGAAAGGCTGAATGCAGGCAGAGATCTGGACAGGGAAACCCTCAGTAGTATATCTCAAATTATTAGTCTCCAGGAATCTCTTAGTCTATCTGTTTCTGAACTTTGCAGTATCCTTGAGAACATTCCCGAAGTGAGTCTGCGGTCAGGTCAGGAGAGTCATTTTGACACTCTTTTCAACAATGCCTTTATCTCAACCGGCGACAAAAGGCTGAGTCATACAAGCCCATATATGTTCTGGCATCCGCCATATGACCAGGGATCACCTGAATCAGCTGCCGATCCGGAGTTGCCACGTCTGCTCGGAGCCCTTAAAACAGACTGGCAGGAATTTGACAGACTGATGTTCAATCTCAGAGGTAGCCTAACACCGGTCAAACTTGAAGTCGATATTGATGGCAATACCACATGGCGCACCCATGTTGAGTTGAACAGGAAAAACCTGTCACTGCTTTACAGATATATGCTGATGGCCGGTAAGCTTGGCCTTTCAATTGATGAATTGTTTCAGGTGCTTGAGCTTACACAAAGCCAGATACCTCCTGTTCTCGGAAGGTTCAATGAGATTAACAGCCTCCTGGAATTCCTGGAATGGCAGAAACAGGCAGATCTTGATATTGGCAAATTATGGCTTACGGTAAAAAATAAAATTTTTACTGAAAGCAACCCATTTATGGTTGGGGAGGAGAAGATCAGGAAGATCCAGGATTCTATTAATATTGGAGTTGACCCGTTGCCCGAAAAAACCCTGTCGGTTCTGCTTGCCGAATTTTATGAACTATCAGAGTCTAATCTCGGATCAGTAATCAGGCTAACACCAGTAAAATTTAATGCTCCGGGTCCTGATTCAGTCTTCAGTAACGATTTCGCAAAATGGTTTGCTTCTGCAGAAACTGTCGAGGAAATGAAAAAAATTGAAGAGTTTTTACAAAGCATTGCTGGGGCCAACTATATTTTTCAAGCCTTAGGGTTAAAGGATTATGAAAGACAATTTGTTGGCAATAATCCGTTACTGTTTGGCATTGATACCCGGAATGACAAACCTTTATCCCT
Organism: Bacteroidales bacterium; assembly: GCA_007120695.1. Classification (GTDB taxonomy): domain Bacteria; phylum Bacteroidota; class Bacteroidia; order Bacteroidales; family PUMT01; genus PXAP01. The sequence goes on along the minus strand of SKND01000158.1, from coordinate 4,451 downwards.
GGAAAGTGTCAGGCAAATATTTCTTTACCGGAAGTTATCCGGGTCCAGTGCATCAGAGACTGAAACACTGAATAATTTGCTGAAAAGTGGACTTTTGAATTCCCGTTACAACGATTTGGACGAACATAACAGGAGTGACCTGTCAGAAATGCTGTCTCTGATTACCGGGGAAGAAAAAAATTATCTGCAGACGTTTATAGCCATTCTGGAACCACCGGATCAACAAACCGGCAGCCAGATTGACCTGCCTGACCGGTTGATGAAGATCTTGAAAATTGCGAAGCCTGCAGGGTTAAACGGGCATACAATAAAAAGTTTGATATCCGACGATTATGATGAACTGAGAAATGCCGGGAATTCCTTAAAAGCAGTTATCCGTTCCTCCGTAAAAAGTGAGGAGGAGTTCGAAAAATTATTTGGCGGCTACAGAGATCAGATCAACGAACTGAAAAGGGATGCTTTGGTTGATTTTATTCTTACAAAGCCCGAACTGCAGTTCTCCGACACATCAGATATATACAACTTTTTTCTTATTGACACACAGATGCAGGGATGCGGATTAACGTCCCGTGTCGTAGAAGCCACCGGCGCCCTTCAGTTGTATATAAACAGATGTCAGTTAAATCTTGAGAAGAGTGATTCCGTCCATGTCTCACCCGGCCAGATCCCTGACGAGGAATGGGAATGGAGAAAAAATTACCGTGTATGGGAAGCAAACCGCAAGGTATTTTTGTATGCGGAAAACTATATCCGCCCTGAGCTTCGGGACAATAAAAGTCCGGAATTCAAAAAACTAGAAGAGAGAGTTTACGAAGATGACCTTAATGAACATACCGTTGAGAAGATATTTCGTGGTTATCTTGATGGTTTTGACAACGTAGCCTCTCTGAGCGTTGTTGGAAGCTACTTTGATCCGGTAGAAGAGGGTTCCGCCGACGGGATTCTTTATCTAATCGGAAGAAGCCAGTCACACCCCGTTCAGCATTATCTGCGTACTTTAACATTTAGCGGAGGTAATAAACGGCTTTGGTCTTTTTGGGAAAAAATTGATGTAGAGATTCAGGGCAAGGTTGTTTCTCCAATTAAATTTAAGAATAGTTTATACATATTTTGGATTGAGTCCGAAACAAGGCCTCAATATCTTGATGTAGACGATGATAGGCAGTTTGATGGATATATTCATAACATTTCCCTGCAGTTTATTACTAAAAATGCAGAAGGATTTTGGTCAGCCCCTCAATCGGTTCTTTTTTCACAGTCTGAAAGTGAAAGTTTTACAATTGTAAATGATCCATTGACCAATAATTATTGGAGTTTTAAAAGGCCGAGACATCAAAAAGCAATATTTCCCAATCACAACGAGGCAGTTGATAACTACAGTCTTGACTCAAAACTTTATAACAGAATTTTTCCTTTTGTATCAAATAGAAAACTTTATTTTGGATACGGAGAAAGACGGAATATTTATGAACTTCTGTTCCCTTCAGGACGTGCTGTTCCAACTAGTCTTGACGCCAGCAGGTCACAGGATTTCGGCCCACAATACAGCACTGGCACTCGCGGTATTGGTTCAAAAAGTTTGCTCAATATTGGCACCTTAAGAATGGGATTATCCAATGCATACTTTGAAAAACCCGATCACATTAACAACCATCTGGTTGGTCTTTTTACGGTAACGCATTTATTTTCAAGCAAGCATCACTATAAAGAGGCAGAGAAGCTGCAGACAGAAATATTCGATGGTAATCAACCCACCGCAGTACATCTTTACCAGATACCGGCATCTTCAATACTGCAACCGGTCAACAACCACCCTCATCTTTACATAGTTGAAAATGATGAAGGAAGTGTAATCCTCCATCGCACCGGTGAGCTGATTTTTAATATGATCCGTCTGCAAACCAGGGTTACCCGGGATCTTAAGGAGATACTCTTCAGAGAGGGACTGAATGAGATGCTAAGCCTGGAAACCCAGATTGAACTGAAAGAGAACTTAACAGTGACTCCAGTATTGTCACAAATAGATGATATTCGCAATTCAAGAACTATCCCAATCGGGGAATTGTCTCCTGCCGGTCATTCCTACCACGAGTATATTTGGGAGATCTTCTTTCATGCTCCGTTTTTAATAGCTGAAAAACTCTCATCTGAAGGAAAATTCAAAGAAGCTGAATCCTGGTACAGGTATATCTTCAATCCAACAGCTGATGAAGTTCCCTTTGCAAATGAAAAAGACCAGATTCACTTCCCGAAAGACAGGAACTGGCGTTTCCGTGAGTTTCATGGCAAAGGAATTACAAAGCTCAGTGAGATTTTTGATGCCAATAATCCGGCTTATCAGATATATCGCTCAGATCCGTTCAATCCTCATGCCATAGCCGGAACCAGGATCTCCGCCTACCAGAAAGCTATAGTTATGGCTTATATCAATAATCTGATCAACTGGGGAGATTACTTGTTCAGGATTGACAGCCGGGAATCAATAGGCGAAGCCACGCTGGTTTATGTAATGGCTGCCAATATTCTTGGTAAACGTCCACCAGAAGCGGGTGCCTGTAAAATGCCTGCTGAAAACATTATTACCTATGAAGGTCTGGATATAGCAGATGAGTTTATAGTTACCCTGGAAAACCTTGTTTTGCCGTCAAACGGATATATTAGCTGGGGCAGGACTCCAAACCGGATAATCAATCTCACTAACTCTAACAGTGAAATCTTGAATTTCGCTGACGCTGATGAGAACATGGCCATTATCGATCCGGTTCATTTAAAGTCTCTTACTGACCCAGATTCTGCAACCCGTCTGGTACCTTTGAGGATGGAGTATCCCGTTTTTTGCGTACCGCGTAATAAGGATCTTCTTGATTACTGGGACCGGCTGTCAGACAGGCTCTACAAAATCCGTAACTGTATGGATATTGATGGAATTAAAAGAGCACTTGCTCTTTTCCAGCCTCCAATTGATCCTGCTTTGTTAGTCAGGGCCAGGGCAGCCGGCCTTACTATAAGCGATGTAATGGATTTGCATACCACTGAAATACCAACTTACAGATTTTCATTTCTGCTTGGCAAAGCCCGTGATTATTGCAGTGTTGTGAAGTCCTTTGGTAATGCACTGCTTTCGGCTTTTGAAAAAAAGGATACAGAAGAGTTGCAGCTGTTGCGTTCCTTGCAACTTCAAAACATTCAGAAACTAACGACAAATATCAGGGAACAGCAGGTCAATATCGCCAGAGAGGCACTGTCAAGCATTGATATACGTAAAGAGTTGCTTGAATACAAGCTTAATTATTTTGACAGCAAGGAATTTATGAATGTCTGGGAAGCAACGTCCCAAGTCATTGCCGGGACTGCATTAGTGTCTCATACCACTGCAACATCCCTATCTGCACTCGCTCCTCTGCTTGAAATTCTGCCTGATAAACAAGCTGGCGTTTCCGGTTTTGGGCCTCATGCGGTTTTAGTTCATGGAGGTAAAAAAATGGGTGGGAAAGTACAAGCTGCTGCACAGGTATTACGGGATGTAACCACAGGATTAAGCATGTCTGCCGGGATGGCATCTACCATGGGTTCTTTTAAAAGGAGGGAGGAAGAGTGGAACTATCAAAAAGAGATAGCTAAAAAAGAAATAAGATTATTGGAAAGAGATAGAATTGCTGCTGAAATTCGGCTGGCTGTTGCTGAGCGCAGTCTTGAGATTCACAAAGTTGAAATGGAGCAGGCCTCTGAAGTTTACGATTACTTCAGGAACAAACTGACTGGTTTGGGATTGTATACATGGTTATCGTCGGAGTTGCGGAAAGTATACCGGCAATCCTATATAATGGCGCTTGAAATATCCCAGCTTGCACAAAATGCTTACCATTTTGAGCGCCCGGATGACAATACCATATTTATCCAGCCCGGTTACTGGGAAAGCAACAAATCAGGGTTGCTTGCAGGAGAAAAACTTCTAATGTCACTGCTGGCGATGGAAAAAAGTTACATCGAAACAAACTACCGGGAATTTGAAATAGATCAGGCATTTTCGCTTACTCAGATCGATCCTGCAGCATTGTTGATGTTAAAGCAGAAGGGAGAGTGCACCTTTGAAATATCTGAATTATTTTATGATCTGTTTTATCCGGGTCAATACAGGAGAAAGATACGGTCAGTCCGCCTGACCATACCCTCGGTAACCGGGCCGTATACAAATGTAAGTGCGACCCTTACCATGACAGGCAGCCAGATCAGGATGGAGCCCAAATCAGGATCGGATGAACTAAAATCAGTGCCTGCATCCCGAACTAAAACTATTGCCACTAGTACAGCTCAAAATGATGCGGGGGTTTTTGAGCTTAATTTTATGGGTGAACGGTATATGCCCTTCGAAGGAGCCGGAGCTGTCAACAGTAAATGGAAGCTTTCGCTTCCTAAAAACTTCAGGCAGTTTGATTACAATACCATTAATG
>SKND01000268.1 GCA_007120695.1 Bacteroidales bacterium | reverse complement strand
TTGGTCACATGTTGAAGACAAGACCCGATTTCATGTTAATGTAGGAGTTAAATATGGCAGCGATGTTGATCTGGTGACCCGCGTACTGCTTCATTGCGCCACAGAGCATCCTATGGTTATGAATGACCCCGGGCCATTCGTACGGTTTGTCGATTTTGGAGAATCAAGTCTTGATTTTCAACTGTATTTTTGGAAAGATGAGGCATTTATTGTTGAAAATACAAAAAGTGAACTTAGATATAAAATAAATAAAGCGTTCAGAGATAATAATATTGAAATTCCTTTCCCACAAAGAGATCTTTACCTAAAGAGTATGCCTGGGAAGTAGCATACTTTAAAATCTTAAGCAAATGAAAAAGATGGCTTCCAGCACCAGTCGCTGATCTTTAATTGGTGATGGAATGGTGATGCTTTCCAGTTATGGGGTAATAAATCTGCCAGATCCAGGTTGTAATCATTATTATATTCAGGTATCCTGGTCAGCACATCGGTTAACCACTTCCTGGGGTTGACTCCGGCCGCCTTGCAGAAACCAAATAATGAGTACATGACAGCGGCATTATCAGCCGATCAAAGAGGGCTTTTTTATATTATGAAAAACAAAAAAACCGTATTAGCTGTATTTTGATGGCTTTAATTATTATGAAGGCCTTCGATCGAAAAAGTGGATGTAACTGCTCAAGGACAGTAATCCCGCCGGAATTTCATTGTCCGGGACTGCCACCAGCTTGCATGAGATTATATTGGTTATTTATTCGGGTGATATTATCGGTTTGATGTCGATGACAGGGGTGTTGTTAAGTGCGTCGATTCCGGTCACTTTAAGGATGTTGCTCTTCCGTTCCAGCAGGACTACCCGTGTGAGGCCGACGGGACTCGGGCGCCGTGGCGAGCAGCACGCGAATACACCGCGGAAGTCTCCCGAACGGGTCGTAGTCTGCAGATCGTAATCTTGTGACCTGTCGAAGTAGAAAAGTATATTCAGCTCCCGGTAATTTTCGATTTTGTAGAGCCCGTCAGCGAATTCCTCCAGCACTTCAATGGTAGATACCGATCGCATGATACTGTCAGCCTGATCGCGTTCAGCCATTTCGAAATCATTTCGGACGTACCCTATTATTTTTATGTTAAGCTCCATATAAAATCATTTATCCTTGAAAATAAAAAACCTGTAACCACTGACCCAAATGCTTTATGACCAACCGTTAACCAAAGTTTTATCTAACGGGTATTTCAAATCCCTCCTTTAAAGCAAAATAAAATACTACCGGATTATCATCCACAGGGATATACTTAATTTTTTCAATAACCCTTTTAGCTGTTTCATTTGTAATATTATTGATATTTATATCTTCGATTAAATCTTTGAGTAAGTATGGTGGCAGAGCAAAATAGACTCTGTTATCCTGCCACTCCAACAGACCCATACTTAAATATTCCTCGGGGATAAAATTAAAAATATCATCAGTTAACTGTACTGTGATTGCATCCATACTTTTTTTATCAACGATTATTAACTGACTTTCACCGCTATATTGGCCGCCCCATTGTCCCGGTGCAAACTCACGAACATTCGCTTCATTAGTAGTTGTTTTATTAATAAACCAGTTATTTGGAGTCTCTGCCAGTATATTAAGATAATATTTGCCGATTAATTGTTCAGGGGTAATTGATTGATTGTATGGATAGGCATCGGTACCAGAAACTAACACCGCATAAGGTATTAAATTCATATCTGCTAAATTAAAAACCGTATCATTGCCATGCATATATAATCTCCATTGATTATCGTACCTGTAAACAGAGGAGTTCCACCCGACTGGAGAATATCCTCTATCAGGGGGATAGGACTTACGTGGAATTTTTCTTAAGATTTCACCATCTTTATTATAAAAAATTAAAGCAACTGAATCTCTGAATGACATGATATTTGGCCCCGCGATTGATCCTGAACTAAACCAGATAGAATCATCCCAACTGTAAATATCCCTAAAATGATGCCATGGCAGATTTTCCGGCTTCTGAATCTCAAATAATAATTTACCGCTATTATGATATAGTTGAGGATTATCATTCCGGCCTGTCCATTTTGCCAAGATCGTATTATCCTCTTCACAATAATGAATTACTTCGATTGATTCTCCTTCGTTTTCTCCCGGCCCCCGGCCTGCTGTTCCAATTTCATCAATAAAATTACCGTTGTTATCAAACCGGTAGAGCCTTGCAGTTCCGGGAAAATTCTGGGTTCCTACCAGAATAAAATCTTCTGAGAAATGAATTTTGGTATTTGAAATCAGGCATTTCTCATTTGTTTCCAACGGAATAAACCGAAACTCCTCAAGTAGTTCCGACAACTTAATTTGCTGAATTTCAGGTGATATTTTTTCGATATGTATTTCTGTCAATACTCCATCTTTAAAGGCTACTTCTTGCAAAACTTTATTTTCATCATTAGCTCTGCAGGCTGATAAAAAGACAATAAAAAATAAAAAAGGTATTAATTTATTCATTATTAAAAAGTTAGTTAATGATCATTTTGGAAATCTTGAAATTTTGCGACATTTTTTCTCTTATCCCTGGCTCCCTGGCTCCCTGGCTGTTACCAAAGATATAATAATTTCCTGCTTTCGCGGATTAAGTTTCTAAAATTTAAACCAATACCATTACCTCGAAAAAAATCCGTGTGGCACACTGGAGAATTTTTAAAAAGTGACAGGACAGTTAATCAGTACATTATGGATGGATAGTTGCAATGTGGGTTAAAGAAACAAATCTACTCCTGGAATATTGAGATGAATTTGTTCTCAATTTCTTCAATCTCTGAATCGGAGAGTGCTTCAAATTCTTTTGTTCTTGCCCTTTTTGATAATATGCCTTTGTTTTGTTCAAGAAACCTGATTAGTAATGCTACCAAATTATCAGGCATTTCAAATTTGTCATCAAGCCAGGCTTTCATAGAGTCATACTTCCGCAGATAATTTACCTCCTGGGGAATGATTGTATCAATTGTTGATTCGATACATTCAAAAATGAATTCAGCATGATTTGTTGCGTCAAAGTATCGATAATAATCAATAGTCTCATTCAGAACATCAACATTATTTTCCGGGGTTTTCTTCCACTTTATAAAATCAAGCAGGGGTTGAGAATAAGATTCGAGTACCTGCCGGTAATCGTCGATCCGTTCCAAAATTGCAGAGGAAACAGGAAATATTATTCCTTGTGGTGTGAATTTCATTTTTGCCAGAACATGGTTAATCAGGTATCGGTGAATTCTGCCGTTACCATCTTCAAATGGATGAATAAATACAAATCCAAATGCAATTTTCACACCACTCAGAACAGGATGGAATTTAATTTCTTCCAATAACTTATTGGTCTCAAGCATTCCATCCATCAGAGTATTTAAATCTTGCCACCGCGCTGATATATGTTCTGGTATTGGTTCACCCGTAGTTCGATCATGTTCACCAACGAATCCGCCTTTCTTTCTAAACCCCATATCCACAAAGCGGCTATTTTCTATCACTATTTGTTGCAGACGAAGTAATTCATCTTTTGACAAGGGTTTGCTACCTGCCTGTCCAATAGCTTTTCCCCATCTCAATGCCCTGTTTTGAGTAGGTTTTTCACCTTCTATTGTAAAGGAAGCCTTAGAGTCTTTTAGCAAAAGGAATGCAGAAGTTCGTAATAAAATATCCTTATGAACCCCACTAATTACTTTAGTAGTTTTTTCCGATAAGTTTTTTAAAATATATTCCTCCAATTTCTTCGTCCTGCGTATTAATGGGCAGAAGTTAATTGTGCCAGGAAGATTATTACGAATTCTGTGTCTTGATGAATTAATACTGACATTATTTGCATATTGTAATTTCTCATCTAAAAGCGGAACGAAATTTTTAAAGGTAAGATCAGCAATTGGCAGTTTCTCCTGCATCAACCACTCATAAAGAAACCAGATTTTTCGTATATATTGTCCGGAATATTCGGACAATATGATTTTTACAACATCTGATTGATCTAACTTTTCAAAGAGCTTTTTAAAAAACAGCAGGTTAACACCTTCGTATTTTAATGCAAAGACTAAATGTCCGGTTAATGTATCCGAAGGCTGATATTTCGGACCAAATACTATCCAACCCGGTCTGCTATAGTTTTTATTCTTTTGAATTATCAAGGCCAGGGTATCAGGAACCGGTACTTCCAAATTGAAGTGTTGGATGACCGCACCGTAACCAGTTAAAAAACCGGTCTCAGGAGCAGTCCTTCCGTGAAAATGGAGTATTTCTTTTGAAAAAGGGGTATTTCCCATGGTGTGTTATGAAATATAGGTAGTGTAAATTTATTAAAATTAGGTATAAGTTGTGAAAAATAGGTATAAATAATATTTATTTAGGAAAAATAGGTAGTAGTGTGTAAATATTCGCCAGAATTTATAGTTTTGGTATAGATTAGATTTAAATACCAAAGATCATAGAGAATAGATTCATTGCAATTTGAGTTGGCCCGGCTTCCCCGAAAGGGGAATACCTGTAAGCCAAGCCAAAATTTTGACGTTTGAGTTCACTACCTAACTCAAACCTTCTTGGTCAACCATTTTTTCACTCAGCTCCCAGAGTTTCTTTGCAGTGGCCCTGTCGTATGAGCTTTTTGAAGACTGTACCGGTCTTTTTTTATAAAAATATTTCCCCGTTACTCCTTCAATATCATTGGAAGTTGCAAGATATATTGCTGTTTCTGCCCCCTGTTTTGAAGTCTGGAAAAAAGGTTTTAACAGGCGGGTAATAAATGTGCCAAAGCCAGTATCTCTGTTAATGCCCATTCTGGTTGCAACTGCACCGGGGTGAAAACAATTTGCAGTAACACCTGTACCTTTCAGCCTTTCTGCCAACTCATAAGTAAATAGAATATTTGCCAGCTTGGATTGTGAATAGGCCCGCCAAAATTTATATTTTTTCTCAAGATTTATATCTTCAAAATATATCTTGCCTGATTTATGTGCACCTGAGGCAACATTGATAACTCTGGCAGGCGCACTTGCAATAAGAACGTCCATCAGCTCATTAGTAAGGAAAAAGTGACCAAGGTGATTAACGCCAAATTGGAGTTCAAATCCATCGGCTGTTTGATGATATCCAGGCAGAATGACGCCTGCATTATTAATAAGCACATCAAGCTGTTTATACTTTTTCTTAAAACCGGAACAAAAATCCCTTATGCTTTTTAAAGAACCTAAATCACAGATCATAAGTTCCACTGAATTATTTCCACTTAAATCTCTTACATCCTGAAGCGCCTCTTCTCCGCGCTCCTTGCTTCGACAAGCCATAATTATGTGTGCCCCCGTCCGGGCAAGTTCAATGGAAGTGGCTTTCCCTATTCCTGAATTTGCACCCGTAATAACAACAATGCTGTTCTTGTCCATATTTCCTTCCTGCTTGACACTTTGCGTTAATTTTTTTTGGAATCCCTGAATATTTTTCCGTGTAAGGAGAATATAAAAATACCAATAATTCCTATCCTTGTTATCCTTATCGTCAAGATCAACATTATCTGGTATTTTAAAGTTTACTGTTATTATACAAACCAAAAATTACAGTGCAATCGGGGATGTAGTATGTAAAGCATAATTATTTATGGTAACGGGCCCGGGAGTGCGAAGCACGGAGCTACCGTCAAGCAAAGCATATTCTGAGCCATCCGGATGGTAAAAGGCATTAAGGGCAGAGTCAATGTTATTTGTTAATAAATTTCTTATGATAATAATTTGAATAAAGCGTGGCTGCAGGATTATGCCCGGTAACCCTGTCTTTTACAATAAATGTTGTTACCGGTGCATCAGAATATTTGGTAAAAAGTATATCGTGTCCGATACACAGTCCCACGATAATGTTCAGATCAGTTTTTAAATCATTGAGTACCATAGCCTGCCCAATAGGATTGCATGTTGCTTCGTATCTATTACAATTTATTTGTGTCAGATTAAAATCTTTTTTATCAATTCCTGAAAATTTGCAGCATATGGAATGAACAGTGAATTTTCTCTCAAGTGCTTCTAAGAGGTGTTTAGCCTCGTTTGTTAATCCTATGCAGTGACTTATGCCTATCCTGGTGTATCCCATTTGTTCAGCAAAGCTGATAATCTCCTCAAGTCTTGTCCATTCCATATAATGCTCTCCTTCAATACGTGCAGAGACTTCTAAAATATTTTTATTCACTGCCTTATTATATTCTTTTTTTGAAAGATTAATATAGGAACTAAAGTCTTGACCTTTTGTACAATCATCTCCTGTATAACAACCAGGGTTTTTGCAACCGGCACAATTTGTCATAAATGTGTTATTTTTGTTTAACATAAAGTTATAATATTATTACTATTATTCTTCACAAAATAATGCCGAACCGAAGAAGACACAGAAAGGTAAAAATGCCTCCCACGATGGAAGGCTTCAAGCCTTTCGGAATACCCATGCGAGAGCTTGAACCTGTGGTTTTGCTTTATGAAGAATATGAGGCTATCAGACTGGCAGATTATGAAAACCTCACACAGGAAGAAGCTGCAAAAAAAATGGATATTTCCCGGCCTACTTTTACACGGGTATATGACAAAGCGCGAAAGAATGTCGCAAAAGCTTTTATTGAAGGTAAGGCCATTATTATACAGGGAGGAACTTTTGTAACTGATGACTTCTGGTACAGGTGCTATAATTGTCATGAGACCATGATTACTATGAAACCTGCAAAACATTGCAGGAAATGTGATTCAGATGATATAACACAATTAAATGACCCGGATAATGCATAATAAATATAAAGAAAACGAATTCTGTATTTGTGTGCAATGCAATATCAGAATAGCACATGAGCGTGGCGTCCCGTGCAGGGAAAACAAATGTCCTGATTGGGGGAGAATAATGTTCAAGGAAGGTTCTTATCATCACAGGTTGTATCAGGAAAAAACAGACAAAGAAAAAAAGTAATTTCAGTAAATATTCCTGGCAATAGTTGCCGGAAAACCTATAATTTTAAACCCGTACCATCACCTTAACCGCCCCGGTCTATCGTTAAAACTCCTTATCAGCAAGCTGTTTGGGTTCTGTTCCATGGCTTCTGGCCTTTTGATTGTGCATGATTTTATGGATAATCTCCTCTGCGGCCCTTATTATTGGATTATTTACCGGAGAAGATGTTAATAAGGGGTGTGTGCCGATTTGAAATGATACCAGCTCATAAACAGTAATGGATTTTTGAATTGCCATACTGATTATATTGATTATCTCTCCGACAGATTTCCCTCCCCAGGCCTCACCTCCCAGAATACTTCCATCCAGAGGTGATGCATAAAGTTTTACAGTTAAATTTGATGTTCCCTTTAACGTTCCCGGATGCCTGTCAGGCGAACTGAATTTTGCTGAGATGAACTCAACATTTGCTTCTTCTGCGCTGCTTTCATTTGCACCTGCCCCGGCCATGGCCAGCCCGTTAACCTCAGTTGAGAAAACTCCCAGGGTCGCGCTAATACATTTTTTAATTCTGATGCCAAAAATATTATGCCCCAGTGTCCTAGCTTCGGCAGTTGCCGTTGAAGCAAGCTTTATATTATCGCTCCGCCCGGTGAGAAAACCAAATGTCTGGGCACAATCACCAACGGCACTTATATCTTTTACCGTCGTGCGTCCGTAATTATCTACATGAATATCTCCATACCTGTTAAGTTCCAGTCCTGTTTCCTTCGCCAGTCTGGAGTTGGCGAGATAACCTATCGCAAGGATTACAGCATCGGCATCGATAAAACCTCCACCCACGACAACAATATTCCTTAATGCTGCAATTTTGGATGTAAGATTATGTATATAAGGATAGCTTTTTTTTATGTAGAAAACATTCTGAAGTTCATGTCCAGGTATAAATTTGGGAATAACCGGTACGGAGCCTGTTGCAAAAACCAGTTTATCATAGCCAAATTGTTCTCCTGTTTTAACAGTTATTAGTTTGCTTGATTTATCGACTTTTACTGCAGCATTGACAATAACCTCTCCACCCAGATCAATAAAAGGTTTAGGACCCATTTTATTTTTATCAACATCATTGCTTAATTGGTGAAAAATATATGGAATCCCTCAAGGAACAAGCCCTTCAGATTCCTCTTTTATCATTAGTACGGTTTTTCCGGTGAAAAACTTCTTAATGGTTATTCCTGTTACAATTGCAGCAGGACCTCCTCCAATTATTATTACATCATATTGTTTCATAGTATTATAGGATTTATTTTTAATTATTCTAAATTTCTTCAAACATATTACCGCCACAATCCCATATAAAATAGGTGTCTTGCTATATGTTGTGACATTATTAAGTCTAAATAACAGACATAGCAAAATTATATGAACAAATGTTCATTACAAAATATTTTTTCTTATATTTGTATTATTAGAGTCTACTAATGATTTTGCCGGGCTTATAAGTTTGTAATAATCAATTATATTTGGGAATATGCATCCGGATTGTAAAAAATTACCTGGCAGGGGTATGGGTAAACGCCGTAAGTTATGACCATTACAATATTAACAGATAATTTTCCGGGAAGTCATACTACGGCTGAACATGGTTTATCCTACATGATTGAACATGATGGGAAAAAATTGTTATTTGATACCGGCCAGAGCGATCTGTTTTTAAAAAATGCCTCTGCAATAGGTGTTGATATTGCAGATATTGATATGATTATACTAAGCCACGGTCATTTTGATCATGGGAACGGGCTTGAGCATCTTAGCGGAGGATCTCTTCTCTGTCACCCTGGTTGTTTTGTGAAAAGGTACAGGAAAAAGGATAATTTATACATAGGATTGAAAAACACAAAAGATGAAATTTCCAAAAGATTCAATCTTATTCTTGCTGAAAAACCTTATAAAATAAGTGATAGTATATTCTTTTCAGGAGAAATACCCCGGATAACCAATTTTGAATCACAAACCACTCCCTTTGTTTTTGAAAATGGCACTCCTGATTTTGTAATGGATGACAGTGCAGCAGGGTTCCTGCTTAAGGAGGGTCTGTTTGTTGTTACCGGATGTGGCCATTCAGGAATTGTAAATACCCTGGAACATATGAAGAAAATTACCGGTGCAAATACGATTTATTGCATTATGGGAGGATTTCATCTCAAAGAGATTGACCGGCAAACCAGAGAAACTATCCATTACCTGAAATACAACAATATTCAGCATGTATATCCATCACATTGCACTGCTCAGCCTGTTTTGTCATTATTTCTTAAAACCTTTGATGTGGAGCAGGTTATTACTGGTAAAGTATTTGAGTTTTAAGTAAAAAAATTACTTACTGATCTCATATTCTAAAAAAAATATCGAATAGTTAATAAAAAAACAATCTTAAGTGAACATAAGTTCATTTAAGTTTTTATCTTTGTACCATAAATCAAAATAATTAATGATATGGTCATCGCTATACCGGCATCGGCAGATAAAATCGATGCATTAATTGATGAACGTTTTGGACGTTGTTCCTTCTTTTGTTTCTACAATACACAAACAGGAAACCAAATTTTTAAAAGGAATGACATTAAAGATGCTCCGGGTGGTGTGGGTTTACAGGCGGCGGAGTTCATCGCTAATAACGGGGTTGATTTGATCTGTGCTGTTGAGGTCGGTCCGAAAGCCGAGGGGGTGCTGAATAGATTAAATATAAAAATAAATCCTGTTGATGCAGGACAAACAGTTGAGAGCATCATTAACCTGTACTCACAGAAAGATATTTAATGACATCCAGAACTCCCGGCGGTCTTGCAGCCGGGATGAATTGGAAATTATGATTTTATATTTGAAATGTTGAATTTGATATAAGTTAGAATTTCAATTAAGAGAATATTTAATGGGCAAAAGTTTTTGACATGTAGAACAAAGTAATGAATATGTTGAACCTTAAAAATTAATTATTATGCCATCAGGAGACCGCACCGGGCCAGTGGGACAAGGTCCCATGACCGGAAGATCATCAGGTTTTTGCAAGGGAAATGATACACCGGGCCATGTAAAAGGATTCGGAGGTGGTATGGGTCGAGGATTTCGTTTTGGAAGGGGCAGGGGCCGGGGATCCGGCAGGGGAAGGAATTATGGCAGTGGCTTTGCAGGCTTCTTTACGGGCTTTCCCTGGGCGCATTCTAGAACAAAAGATGAAGAGATAAATATGCTGAAATCCCAGGCCGAATATCTTAAGAGTTCCCAGAAAGATATTGAAAATAGACTTGGTGAACTGGAGAAAGACAGTGAATGATTTTTCAGTAAGATCTGATCCGTGGTATTAATCAACCACTAAAGATTTTATGTTCATGGTAAATCTGTTCCTGTAAAATCACACGGAGTATGATTTGCTTCAAATTAAAATTGTTGAAAAACATAAATTATAAATGATAAGTTAATATGGGACAAATTATAGCCATACCGGTAAGTAATAATTGTTTATGCCAGCATTTCGGTCATTGCGAAAAATTTGCAGTTTTTACAACCGAAGACAAAAAGGTAACCGGAGAATCATACCTTATACCCCCACCGCATGAGCCGGGTGTTTTGCCGTCATGGCTT
>SKND01000230.1 GCA_007120695.1 Bacteroidales bacterium | reverse complement strand
CACATCATCAGTGTAGATCACAAGAATGTTGGGCAGATCTTTGTCATCATATTTGGCAGCCTGCTGGCCACAAGAACTGACCAATCCTGCTGCAATTAACGGATAAACAAGTTGTTTCATAGCTGTAAAGTTTTACAATGAGTGTATTCTTAATAGTACTTCTGTTTATTTTGCGAGTTGGCTTCCCCACCAGTTATTTCCAGGATCGAAGTCCTCTGAAAGAAATTCGAGCCGTTGTCTTTCCAGTCGCGGCCAGCGTTCGTTGATAACTTGTTCAAGATGCTTCCTCTCCAGCTCTTCATCGTATTCAGGGTCGTGTACCGGGAAACGAGCGCCTACATCGTGTAAATATGTAAAAAGCCTTTCACTTAGCTCATTGACCAGTTCCGGGTTGGATCCTGCAAGATCGGTGGTTTCTTCAAAATTGGTTTTCAGGTTGTAAAGCTCCTCCCTTCCATCCTCATAATAATGAATAAGCTTCCATTCACCCAAACGTATAATGGATGATGGCTGGCCACCCTGGTTACCATAATGCGGGTAGTGCCAGATAAGCGGACGTTTTTCAATTGTCCCCCCTGTAAGTGCAGGAACCAGGCTTACCCCGTCGTTGTGCTCTTCAGGCTTCAAATCTGCTCCAACCAGTTCCAGAAAGGTAGGGTAAAAATCAGCTCCGGTAACAGGAACATCGGATTCTTTTCCGGCAATGTCAAGCCATGGAATTCTTATAAAGTAAGGAACCCGGATGCCACCCTCAAACTGATAGCCTTTGCCGCCACTTAGTGGCAGGTTAGAGGTAGCGAAAGCATCGCCGGCAGACACGCCCCCGTTATCGGAGGTAAAAATGACTATGGTGTTTTCTGCCAGACCCATCGCATCCAGATTATCGAGTACCAACCCTATGGCGTCGTCCATGGTTTCCAAAAGACCCGCATAAACCGGGTTATCCTGCACCTGACGGATGGGCAGAAAGTGCCCCATCTTAAACCCGGTTTCAGCAATGCCCATCTCTTCAGCTTTTTGACGGTATTTAGACCATTTCTCCTGTGTTGTCTGCAAAGGAGAATGCACTGCATAAAATGAAAGAAAGGCAAAAAAAGCAGTGTCTCTGTTCTCTTCCATAAACTCCACAGTCTCTTTGGCCAGGCGCATAGTAAGGCTTTCTCCCTCGTAATGGTAGTCAAGGTTCGGGTTTTCCCAGGGAGCATAAAAACCACCGATGGGACTACCTCTCTCCCATCCCCCCTTGTTAATATCAAATCCGTGATCTTCGGGCCATGACCCTTTACTTCCCAAATGCCATTTACCAGCAAAAAAAGTTTTATAGCCTTCTTCCTTCAAAGCCTCAGGCATGGTTGTGTATTCATGAGGAAGGTGGGGTATATATTCAGGAGGCAAGAGTTTGGTAAACCTGCCTGCCTGCCGCCAATCTTCACCGGTCCTGGCTCCTATCCAGTCAGTAATCCCATGACGCGGAGGAAATTTCCCCGACATAATGCTGGCCCTTGAAGGGCTGCAAACCTGGCAATTTGCATAACCATTAGTGAAAATAATTCCTTCGGCGGCAATCCGGTCGATATTGGGTGTTTCGTAATAATCACTACCCATAATACTTAAATCATGGTAACCCAGGTCATCGGCATAGATGAAAAGAATGTTGGGTTTTGAAGGTTCTGCTTCTTTCATTTGCTGATTCTGACATGACCCAAAAATCAGGAAAGTAGCCGGTAGCAAGATTGTTGATTTTTTCATAATATACCAAAGTTTTATCTATAATAAAAAATTAATAAAAGTAAATATCCGTCATTGCCGTATTCCAACCAAAGAGAATCGTCCCGCATGTTTATAATAGACAGCATCCCGCCACGGAACCCTTTTTCCTGATGCAACCTCACGCCACGATTCCCCCTTCAGTATTAAAAACTGTTGTAACCATTGCAGAATGATCTTCTTTATGGGTGGATTAAAAAAATAAGAGAAATAAAAAAATAATTAAAAACGCAGCGACAATTATTATAGAATTTATTCTCATTGTAATTCCTGATTAATTTTGTTTGCAAAACGTTCTCCCAACTCTAAAATTCCAAAAGTATTAAAATGAACTTTGTCATCCGGGTAGGGAGAATCTGGTTCATCGCAGCGCAGAGGTAAATCGTCTGTTTCAACTACAAAAGCTCTTTTTAATGCCAATTTATGACCAGAATCTTGGTCAATATTTTTTTGTGCTTCACGAACCTCTTCCCGACCGGTAAATCTTTCCAGCGGCACTGGAATTACATAACCATAAACAAACAACATTTTCGGTGTATTCAACTGCTCTCGTATTCTTTTTATAAAATGGTTTAAATTTGCACCATAATTTATGGAATGTTCCATTCCCGCAATATCACGGGCATCGCCTTCGCCTTGCTGCCAGACCATGGCCTTAATCTTCGGTTCAAATCCTTTAGCCTCCAGTTCCTTTAGTCCATTTTCAACTGTGTGAATAAACTTTATAAATTCGGGTCCAAAGTTCTCTGTATCATTTTTATTCTTTCCGGGAGCCCATTGATTATATAAGTTAGAGCCAGACAAAGCATGTTTTATTAATGCAATTTCTCTATCCGGATTAATTTTCTTAAGCGTTGTTCCCATACTCAATTCGACTCCAAACTTGTCCGGAGTTTCTGATGCCTGGCACAGAGGCCCCCATTCCAGGGCAGAACCGCCACCTCCTAATTGTTGAGAATAGAAAAACTGTACTGATTTATTTATTTCAAAATCAGATGGAATATTTTTCATGTATCCCTGACCGGTTGCGTTTGACTGGCCTCCAATTAAATATACATCGATTTCTTTCTTTTTCTGTGAGAAAGAAACCGCAACAAAAAAAACCAAGCAAAACATCAATAAAAATATCTTCATAATTGCATTTTAATCAACATTGAAAACTTGAAAGTTTTTAATATGAGGCTCTCCTTTTGATTCAGTAATATTTAACCGAACCGAAGAAACTTCCATGTCATCAAAACGATGAATAAATTTATGGCCTATGCATGAACCTTCAAAAATTGTTTGCCAGCCATCAGATGTTTTTCCTTCAAGAGCAAACTCCCTGACGCGTTCTCCTTTGGCAATATCTTCCTGAAGAATGATGTGATTTATTTTTTGATTATCTTTTAAGTTTATTTTAAGTTGATTATCATTGTCTGATACTTTTGCCAGTGGATTTGAAAACCTTCGCTTTATTTCATCGCCCCACTCTTTCAGTCGTTTCACATCGGGTTCAGGCATCAGTCCGTCAGGATCCGGTGTCAGTCCAAGGATCAGCGAAGTGTTATGCCCCACTGATTTGTAGTACATATCCATCAAATTTTTAAGAGGATAGATGGTATGTTCGCGGTCGGGTTCCCAAAACCAGTCGTGCCCGCCATATCCTCTCAATGGGGCATCGCTCATGGCCGGCATGTAGTACTTACCATCCGGGTCACCTTCTTTTAATAACTGAAAATCATTTGCGAAAACTACTTCCTGATTAGTTGAGTGTGAATATGGGAACGGATAAGTTCCCCATGATGGATAGGGGACAGTGCCAGTTTCGCTACCGCCCCAGCGAATATCGGCACGTTGTGAGTTGTGGTAAAAAATGCAATTTGATTGGTACTTTTCAAATATAGGAAGTACATTGGGCCCACCCATCTCCGGTCCGTGGGCGCCACCATCGAACCACACAATGGCCAGATCACCATAACGCGACATGAGCTCTTCCACCATTCCCTCACACATACGGTTATAATATTGCTGACGGTTTTCTGCAAATTGATTGCTGCCGTTCACAAAAAAATCGTGGATGCCGAAAAAAGAATTCCAGCGAATACCAATATATATTCCCGGTTTCACACCATATTTACGACATGATTCCACAAAATCCTTTACAATATCCCCTTCCCCATCCCGCCATTTTAAAGCTTTCAGACTATAAGGGTTTACGTCGCTTTGATACAAAGCAAAACCTGTTTCATGGGTGGCCGTTATGATAGCAATTTCAAACCCGGCATCTTTAATTGCTTTTATCCACTGATCGGTATCCAGTTTTTTCGGATTAAAAATATTGTAATCATGAATTGGGGTAATCCTGTTTTCACTCTGGTTGTAATTTTCTCCATCAAAAACATGCAAGTCGTAATGAAAAACCGCCACCAATTCGGCGTTTTGCCAGTCTAACTGGGCTTGCGTAGGAATGGGAATTTAAGTTTGTGCAAAAGACTTTATTGCAAACAACCATATTGCTAATACGATAAAATGTTTTCTCATCATGAACAATTTATAAAAATTTATTGAGATTTATAACAAGCTAATAATACTTTCACCAGGCAATGAAGCCCAAACTTCCTTTCGGGATCATAACTACCGTATAACTCCTTTGCCCTTGCGGGAGGAATCCCTGGTAAAAACATTCCCGGATCGAAAAAAGCTTTATCATATCCAGCGCCGGTAATCATTGTGGAAAAACCATTCAAGATAACGGAATTCTATAACCCACCACCAAAGACAACCGATCGTGATTCTCCCTTTTTTAGGTCAAGGAGAATATCCCTTCCCCGGTATCTTAATAATCCTTTTTCACCGGCAAGTGAGGTAACAAGGGCATTAACCAGATCTCCCTCTTCCCATTCCATATCCACTTCAAATCCTCCCCGGGCGCGGAGCCCCTTTACCTTGCCCTCACTCCATTCCTTTGGCAAAGCAGGAAGTAATTCAATAAAACCCTGATGACTCTGAATCAGTACTTCTGCAATACCAGCAGTGTAACCAAAATTGCCGTCAATCTGAAAGGGAGGACTCAGCGGAAATACCAGGTCAAACAGATTATTGGCCAAAGATGACTGAAGAAATTGATCAATATTCTCCCTTACCATTTCAGTGTCCTTTAACCTGGCAGCAAAATTTATCATCCATGCCCTGTACCATCCTACTCCCCCTCCTCCTCCATGCTCAACTCGATAATCTATCGATTTTCTTGCTGCCTGAAGTAATTCAGGTGTCTTTTCAGCAGTAATCTGATTGGAGGGATGAAACGCATAAAGGTGCGACATATGCCTGTGCCCTTTTTCCGGTTCATCATAAGGCCTGTCCCATTCCAGTAACCTGCCGTCAGGACCGATTATGGTCCCCGGCCTGAGCTTACCACGCTTTTCTTTCACCAATTCAATAAATTCGTCATTCATTCCTGTTATTTCAGAGGCTTTAATCAAGTTATCAAATAACTCTGCAATTATCTGCTGGGACATCGCTGCACCCATGCATGAAGCTGCCCTCTCCCCGTCAGGGGTAATAAAAGAATTTTCCGGAGAGGTTGATGGATAGGAAATTAATTTACCATCCCTGGGATCTTCACTCAGCCAGTCTGAATAAAACATAGCAAATTCCCGCATAGCAGGGTATGCCCTCTCTTTCAGAAATTCCTTATCCCGGGTAAATTCATAGTGAGTCCACAGATGTTGGGCGATCCAACCACCCCCATGAACCCATGAACCCCAATAAGGCTGGGCAGCCCTCATCCATGCAGGGGCCCAGAGATCAGTTGCATGATGCACCACAGCACCTTCACATCCATATTGCACCATGGCTGTTTTTTTGCCGTTTTCAACCAGCCTGTCAATAAAATCAAACATTGGCTGGTGGCACTCACTCAGATTGGTTACCTCCGCAGGCCAGTAGTTCATTTGTAAATTAATGTTGAGATGATAATCCGCATTCCATGGAGCATGAATATGTTCATTCCATAAACCCTGCAAATTAGCCGGGTTGGTACCCGGTCTCGAAGATGATATAAGCAGATACCTGCCATACTGAAATAACATAGCCTCCAGGGCGGGATCATTATTCCCCTCCCTGATACTCTGCAGCCGTTTATCTACCGGCAACAATTCAGCTCCCGGATCTCCGCCAAGATCCAACTCAACCCTGTCATATAACTCCTTATAATCTTCTACATGATCATTGAGAATACGGTCGAATGATCTGGAAGCCAACCTTTTCCATTGTTCTGAATTTATTTTTTTATAATCATCATGGTAAAATGAGGTATTGACAATAAATAACAAGGTTGCCTCTTTTACATTTTCCAGCCTCAACCTGCCATTTTCACTGATTACTCTTCCACCTTCCACATCAGCTTTCAACTGTCCCTGGAATTTAACACCATAATCAACAGGATTGGGCGCTGAATTTAGCTCACCACCATATTGGGTTATCATTCCCTCCATGGATAATCCATTCTCAAAAGAGTTGACCTCTATTGTCGGACGACCTTCATCTTCCGGACGGGAAAGTTCAATATCACATGTTATCCCTTCTGCAGAGTCAGTTTTAAGGTTCACCACCAGAACATTCTCGGGATTGGATGTGAATACCCGTTGGGTAACCCTGCCCCCTTCAGTATTAAAAACTGTTGTAACCATTGCAGAATCGAGACTGAGCCACCTCCTGTATTCCCGGTAGTTTTCATGACCTTTAAAAGCAAGGGACAGATCGCCCAGGGTTTGATGAGATAATCTTACCGATTTGTTTGAGAAACTTTCAACCAGCATTTTATCTGCTTCAACATGATTGCCTTCACGAAGTAATTTCCGGATGTTTTCCAGGTCTTCAGGAGTACCCCGATTATTATCTGCCCAGTCAGGGTCACCCGGCCACAATGAATCCTCGTTCAGCTGGATACGTTCTTTTACAGGATCACCGAAAACCATCGCGCCCATTCTCCCGTTCCCTACAGGCAGGGCTTCCACCCACTCCTTTGCCGGCTTATCGTACCACAACCGGTAAACAATGGCAGAATGGTCTTCTTTTTGGGTGCATTGAAAGAATAATAGAGCTGAAAAAACAGGTAAGAGAAGGGTTTTTGTTTTCATAATACAATATTTCTTTAAAAAAAGCAGCAATAGTGCCAAAATATATAAGCTCCATAACTTATTTTTGCACAGAATGAGACATTAACTAATTTGCTTTATATTATACTGTGTAGCTTTCCGAATGAATATTTCTCCAGCGACTTGCTCTCTGACCCTCAGTCATTTCTTCAGCTTCCGGATAATTCGGACTGTAAAGCAATGTTTCTTCGCGGGTTACCAGTTTATCACCCTTAACAAAACTTTCACCTCGTTCTCTTAAATGCTCGACCATACAATTTCTCCATTTCAGAAGTTCACTTTGAGACTGGCTCTTTGCAGCTAAATTATTCAATTCATCCCTGTCATTTATTAAATCAAATAACTCTTCTTTTCCCGTTCTGAAATACCAGACATACTTAAATTTGCCATCAGTCAGGGCACACCAGTAATTATGATCATTATAGGCTGTTGCATGCTCCATATCAATATACTGGCGCCATTTGTGCCGGGGATTCCGGACAAGAGACAGTAAGGAGAGACCATCCATATCATTTGGGATATCCCCGCCAGCTGCATCAAGAAAAGTAGGTAAAAAGTCTCTTAATTCTACAGGTTGAGTCATAATTGACCCACGCTCAACATCTGCTTCCATCCACTCAGGCCATTTCATTATATAAGGAATTCGTGCTGAACCTTCATATGGATAAGTCTTACGCCAGTGATTATGATCCCCGAGCATATCTCCATGATCGGAAGTAAAACAAATTATTGAATCATCGTACATTCCCTTTTTCTTAAGGGCATCAATAATACAACCTACCTGGTCATCAATAAAAGTGATCAGGGCATAATAGTGCCTGCGTGAATTTATGGCATGATCTTTACCAAAATCACCAAAAGCAGCATTAGGTGTTTCAGGGAAATCTGCAAATTCGCCAGCCCACTCTCCTTCAGAAGGAGCCGGGATATCAACATCTTTGTACATATCCAGATACCTCTTGGGAGGGTCATAGGGACTATGTGGACGGGCAAAGCTGACTTTTAAAAAAAGCGGATTATCAAGCTGGTAGTTTTCGATAAGTTCAACAGCAGTTTGTCCTGTCCAATAGGTTGGATGCACATCTTCTCTTAATTTATAAATGCCTGCCCTGTGTTCATTCCAGCCAATTCCTGTGGCATCAGGATGCAAGCCAGGAGCATTTAATTTAAACCAGTCCCTGTAATCACTGACAAAACCATCCTGTTCCTCCCGGCCACTCTCATCAACCAGAGTACCGTTAAAGCCATGAAGTGATTTCTGGGGAAACCAGTGCATCTTTCCAATACCCAATGTATAATAACCCAAATCACCCAACATGCGGGGCATTTCATATTTATACCTGCGTGCAACCCGTCCATAGCCAAGCATACCATGTTTCCAGGGTGAAAAACCCGTAAGTAACCCCGCTCGTGCAGGCGTACAACTTGGTACAGAGGAGTAGCCATTATAAAAAAGAACCCCCTGATTAGCTATCGAGTCTATATTAGGGGTTTTTACACTGGGATTTCCAGCACACCCCAAAGCATCGCCACGATGCTGATCGGTCATAATAAATATGATATGGGGTTGTTTTGTCTTCTTTTTTTGCTCCACTTCAGGAAAAACTTTTCCTTTGCCTCCCATAAATAATCCTGCTGTAGCAAAAGCAGATGACTGGATAAATTTTCTGCGGTTTAACAAATTACCTTCACTCATTTAAAATAAGATTTTTAATTATTCCCAAAGAATTAATATAACAGGTTGATGGGAATGTGAAACGTGTAAACCGCCCCTGTCATCCCCGACAGGGTCATTACACTTATCACGGCTGTCTTGTGCCTGCCCGGCTTACCCTCCTCCCCTTACCCTATCAACCTCAGGCGCGGTCCCTGGTACAGGGGGCACAGCTTCAATGCCTTCAACAGGTCCCATGGCATATTCCAGGGGTCCAATTCTGAGGTTTGAGGCCATCATATCGTCCCAGGTCACAACTCTGCCGGTTATGGCAGACTCCCTGCCCATAACACCAACAAGAGTAGCTGAAGCAAGGTTTTCAGTCTGATTAAGTGGAGTATTGTTACGGATAGCTGTTACGAAATTAATGTGTTCCTCATCATAAGAGGATATTGCAACCCTGTTCGTTGGCCTGCCCTCTTCATCAAGGGGATATTCATATTCCCAGATCAGGTTATCGTCATAGTCCCAAATTTTATTCTGGCAATTTGTATAACCTTTCGTTCCGAAGATTAAAAAACCATGTTTGTTATCACATCCATCAATACAACGGGTCTTACATTCAAAAGTTTTGCCATCATCAAACTCATACTCTACGCTGTAATAATCATACACATCGCCTGTAGGGCGCCGGTGTCTGCCACCCATTCCAAGAGCCTTAACAGGAAACTTACCAAAATACATACTGACCATATCAATCTGGTGGACAGCGATGTCAACATTATCACCACCCGAAAGCCAGTACCAGTTCATCCAGTCCCTCAGCATGGCCTCCATATCACTCCATCCCTCCTGTCTGTTGACATGCCATATCTTCCCGCGAATATCGTAAGCATTAGCCGAAACAAGATCGCCTATAACTCCGCTTTTCACCATGCTGTGTGTAGTCAGGTAATCACGCTGATGCCTGAAGTTGGTCCCCGCCACCACCACCAAACCGGCCGATTCAGCCATCCTTCCGGCGGCCATAACAGTTCGCACCCCAACCGGGTCAACGCCGGCAGGTTTTTCGATAAACACGTGCTTTCTTGCCTGCACGGCAGCTTCAAAGTGGAGAGGCCGGAAATGCTGTGGTGTTACATGCAAAATTACATCCACATCGGAATCAATAACCCTCTTATAGGCATCGAAGCCAACAAAACAGTTCTGGTCAGGGATATCCATACCGGCCCGTTCTTTTAATGTTTTCCGGCAGTTATCAATCCGGTGCTGAAAGATGTCACCAATTGCCGTGATCTGAAGATTAGGCCCTGAATTAAGGAAGTTTAAAGCTGCCCCGGTTCCCCTGCCACCACAACCGATCAATCCGGCTTTAAGCAGAGGGCCATCAGGAGCCCTGTCGTAAAAAACAGGAGCTTCATACCCGGACCTTCCGGAACTGCATGATGAAAAAATATAGCCAGCACCAATGGCACCGGCCAGTCCGAGTGCGGCAGCATCGCCGATAAACTCGCGTCTGGTTTTTGACTTTGATTTGTGATTCATTAAAATGATTTTTAGAATTTAATGACCAGGGCCAACCTCCCTTTATTTATTTTGTCAAATAAAAGTAAGGAAAAAACCATTCACATCAAACACGGAGGACGAAAAGCTCCTCCATATTTACCCTTTCGGGGAAGTAAAAGAATATTGCAACATTATCCTGCAGGGAATCCTGCAGGGAGGTGACCGGTTGAACTGAAAAATAATATTCAGCATGCACTAATCTCCACAAAACACCCTTGGAGAGTTCTTAGGATGCCCCCTGACATAATGTTCGTAATTTATTCTATGGATTCAGGTTCAGTTATTCAGGCTTTGCTCCTTTTGATCAGTTTTGCGACCGACCAGTAAAGAATACGGAAAAAAGCAATTACAATATAGAAAACTAAACTCAGCAACAAAACAACATGTAACTGGGTGAATAATTCCTTGGCCGGGGTGCTATACATTATGATCCCGACAAGGTTAAATATATTTGCTCCTATAAAACAGTATAAAAGGATTAAAAGTTCGTGTTTTTTCCGGGAAGCTT
>SKND01000388.1 GCA_007120695.1 Bacteroidales bacterium | reverse complement strand
CTCTGAAGTAATGGGCCTGGGAGTTTTTTCCGCTGATTTATCCTGTGAATTATCTTCCATGTTAATATAATTCTGATAATCGTAATCCTTAATTATTTGTATATGATTTTCAGTCTCTATACCGCATGTTTTGGTGCGTTTTTTCTAATTTCCTCTTCAATGTCGTAATCATCTTGCAATCCAAGCCAGAATTTAGCCGAATTACCAAAATATGAGCTTAATCTCAATGCTGTATCTGCTGTAATTCTTCTTTTACCTTTTATTATCTGTGAAATTCGTGTCTGGGGTATCTCTGTATCTTTTGATAATCTATATGCAGTTATTTCAAGTGGTTTTAAAAATTCCTCTGATAATACTTCACCCGGGTGGATATTTGCTAATCTTTCCATAGTAAAATAGTCTTTTCAATGATAATCAAGAATTTCAACTTCATATGCATTATTATTCTCCCATCTAAATGCAATTCTCCACTGGTCGTTTATCCTGATGCTATAAAAGTCCTTAAGCTTTCCTTTTAATTTCTCTAACCGAATTGAAGGAGGAATTTTTAAATCTTTAAGGTCCTGGGAATTATTTATCATCCTTAACTTTCTCCTCCCAATTTGTTGAATTTCAATTGGAATCTTTTTGGCCCTTTCTCCAAGCCAGATCTTTTCGGTATCCTTAGAACCAAATGAAATTATCATAATGCTGTCTCACGTTACTAACGCCAAAGATAACTATTTATTGTCGCTTATCAAATTTGAGGAGGCGCCTTTTTTAAAAGAATGCCTGATCTATTTTTGGATGAGAATGGGGTTGCCATGTCGTATGTTTTCCTTGGTGTTGCGAGCTTTGTGAAGTCTTATGGTGCCAGGCCGATGAGTATCGAATGGAGGCTTGCCGAACCTATTCCGGCCGGGCTGCTGAAGGAGAGCAGGAAGCTGGTGGGGTGATCAGCACGCAATTATTTGAGAATTGTTAATTCAGATAAATGCTAAGACAAACAAAATATTGTATTTTTGGTTTACTATTAGCAATTTATAATGGATATCAAAAAACAGATAGAATACTGGATCAATTCATCGGAGGATGATCTGGAAACAGCAGGATTATTAATCAGCAACAATAAAATCCTTCATGGATTATTTCTATGTCATTTATGTATTGAAAAAGCAATTAAGGCACATGTGGTAAAATACACAGGGAATGTACCGCCCAAGATTCATAACTTGTCTTTCCTGATAGAAAAAACCGATTTGACTCTATCTGAATCGCAATTATCATTGTGTGATACCTTAATGTTTTATCAGTTGGAAGGTCGCTATCCCGGATTCACCCCCAAGATTCCTTCAAAAATAAAATCGGAAAATATTTTGACGCAAACCAAAGATTTATCCCAATGGCTCAAAGCGAAATTATAGATATATTGCAGAAATACTGCACGCTGTTAAATCTTTCAGGCATTAAGGTTGAAAAAGCCTTTTTGTATGGCAGTCATGCCCGTGGAGAAGCCAGTCCTGATAGCGATATTGACGTAATGCTGGTATCAAAATCGTTCGACAACAGTGATGAAGAAGCAAATATTAAGGCATGGTCTTTTACAAGAAAGGTGGACACCCGTATTGAACCATATACAGTCGGCCTTCATCAATTTCTAAATGATGAGGTGTCTCCTCTGCTACAAATTGTTAAACAGGATGGGATTGAAGTTGAATTGTGATTAATCAAAAACCGCTTCACACAACTTACTTATTTCGTGATTCTATTCTGATCAACCATATCCTGCAAAAGAATAATTCGAACTCAATTTACATGGATAACAGAAATGGGGTATATCAACATCTTCCGGCTTTTATTGTAATAAAGAAAGGATACCTTGCTTTCGTTGATTATTGGAACTACAGACTAAAAACGTATAACAAATATCTGATAAGAACCGACAAGAAATAATTTTCCTGAATGATGCGGGCTGTGTGAAGTTTTATGGTGCCAGACCGATGAGTATCGAATGGAGGCTGGTATTTTGCTAAATCAATGGGGTAGAAAAACCAAACATTTGATGTTTTTTTAATAATTTTGATAAAAATGGGAAAGAATGGAACGAAGTGATATAAAGAATAAATTTCACAGCCTTATTGATAGGACTGATAATGATGCTTTATTAATGAAGTTCTATGATCTTATGATCAAATCGATCACAGGCAAAGAAGGTGGACTTTATGATCAGTTAACCAGTGAACAAAAGGATATTTTGATGCTTGCCGAGGAGGATTCTAATGACCCTGCTAATCTGATAAGCCACAATGAGCAGAAAAAGAAGCATAATGTTATTATTGAACGGATTGTAGACCTGCATATTGAAAAACTGCCTGAGGGTTTCTATCTTGCAACCTCAGACCAGATTCAGGGACTTGTTGCTCAAGGCAGAACAATTACCGAGACAATTGAAATTGCTAGAGACGTTGCTAAAAAGCTTATCGAAACTCAGGAGGAACAGATTCCTAAATTAAAGGTTCTCAGTGATAATTTTGATTACCCAATAGTTATAGGATTATAAAATGGGGCGTCTTTCTGGATATAAATACCGGAACATTACTGCGAAATTAAAACACTTTGGGTTTGAGTTCCATCGACAAGCAGCCGGCAGCCATGAAATCTGGCATAATCCTGTAACAAGGAGGTTTACAACAGTTCCAAACCACACTGGTGATATGCCTGAAGGGACATTTAGAGCAATCTTGAAACAGGCCGATATTAATGTCGATGATTTTATTAAGTCAAAGTAAAAGACATCATTCCCCTGTTTCGGTATTTT
>SKND01000325.1 GCA_007120695.1 Bacteroidales bacterium | reverse complement strand
CGGAAAACAGCTATTCTTTTCAGGTTAATGTCTAAACCGCTAATGGTAAGGGTTTCAAGCTGGTTGGCAGTGGTGGCACCCCGGTTGCGTATACCGGTCAGATGGCTTGTTAAACCTACCATCTTCAGTTTGTTTTGCGGGGGAGAGACGATTGAAGAATCTATCAGGGTTATTGAAAAGCTTGCGGAAAACAGTGTTGATACGGTGCTGGATTATGCTGCCGAGAACCAGGAGTCAGAAGAGCAGATCCAGGCCGTTATGGAAGAAATAAGGAGAACAATGGATCTGGCTGCCGAAAACAGAAACGTTCCATTCACTGTATTCAAACCTACCGCTCTCGCACCTGCAAGGGTGCTTAGCGAGGCCGGCAACAGCAACCGGGTTAGCCGGGAAGCAGAGAAGTTTGCCGGCAACATTCGAACTCTCTGCAGGGCTGCATGGGAAAGAGGTATCCCGGTAATGATCGATGCGGAGGAGTCCCATTACCAGCATATTATCGACAAACTGGCCATGGAGATGATGGAAAAGTATAACAAGGAGAAAGCCATTGTATACAATACACTGCAAATGTACCGCCATGACAGGCTCGGCTTTCTGAAGAACTGTATAAATGAATCAACAGGAAAAAAATACTATCTGGGCATCAAGCTTGTACGCGGGGCATATATGGATCAGGAAAGGGAGCGCGCCGCAAAACACGGGTACCCTTCGCCTGTATACCCGGACAAACAGAGTACAGACAATGCATTTAATTCTGCAATGAGAATTTGTCTAGACAATATTGGCACAACCCGGCTTTTTGCAGGCACTCACAACGAAAAAAGCATGCTGTTGCTGATGGAACTTATGAAGGAGCGTAATATGGATAACAGCGACCCAAGGGTTTGTGTTTCACAACTCTACGGCATGAGTGACCATATAAGCTTCAATATGGCCTCACTGTCATATAATGTGGCCAAATATCTGCCTTACGGACCAGTCAGATTTCTTATGCCGTACCTGCTCAGAAGAGCCGAAGAGAATAAATCGGTCACAGGACAGGCAGGAAGGGAACTGCAATGGGTTAATACCGAAATTGAAAGACGAAAAAAAAAATAATACCATGGTAATTGACAATCAAAAACAGGCTGTTAGCCTGAGAATTCAGAAGTCACTGGCTCTTTTGCTGCTAATTATATCAATCGGGCTAATCTATTTTGCCAATGTGCTTAACAGTGGGGTCCTGGGCCTGAGCAGAGACCAGATAGCGGGAATTATTGTTGCCTTATTCTTACTGTTCTTCCTGGTACACTTCATGAAAGATCATAATTATATCTACTATTCGGATACCGGAAACAAATTCATAGTGCGCTATTTCAGCCTTCGGCCACTTGCCGATAAAAAAAACGCCATTGAATTCAATAAAAAAGAATTGCATAGTTTTGAAGTTAAGAAATCTTTATCAGGGTTTAATGAGAGACTGATAATTTACAGGCAAACATCAAGGGGTATAGCTAATTATCCGCCTGTTAGCCTCACCGCTCTTGACAGGCAGGATAAGGAAAAATTACTGGCAGCACTCCGGAAACTGATTCTTGCCAACAAGGTGGGCGGATAAAAACATATTCTACAGCATATTTTAACAACAACATTCCTTGTACAGCCCTGTTTACAGGCCACTTACATCAATCACCCATGAGAAAAATCATCGGCATTCATGAGGAAAGTCATAAGCTGTATGAACTGCTTTCATTTACTTTGATAAGCTTCTGACGAGGCTTCTGACGAGGCTTCTGACGAGGCTTCTGACGAGGCTTCTGGCAAACTATCAAAAACATCAAAAAATATCAGTCATGAATGTAGACAAATTAATGATCGACCTGGAGAAAAAGCATCCCGGTGAGCTTGAGTATTTACAGGCAGTACGCGAAGTTCTTGAATCAATTGAAGAGATTTACAACCAAAATCCTCAGTTTGAATCGGCAGCTATTATCGAACGCCTTATCGAACCCGACAGGGTAATGACTTTCAAAGTGCCATGGGTTGATGATCAGGGACAGGCGCATGTTAATATTGGCTACAGGATTCAGTTCAATAACGCAATCGGCCCTTATAAAGGTGGTCTTCGATTCCACCCGAGTGTAAATCTCAGTATACTCAAATTCCTGGGGTTTGAGCAGATATTCAAAAATTCACTTACTACGTTGCCAATGGGGGGCGCCAAAGGGGGGTCAGATTTCAACCCGAAAGGAAAATCCAATGCTGAAATAATGCGTTTTTGCCAGTCATATATGCTGGAACTCTGGAAGATAATAGGACCGGACACCGATGTGCCGGCAGGAGACATAGGAGTAGGCGGAAAAGAGATTGGTTATATGTTCGGCATGTACAAAAAACTTTCCAGTGAACATACAGGTGTATTAACCGGAAAAGGCAGAAACTGGGGCGGAAGTCTTATACGGCCGGAAGCAACAGGTTTCGGAACAGTATTCTTTGCTGAGGAGATGCTTAAAACAAAAGGCGAATCCTTCAAGGGAAAGATCGTGACCGTTTCAGGCTTCGGCAATGTTGCATGGGGTGCAATTATCAAGGCTACTCAACTGGGCGCTCGGGTAGTAACAATTTCAGGGCCGGATGGATATATTTATGACCCGGATGGAATAACCGGAGAAAAAATTGATTACCTTCTTGAATTGAGAGCCTCCAACCAGGATATTGCTAAACCCTATTCATTTGAGTTTCCTGATGCACAATTCCATGAAGGCAAGCGCCCCTGGGAGGTAAAATGCGACATAGCTCTTCCATGTGCGACCCAGAACGAAATGAATGGAGAAGATGCCAAAATGCTTGTTCAGAACGGTTGCATGTGTGTTTCCGAAGGCGCCAATATGCCTTCCACGCCTGAAGCTATAGAAGTATTTCTTAAAAATAAAATGCTTTACGGACCGGGTAAGGCGGCCAATGCAGGAGGTGTTTCAACTTCAGGTCTTGAGCAGACCCAAAATGCAATGAAGCTGAACTGGACCGCTGAGGAGGTGGAGGAGAAACTTCATCAGATAATGATAAACATACACGGATCATGTCTTAAATTCGGGAAGGAGCCGGATGGGTATGTTAATTATATGAAGGGGGCAAATATTGCCGGGTTCATGAAGGTTGCGAATGCCATGCTGGACCAGGGAGTAATTTAGAACTGCAATACACCTAAAACCAAACCTTGAAGGGCTGTCTCATTTTTAACGGGACAGCCCTTCCCTAATTTTAGTGCCCGTCCATAATTTCCGCCTACTGCGTTACGCTTGTCAAAAAAATACTCATTTGCCCCATGTAAACTCCACTTTTTTTGACTTCGCAGGCTTTGCATCAGAACGTTCTGCCATACGCTGACTTTGTAGCCACGGCTATTTTATTAAGGGTGATTTATCGTTAAATACGCTTTTTTTTGTATATTGAATATGCAAATTAATGAAGCCAGGTATGTCGCTACTGAATGATCCTGCACTCAGATATAAAATAGCAATCGACCTGATACCCGGTATCGGGGGAGTTCTTGCCAAAAAACTGATCGAGGCTTCAGGTTCACCTGAAAATGTATTCAAGCTGGATGAATCTGAACTCCTTAAAATTCCGGGAATAGGTAAGTCTCTTGCAGGCAATATTGCAAACCAGCAGATTTTGTCAGAAGCGGATAAAGAGTTGCGGTTCATTTCAAGGTACGGAATTGAGCCGCTTTATTACCTCGATGATAATTACCCGGCCAGGCTGAAGGAGTGTCCCGACTCGCCGGTTATACTTTTTTATAAAGGTAATGCAAGTCTGGATTCCCTCAGGGTGTTGAGTATTGTAGGAACAAGGAAAGCAAGCAGTTACGGACTCGAATTCTGCACACACCTTGTATCGGAACTCGCTTCCAGGGGGCATGATCCGGTGATTGTAAGCGGACTGGCATATGGAATAGATATTGCTGCACATAAAGCAGCTCTCGAAAGAGGGCTGAAAACAGTGGCGGTACTCGCTCACGGACTATCAACAATATACCCGGCCGCACACAGGAATATTGCTCAAAAGATAAGCAGGCAGGGTGCCCTGGTAACTGATTTCGGGAGTGGAAACGGTCCTGAAAGGGGAAATTTCCTGAAAAGAAACAGGATAATAGCAGGCCTTGCAGACGCCACGATAGTAATTGAATCATCAAGAACAGGCGGAGCACTGATTACTGCCAACCTGGCAAACTCCTACAACAGAGATATATTTGCTCTTCCTGGCAGGATTACCGATCAAAGATCACATGGATGCAATGAACTTATCAAAACCCACAGGGCGCATCTGATAGAAAAAGTGGAGGACCTGGAGTATATAATGGGATGGGAGCCTGAAATTAAAGCAGATGAGGATAAAGATGTCAGCACATATCAGAATATAAGTGAAACAGAAAAATCGATACTGCTTCTTTTATCCTCCCACCGGCAATTAACGGCAGATCAGATTTCCGGAATGACAGGACTTGGATCCGCTAATACATCATTCATTTTGCTCAATCTGGAGTTTATGGGGTATATTTCAAGCATGCCTGGTAAGATATATCGTTTGACAAATATATTTTCCTGAAAATTGCCTAAGTTTGCTGCGATATTTCCTTATCATAAAACTATATCCAATAAAAAATGGACCCAAGAGTAGAAAAATTCATGGCAGTTATAACTGCCAAAAATCAGGGAGAACGTGAGTTTCACCAGGCAGTGCAGGAGGTTGCCGAATCACTGATCCCCTTTATTGAAGAGAACCCAAAATACAAGTATGCGAAAATCCTCGAAAGGATAGCAGAACCTGAGAGGATCATTATCTTCAGGGTTCCATGGATAGATGATAAGGGAGAAATACAGATAAACAAGGGGTACAGAATTGAGATGAACTCGGCAATTGGTCCGTATAAAGGCGGATTGCGTTTCCACCCTACAGTAAACCTTGGAATACTCAAGTTTCTTGCATTCGAGCAGGTATTTAAAAATTCTCTGACAACCTTGCCTATGGGTGGCGGAAAGGGAGGATCGGACTTTGATCCCAAGGGAAAAACCGATAACGAGGTTATGAAGTTCTGCCAGAGCTTTATGTCTGAATTGTGCAGGCACATAGGTCCTGAAACAGACATTCCGGCAGGCGATATTGGTGTTGGCGGCAGGGAAATTGGTTTCATGTTCGGACAGTATAAAAGACTGAGGAATGAATTTACAGGGGTACTCACAGGAAAAGGAAGAGAATGGGGTGGCAGCCTTATCAGGCCTGAAGCTACCGGCTATGGTTGTGTATATTTTGCGCAGGCAATGCTCGGAACAAGGAACGAATCGCTTGAAGGAAAAACAATAGCGGTATCTGGATCGGGAAATGTGGCACAATATGCCACTGAAAAAGCTACGGAGCTGGGAGCCAAAGTTGTTACCATGTCAGACAGTTCGGGTTTTATCTACGACCCCATGGGAATTGATAAGGATAAACTTGACTGGATAATGGAGCTAAAAAATATTAAAAGAGGGAGAATAAGTGAATATGCAGATAATTTCGGGGTTGAGTATTATGAGGGAAAGCGCCCCTGGTTAATTAAATGCGATGTTGCCCTGCCATGTGCAACTGAAAATGAGATAAACGAAGAGGATGCGGAATTACTTGTAAACAACGGATGTTTCGCCGTTTCTGAAGGTGCAAATATGCCATCCACTGCAGAAGCAGTAGAAATATATCTGAAGAAGCGAATACTTTACGGACCCGGAAAAGCAGCCAATGCAGGCGGTGTTGCAGTCAGCGGCCTTGAAATGACTCAGAACTCAATGAGGATAAGCTGGCACAGGGAAGAAGTTGATGACAAGCTCAGGCAGATAATGAAAGATATTCATGAAACATGTATCAGGTTTGGACGTGAGAACGACGGATTTATAAATTATGTCAATGGTGCAAATATCGGGGGGTTTGTGAAAGTTGCCGATGCCATGCTCGCACAGGGAGCCGTTTAAAAGATGAAACAGGATGAAGCTGACTGATACACACTCGCATTTATACCTGCCGCATTTTGAAGATGATATTGATGATGTTATCGGAAATGCCAGGGCGAACAAAATATCTCATATTCTGTTACCAAACATCGATACTGAATCAACGGGACCGATGCTCGAACTATGCCGGAGTTATCCGGCATACTGCTTTCCGATGATTGGACTGCATCCTGCTTCGGTGAAAGAAAATTACAGGCAACAACTCAAAGAACTGGAATCATTGTTAGACAAAGGTAATTTTGTGGCCGTAGGCGAAACAGGAATGGATGCATACTGGGATAAGACTTTTCTTAAGGAACAGGAAGATGCGTTTATAACACAACTTGAATGGGCCAAAAAGCTGGATCTGCCGGTAGTGATCCATTCCCGTGAAACTATGGACAGGATTATAACTATTGTCAGATCACATCAGGATAGCAAACTCCGGGGTGTTTTCCACGCTTTCTCAGGCAACTTGAGTCAGGCTGAAGAAGTAAAAGAGCTTGGCTTTAAGATAGGTATAGGCGGAGTAATAACTTTCAGGAATTCAAATCTGCCTGAAATTGTGAGCGAAGTCGGCCTGCATAACATAGTTTTGGAGACCGATGCACCCTACTTAACTCCTGTTCCATACAGGGGCAAACGCAATGAAAGTTCATACCTTATATATATAGCCCGTGAAATTGCCCGGATAAAGGGGATAACTTTAGAGAAGGTAGCTAAAGTAACCACCGCGAATGCATGCGATCTGTTTAAACTCAGTTGCCAATAATGGGAAAACAGCCATCGATACTTATCATTTATACCGGCGGGACTATTGGAATGTCCTTCAATCCGGAAACAGGCAACCTGGCGCCTGTCAATTTCGGTGAGATTTCAAGACAATTACCGGAACTGATAAGATTTGACCTTGACATAAAAACCATCTCTTACGACCCGCCTGTTGACTCATCAGAGGTTGAGCCGGAAATGTGGATAAGGCTAGCAACTACAATTGGTGATAACTACAATGATTTTGATGGTTTTGTAATCCTTCACGGCACTGATACCATGGCCTACTCAGCCTCAGCCCTGAGCTTCCTTCTCGAGAATCTCGGCAAACCGGTTATTTTTACCGGCTCCCAGCTTCCAATCGGAATGTTAAGAACTGACGGCAAGGAAAACCTGATAACCTCGATAGAGATTGCTGCTGCTAAAATTAACAATTCACCTGCAGTTCCGGAAGTTTGCATCTTTTTTCAAAATAAACTGTTCAGGGGAAACCGCACCACTAAATATAATGCAGAATATTTTAACGCATTTCGTTCTGATAATTATCCTCCTCTTGCCGAAACCGGTATCAATATCGATTTTAATTATCATTCAATTATTTATCCATATGGAGAAAAGAAGCTGGCAGTTCATAAAACAATGGACAACAATGTAGCGATTCTAAAGATCTTTCCGGGCATAACGGGCAAACTCCTGCGGGCACTATTTAATACCGATGATCTGAAGGCGGTGGTCATTGAAACTTATGGAGCCGGAAACGCACCTACCGGCAACTGGTTTATGTCTGAAATTGAATCGGCAATAAAAAGAGGAATTGTTGTTTTAAATGTAAGTCAGTGTCCTACAGGCAGTGTAGACATGTCCAGGTATTCCACGGGTAAAAAGCTTCTCGATGCGGGAGTTTTGAGCGGTCATGATATCACTACCGAGGCTGCAATAACAAAAATTATGTTTCTGCTTTCACAACATGCAGACCGCAAAGTCATTAGAACACTTATAAATAGGTCATTAAGAGGAGAAATAAAATAACAATTTGTTTTTATTATGGATTTTTTTGTAACTTGGCACGCTGAAAATTACCATTAAATATGATCAATATAATGAATGCCGGAGAGGTGGCCGAGTGGTCGAAGGCGCACGCCTGGAAAGTGTGTATACCTCAAAAGGGTATCGTGGGTTCGAATCCCACCTTCTCCGCATAAAATAATATTGGATTTAAAAAAAGTTATCATTAAATTTGAACCACTTTAATAATTAAATTTTGGACTAACCATGAAAAATTTATTTGCGTTTTTAGCAGTATTGGGAATGCTGTCATTTGGAGCATCAAACATTGCAATTGCTCAGGAGGATGTTGAAACCACCGAACAAGCCCAGCCAGCTACTCCCTCCCCCGTGGAGGTAGAAACCGACGAAGAAGCTCAGCCGCTGCACCAGGAAATAAAAAGGATATTTATCGAAGGTGGTGCCGGATTCATGGGCGTTGTTTTGCTGGCCCTGATTTTCGGACTCGCAATTGCAATTGAAAGGATACTCTATCTGAATTTCGCAACTACAAATACTGAAAAGTTGTTGCTTAATGTTGAAGAAGCGCTGGAAAACGGAGGTATAGAAGCCGCCAAGGAGGTATGCCGTGACACCCGCGGTCCTGTTGCCAGTATCTTCTACCAGGGATTAAGCAAATTTGATGAAGGGATAGACGTTGTTGAAAAATCTGTAGTTGCCTATGGTGGGGTACAGACCGGACTACTCGAGAAAAACATGACATGGATATCACTGTTTATTTCAATTGCACCTATGTTGGGTTTTATGGGTACCGTTATTGGTATGATCGCTGCATTTGACTCAATTGAGGCTGCCGGTGACATATCTCCCTCGCTGGTTGCAGGTGGTATTAAGGTTGCTCTTATTACTACAGTATCAGGTCTTGTTGTGGCAATTATCCTGCAGGTATTTTACAACTATATTGCATCAAAAATCGATTCGCTTGTAAACACTATGGAAGATGCTTCCATTTCGCTTATCGATATTCTTGTAAAACATAACCTAAAAAACAAGTAACATGTCCAATTTATTATCAAAAATAATTACATATACTCTGTATGTCCTGATGGGAGTATCAGTTGTTCTTATGCTGATATTCTACTTTGGTGCAGATGTGCCGGGAACTACCGGTACGCCAATGCAGGAGCCGGTTATTACCGAAACGATACTGATTTGGGCCGGAATACTGGTGGGGCTTGCAGCATTGGCAGCCATTTTTTTTCCTTTGGTCAGGATGGTGATGAATCCCAAGAATGCCAAGAAGACACTATTTGGCCTGGTTGGCGTAGCGGTAATAATTTTTGTTGCATGGCAATTCTCATCTGATGAGATTCTTCCGCTTGCCACAGAAAACCCCGACAATGTTCCTCACGTGTTAAAGCTTGCAGGAACACAGCTGGGTACCATGTATATTCTGCTTGGAATGGCAGTATTATCGATCTTCTATACGGAGATCAGAAGTCTATTTAAGTAAAATCTTTGCCCGGTAACGGCAAAAAATGAAAACCTGAAATTATGGCAAGAATAACTCCGGAAATACCCTCTGCATCCCTGGCGGATATCGCATTTATGCTGCTGATATTCTTCCTTGTTGCGACAACAATGGATGTGGACTCTGGATTGTCAAGAACTCTGCCGCCCATGCCCGAAGGTGAACAGGATGATGACCAGCAGATAAGAGAGCGTGATATTTTTACAGTAAGAGTAGATATGCTTGACAGGATGCTGGTTGAAGGAGAACTCGAAGATCTTACTAACCTGAGGGATAGAGCCAAGGAATTCATTGCCAATCCAAATGATGAAGAACACCTGCCCCGGAAAATAGAAGAAGAAGTTGAATATTTTGGTCAGGTGCCTATTTCACAGCAGGTAATCTCGCTCCAGAATCACCGGAGAACTTCCTATGGGATGTACATCAAGGTTCAGAATGAACTGACGGCGGCCTACAGGGAGCTCAGGGATGAGATTGCGATGGACAGATTCGGCAGGACTTTCGACAGACTGGATTCAGACCAGCAGGCTGCTATAAGAAAGATCTATCCGATGAGAATTTCTGAAGCTGAACCAAGACAAACAGGAGGAAATTAATATGGCAAAATTCCAAAGAAAAGATAAGAATAAAAGGCCGGCTATCAGTACCGCTGCGCTGCCTGACATAGTTTTTATGTTGCTCTTCTTTTTCATGGTTAGCACAACTATGCGGGAAGTAACCGTCAATGTATTGCAGCGACTGCCTTCGGCCACGGAGGTCAATAAACTTGAAAGAAAATCGCTGGTAAGTTATATCTATATCGGTCAGCCTAGACCCGCCTACCAGAGATTGCTGGGAACTGAACCACGTATTCAGCTTAAT
This sequence comes from Bacteroidales bacterium, assembly GCA_007120695.1. Taxonomy (GTDB): domain Bacteria; phylum Bacteroidota; class Bacteroidia; order Bacteroidales; family PUMT01; genus PXAP01. The sequence continues at coordinate 19,483 of SKND01000325.1, read as the reverse complement.
GACCAGTTTGCAACCACCGATGATATATTTGCATTTATTGCCAGTGAAAGGGAGGCCCGTGATGAATCGGAAATTCCTTTTATGACAACCTCGCTAAAGGTTGACAACGAAGTGCGAATGGGTATCGTTGATGATGTAAAGCAGGCATTAAGACGTGCAAATGCTCTTAAGATCAACTATTCGACATTGACCACGGAAAACATATTCAATTAATAATTGATAAGCTTCAAAAAAGGGTATCCCGCCGGGGTACCCTTTTTTTTTAAATCGATCCCTCCGGGGGTTCTGAGAGACTTCAATCGAAGCAAAAGAAAAAGTGCCCTGCATTTATGCAAGACACTCTGCCCTGGTGACCCCGGAGGAAGTGAATTGCATTCGATCCCTCCGGGCCTCATTGTAAATTCAAACCCCCTGTAAAAAACTTAGTTCCGCGGTTATGCGGAACTAAGTACTTCGTGACCCCGGAGGAAGTGAATTGCATTCGATCCCTCCGGGGGTTCTGAGAGACTTCAATCGAAGCAAAAGAAAAAGTGCCCTGCATTTATGCAAGACACTATGCCCTGGTGACCCCGGAGGGATTCAAACCCCCGACCTTCAGAACCGGAATCTGACGTTCTATTCAGCTGAACTACGGGGCCGGTAGTATTAACTTTCGAGTTGCGAATTTATAAATTTTTTCAACAAAGATTTCCTATTTTCGCAGATATTTAAAATATTACAAAACACCTTACTTCTTTATAATGGAATACAAGTTTTCAGAGATTGAAAAGAGATGGCAACATTACTGGGAGAAAAATCAAACCTTCAAAGTTAAGGAGGATAAATCCAAACCAAAGTATTATGTTCTCGACATGTTCCCCTACCCCTCCGGTGCAGGGCTTCATGTCGGGCATCCCCTTGGCTATATTGCGTCTGACATTTACTCGCGCTATAAGATCCTTAAGGGTTTTAACGTGCTTCACCCCATGGGTTATGATGCTTTCGGGCTTCCCGCTGAACAGTATGCCATACAGACCGGTCAGCATCCGGCTGTTACAACTGAGAACAATATACGCAGGTATCGCGAGCAGATGGATAAGATCGGTTTCTGTTATGACTGGAGCCGTGAGGTAAGGACATGTGATCCTGATTATTATAAGTGGACCCAATGGGTTTTTATAAAATTGTACGGGCACTGGTTCAATAAAAAAACTAATAAGGCCGAACCTGTTGATATGCTTATCGCAGAATTTGAAAGAAACGGTAATACTGCCGTTGAGGCTGCACAAAATGAGTGCAGGGTTTTCACTGCAGAGGAATGGAACTCAATGACAGAGAAGGACCAGCAACTGATTCTGCTTAACTACAGACTGGCCTATCATGCCGATACCATGGTCAACTGGTGCCCTGCCCTTGGAACCGTGCTTGCCAATGATGAAGTAAAAGACGGTTATTCAGTTCGCGGCGGCCACCCTGTAGAACAAAAGAAAATGAAACAATGGCTCCTGAGGGTTTCAGCCTATGCAGAAAGGCTGATTGAATCTCTTGACAGGCTGGACTGGAGTGACTCACTGAAAGAGATCCAGAAAAACTGGATCGGACGATCAGTGGGTGCTGTAATTAACTTTTCTCTCGATCATGGTACGCGGAACAATAATAAACACGGAATCGAGGTATTCACAACACGCCCTGATACGGTCTTTGGCTGCACTTATATGGTTCTGGCACCTGAGCATGAACTGGTTGAAAAAATAACTTCCCCTGAATTAAGATCTGCGGTAGAAGAATACCTGATTGAAACCAAAAAGCGTACCGAACGTGAAAGGATGGCAGATACCAAAACCATTACAGGACAATTTACAGGTGCATATGCAATACATCCCTTCAGCGGTGAAAAACTTCAGGTATGGATCAGTGATTATGTTCTGGCAGGATATGGTACCGGTGCAATAATGGCTGTGCCGGCGCATGACAGCCGGGATTATGACTTTGCAAAACATTTTGAACTCCCAATAACAGAGGTTGTAACCGGTGGTGATATATCACAGGGATCTTACGATGCCAAAGAGGGAGTATTAATAAACTCAGGGTTTCTCGACGGACTTGAAGTTCAGGATGCAATAGCAAAAACAATTACTGAACTGGAGAGAAAAGGGATAGGTTATAAACAGGTAAACTACCGTCTGAGAGACGCAATATTCAGCCGGCAGAGGTACTGGGGAGAGCCCTTTCCGGTTTATTATAAGGATGAAGTACCATATGTGCTGGATGAAGAGGATCTGCCGCTGGTGCTGCCCGAGGTGGATGCATACCTGCCAACAGAGAAAGGAGAACCCCCGCTGGGCAGGGCAAAAAACTGGAAGACCGGTGAAGGATATCCCATTGAACTCAGCACAATGCCTGGATTTGCAGGATCATCGGCTTATTACCTGCGGTATATGGATCCGAAAAATGATTCTGAGCTGGTTTCAAAAGAAGCAAACCTTTACTGGGAAAATGTGGATCTGTACATAGGGGGAACTGAGCATGCAACCGGTCACCTGATATACTCAAGGTTCTGGAATAAATTTCTGTATGATATCGGAATGGTTTGCAGGGATGAGCCCTTTAAAAAACTCATCAACCAGGGAATGATTCAGGGCCGCTCCAATTTTGTATACAGGATAAAAAGCAGCAACAGGTTTGTGTCACTGGGACTCAAGGATGACTACGATGTTACCCCGATACATGTTGATGTAAATATCGTAAATAATGATATTCTGAATGTTGAACTTTTCCGGAAATGGAATCCGGAGTATGATGATGCAGAGTTTATTTTTGAGGAGGACGGCACATACAGGTGCGGATATGCCATTGAAAAAATGTCCAAGTCTCTTTATAATGTGGTCAACCCCGACGATATAATTGAGCAGTACGGTGCTGATACACTCCGGCTTTATGAGATGTTTCTGGGTCCGCTTGAGCAATCAAAACCCTGGGATACGAATGGTATTGACGGAGTTCACAAATTCCTGCGAAAGCTCTGGAAGCTGTTTCATAATGAAAAGAATGAACCTGAGCTGTCAGATGAGAAACCTTCGCCGGATGAACTGAAGATCCTGCATAAAACCATTAAGAAGATAGAGGAGGATATTGAGCGTTTCTCTTTCAACACCTCTGTAAGCGCATTCATGATATGTGTAAATGAGTTATCTTCGTTGAAATGCAACAAAAGAGAGATCCTGCGTGATTTGGTGATTATCCTTTCACCTTTTGCACCTCACATAGCCGAAGAGCTCTGGCAGCTTCTTGGAAACCAGGGTACAATAAGCAAGACTGAATTTCCCGCATATAAATCTGGATATCTGGAGGAGAAAACTGTTCAGTACCCGGTATCATTTAACGGAAAAACAAGGCTTAAGATAAATTTCCCTGCCGGTTATGATAATAAAGATATAGAAGATGAGTTAATGAGAAACGAATCTGTACTGAAATACCTTCAGGGACAAATACCCAAAAAAATCATAGTTGTGCAGGGCAGGATTATTAATATCGTTACAGGTAAATAGTATGCTTAGAAAAAGAATCTGGTATAATGCCCATTCATTCATTATTTTAACATTAGGCTTGTTCATTATCGCGCTTGGCTGGACGGCGTTTCTTATTCCTGCAGAAATAACAGGCGGTGGCATTACCGGTATATCCTCCCTTATATTCTATGCAACCGGATTCCCTGTGGGAATATCATACCTGCTGCTGAGCAGCCTGCTGGTAATTTCAGCCATTAAGGTACTCGGGCCAAGATTCGGGGTTAAGACAATATTTGCTGTCCTTGTCCTCTCAGTCTTCCTCGGTTTACTTCAGGCAGTCATTACAGAGCCCGTTGTTGATGATTTATTCATGTCTGCCATCATCGGAGGGATACTTGCCGGGGCAGGTGTAGGTATTGTATTCACACAGGGGAGCAGCACAGGGGGGACAGATGTAATTGCCATGATAGTCAATAAGTATCGTAATATAAGTCCGGGACGAATAATCCTCTATCTCGATCTTGTAATCATCTCATCTTCATACCTTATTTTCCAGTCGATCGAAAAAATGGTATACGGATATGTTACAATGGCAGTTATATCATACTCGATTGATATGGTTCTTTCCGGCTCCAAGCAAACGTTTCAGGTGTTCATTTTTTCTCCAAGTTATATGGAGATTGCCGAACGTATTGATAAAGAAGTAAAAAGAGGGATTACTCTGATTGATGCCGAAGGGTGGTATAAAAAAAAAAAAACCAAAATAGTCATGGTCATGATCCGCCGGCAGGAAACAAGCCTTATAATGAGAATTGTGAAAGAGACAGACCCTGATGCATTTGTTTCGCAGAATAATGTGATGGGTACATATGGAAAAGGATTTGAAACGATACGTCCATGATAAACTATGAAGAAAAAAGATATTTTCATAATTATAGCATTAAGTGCAGCCATTCTGACTGCAGTTCATTATTATTCAACCTCCCAGGAATGGATTTCCCGTGATCAGGAACTCATTTCAGATATCCCGGATGAGTCGGAACTTATACCTGTGGTCAGGTTTGATGAGTATGGTATTCCAATTGATTCGTTCAGAATAACAGAAGGCAGGATATTAAGGAACCAGACTCTCTCGTCAATATTTTCATCACACAATGTCAATCCTGCTATAGTACATGAGGTAGCAAACTATTCACGTGAGTTGTTTGATGTCAGAAGGATCCGGCCGGGTGAAACATACAGGTTTTTTATCTCTGATGATACCCTGGGAATACCACACTATTTTGTTTACGAACCTAACCGGATTGAATTCGTAAAAGTCAGGCTTTATGATAATATCGCAATTGAAAGAGGCAGCAGGGTGGTACATCAGGTTGTCAGGGATGTTTCAGGCACGGTAAGCTCCTCATTGTGGAACGCCATGAATGAAAGCATGGTTTCACCGCTTCTGGCAATAGAACTATCAGAAATATATGCATGGAGCATTGATTTTTTCGGACTCAGACAGGGAGACTCATTCAAGGCTTTCTACTATGAAAATTATATAGATACAAATTCTGTAGGTATTGACAGGATAGCTGCTGCCTGGTTCAGGCATATGGACAGTGAGTTTTATGCAATACCCTTTGAACAGGACAGCGTGCTTAGTTTTTTCGATCAGGACGCCAACAGCCTGAGACGTGCATTTCTAAAGGCGCCTCTCCGGTATTCAAGGATAAGCTCGGGATTCTCACACTCAAGAATGCACCCGATATTAAGGATACGCCGCCCGCATCACGGAGTTGATTACGCTGCCCCGGTCGGAACACCTGTTTATGCAATCGGTGACGGAAGAGTTACAGAAACATCATATTCCGCCGGAGCAGGAAGGATGATCAGAATAAGACATAATAGCGTATATTCCTCTGCATACCTACACCTGAGAAATTTTGAACAGGGTATAAGGCCGGATACATGGGTGAAGCAGGGTGATGTTATAGGATATGTGGGCAGCTCAGGCATGTCAACCGGTCCGCATCTTGATTTCAGGGTATGGAGAAATGGTCAGCCTGTTGATCCCCTGACCATAGAATCACCACCGGTTGAGCCAGTAAGGGAAGAGAACATAGATGCCTTTAACCGCATTAAAGAGATCTGGATGGAGCGTCTTGACAACCTATGAGTCCAGCACAAGGAGTTTTTCAATAATTCTCGGATACCAATAGTGTTCCAGTTCATGAATCCGGTCGGCCAGAGTGACAGGAGTATCACCAGGTTTTACTTCACACGAATGTTGAGAAACAATACTGCCCTTGTCGTACTCCTCATTAACCATATGAATAGTAATACCTGAAATGCTGTCACCGGAGTCTATAACTGCTTTATGAACCTTCATTCCATACATTCCCTTCCCTCCATACTTAGGAAGCAGAGCAGGATGAATATTCACTATCCTGTCAGGGAATGATTCAAGTATACTGTCAGGAATCTTCAGCAGGAAACCAGCAAGTACGATGAAATGTATTTTATATTCATCTAAAACATCTGAAACCCTGCCTGTGTTTTCCAGTTCATGTCTTGTAAAAACAAAGCGGGGTATACCTGATTTTTCAGCACGTTCAAGCACTGCAGCTTCCTGGTGGTTGCAAAGCAGCAATTGCACCCTGACATACTTGTGGCCGGCAAAATAGTTAACAATTGATTGAAAATTGGTGCCTGAACCAGAGGCAAAAACGGCGATATTTATCACAAAAAAACGATTTAATTTTACTTCATTAGATATTAGAAGCATATACCCGGAGCTAATGCACCATATAATCGTCCATATCGTAAATCCGGTCGAATTATAATCCGGTAAATATCTATATATTAACTCAATCTCGACTTTATCGGTCAAAAAAGAACAAAAAATGTTTGTTAATATTGCCAGAATATCTTTCTTTGCAAAGTTAAAATTTATTACTAATTAAAACTTAAAGTTATGTCAGACATTGCATCAAGAGTAAAAGCGATCATAGTTGATAAGCTTGGCGTTGACGAAAGTGAAGTTACCCCTGAGGCTAGCTTTACAAATGATTTGGGTGCAGACTCCCTTGATACGGTTGAGTTGATAATGGAATTCGAGAAAGAATTCAATATGTCTATCCCCGACGACAAAGCTGAAACCATAGGTACTGTTGGTGATGCTATCAAGTTCCTTGAGGAGAACGCAAAGTAATCAATCTTCACTAGTTTTAAATTGTAAGTTATGGAATTGAAACGAGTAGTTATAACAGGTCTTGGAGCAATTACACCTTTGGGTAACAATGTAAATGAGTCATGGGAGAATCTTATAAACGGGGTAAGTGGTTCAGACCTGATAACTCGTTTCGATACCGAAAAATTTAAAACCAAATTTGCCTGCGAGGTCAAAAATTATGATGTAAAAGATCACTTTGACCGGAAAGAGGCAAGGAAGCTGGACCTTTATGCACAATATGCATTGATAGCAGCAGAAGAAGCCGTTCAGGATGCGAATTTTGATCTGGCAACACTGGACCTTGACAAAGCCGGTGTTATATGGTCGTCGGGTATCGGGGGACTTCAGACGTTTTATGAAGAGATAGCAGGTTTTGTTAAAGGTGATTTCACCCCTCGCTTCAGTCCATTCTTCATTCCGAAAATGATATCTGATATCGCATCCGGCCATATTTCAATCAAATACGGCTTCAGAGGTCCTAACTTCAGTACTGTATCGGCTTGTGCTTCTTCCACAAATGCACTTATTGATGCCTTAACCTACATAAGGCTGGGAAAGGCTGATATATTCATAACAGGCGGGTCAGAAGCGGCTATCAATGAGGCCGGAGTCGGAGGATTCAATGCAATGCAGGCACTCTCAACAAACAATGAAAATTTCCGGACTGCTTCGAGGCCATTCGATGTGACAAGGGATGGCTTTGTAATGGGTGAAGGTGGTGGCGCACTTATACTTGAGGAGTATGAACATGCCGTTAAAAGGGGTGCCACTATTTATGCAGAAATTGTTGGAGGAGGAATGAGTGCAGACGCATATCATCTCACTGCACCGCACCCGGAAGGACTTGGGGCTGCAAGGGTTATGCAGAATGCAATTGAAGATGCAGGATTAAAACCCGAAGATGTTGATTATATAAATGTTCACGGAACCGCTACTCCGCTTGGAGATATTGCAGAGGTAAAAGGGATTAAAACTGTCTTTGGCGACCACTCCTACAAGTTGAATATCAGTGCAACAAAATCAATGACAGGTCACCTGTTGGGAGCGGCCGGAGCCGCCGAAGCAATAGCTGCGATACTTTCAATAAAACATGGTATAATACCGCCTACAATAAACTTCGAACATCAGGATCCCGATCTTGACAATAAAATGAATTTTACCTTTAATAAAGCCCAGACCCGGGATATAAATGTTTCGCTCAGCAATACATTCGGATTTGGAGGGCACAACTCATCAGTGATTTTTAAAAAACTTCAATAATTACGTGTTCAGTTCCCTCTTCAGATTACTTTACCTGTCTCTTGTAAAAAACAAGGGATTCCATAATAAGATCCGGGCACTTACAGGATACTATCCACGGAGTTTAAAATATTATAAATCGGCTCTTACACACAAATCATTAAATAACATTCCTACATCCGGATCACGTCATGATAATGAAAGACTTGAATTTCTGGGTGATGCCATCTTAAGTGCTGTGATTGCAGAGCACCTTTTTGCAATTTTTCCGGAATGCAATGAAGGGTTTCTGACCCGGATGAGATCAAAGCTCGTAAACCGCGAGAATCTTAACAAAATTGCTCTGGAAATGGGGTTTGACACCCTTGTACGTTTGCATAAAAACGGAACACCTAATAAAAAGCATGTTTTTGGAAATGCTCTTGAGGCATTTATTGGTGCAATATACCTTGATATGGGATACCAAAAAACCCGGGCATTCATAATAGAGAAAATAATCAGAACACAAGATGATCTGGATCAGCTTGCCTGTGAAGAATGGGACTTCAAGAGCCGGATCATCCAATGGGGACAGAAGAACAAACAGGAAGTCAGCTTTGAAAGTTACGAACTCAACGGGACAAATAAGCCGGAACCTCTATTTGTTGCTACAATTCACATTATGGATACAATCGCAGGTGAAGGACTTGGGGCTACCAAAAAAGAGGCACAGCAACATGCAGCCCGTCAGGCTCTTGAAAATCTGCCTTCCTGACACATCTTCCGGACTTATAATTGCAAATTTCAGCAATTTCATTAAATTGCATTCTTTAACGGGTATGACCAGGCCCGCTCTATTCCATCAATATTGCAGATGAGAAAAAAGGTTCATAAACTGATGGTGCCGGATACGGCACTTTTTAAACTGCTGGGTATATCATCACACGAGAATGATTACCGGATAAGCTGGGCACTTAACAGTAAACTGGGATTAAAATTCAGCAGAACCGATAATTTTAATGTTCAGACCGGCAGGAATACTGAAAGTAGAAGTTTCTCCGTTTTCCAGTCAGTGGACGAAGATAGATTATTAAAAATGAATCTTATATCCAACAGGTGCCCTGATGGTTTTCTGGCAAGGGAGCTGAAAAACATTGACTTTTTTCTCCAGATTTTCGGTGAAATAAGCAAGTCAGAAACTGATATGATCATAACAAAACTAAAAGCCATTGAATTTGTTTCTACGGTATTCGAGATAGAGCCGGGAAGATTAAAGCCCGGAACAAACTTACCGGCTGAATAAAATGTTTGTAAATGCTGTTAAACACTTACAGCAGCAAGTTAAAAAGTGTTAAAGAATAACATTTGGTATTTTACGTGAACTATATTTGTGTAAATACTGTTATTTAAACATTATGAGCAGAAAAATCATCTGGGTACTGATTGGTGTAATGACTCTGGCTACAATTGGCCTGATCATTGTCCAGAGTTACTGGATAAAAAATGCAGTAGAAGTAAAGGAACAACAATTCAGGTTCCTTGCTTTCAGGACTCTTGGCTCCGTAACCCACGAAATAGAGAAGCAGGAAGCACTGACAATGGTCCTTAGCGAGTTAAGCCCCTCATCACAGGTAGACAGTATTACATATTCCTCAGGATTTTTTATTGATTTCAACTACCGGTCAGGACTTAACGAAAGAATGACAGTTAAGCAGGGAGGCTATTTTTATTCAGGGCAAACTCCCGGAAATATCTCTGCCGGCAAGCAGGAACGGCTATTTAGCAATATCAATCCTGATTTCAGTTTAAATGATGTTGATTCAATAAGGATCTTCAGTCGCCCAAAAAGTCTCATGGGAAGAACATCCCAGTTCAACCATACAATATCAAACAGAACAATAATGGTTGAAAAGATCATTGAAGAGATGATGAGCTTCAACAAATGTATTAAGGAGAGGATTGATGTAGCTGCTCTTGACAGTATCATAAAAAAAGAGATGAACAACGCAGGCATAACCATAGACTACGAATTTGCAGTCCGCGACCAAACCGGCAAATTCGTTCTTGCCTCAAATAATTTCCGGGAACAGCCACATATGTTCACAAGAAAGCTATTTCCCAATGATGCCTTCATGTTTCCCAATGATCTGGTTCTCTATTTTCCCGAACAAAAATCATATATACTCCAGTCGGTCGGTTTCATAATCGGATCATCAGGTTTCCTGACACTTATTATACTTGGTACGTTTGCTTTCACAATCTATATCATAATCAGGCAAAAGAAGTTGTCGGAGATCAAAACCGATTTTGTGAACAATATGACACATGAACTTAAGACTCCGATTTCAACTATTTCACTGGCATCACAAATGTTGAGGGACAATAGCATCTCACTGGAACAGGAAAATTTTGAAAACATCTCCAATGTTATTTTTGATGAAAGCAAGCGTCTTGGATTCCAGGTTGAAAAAGTCCTTCAGATGGCAATATTCGAAAAGGGAAGATTAAAAATCAAGCGCCAGGAAATAGATATTCATGATCTGATCAGCAATGTGGTTAACAATTTTATTATTCAGGTCAGAAACCAGAACGGAGAGATTGTTCAGTACCTTGACGCCAAAAACTCTGTCATGAAAATAGATGAAGTCCATTTTACCAATATTATATTTAATCTGCTGGATAACGCTGTAAAATACAGTAATGGAGTTACCCATATAACGGTCGGAACAAGAAGTACAAACAATAATTTCTATATTTATATCCAGGATAAAGGGGTGGGAATAAGCAAGGAGAATCAAAGAAGGATATTCGATCAATTCTACAGGGTACCCACAGGTAATATTCATAACGTAAAAGGGTTTGGCCTGGGCCTTAGTTATGTTAAAAAAATTGTGGAAGAGCATGAAGGAAGGATAAGTATCCAGAGTGAACCTAAAAAAGGCACAAAATTTGAGATAGCTTTGCCAATAAACAATCATAAAAATGACTACCGCCAAAACTAAAATTCTTCTTGCCGAAGATGATGAAAATCTGGGATTGCTTCTCCGAGAATACCTTAAAGCAAAAGGCTTTGAAACAAACCTTTTTGCAAACGGCGATCTCGCATTCAGAGATTTTGTAAAAACACAGTACGATATCTGCATACTTGATGTGATGATGCCGGTAAAAGACGGCTATACCCTGGCTAAAGAGATAAGGCAGATTGATGAGGAGATCCCCATAATATTCCTTACGGCCAAATCGATGAAGGAGGATGTTATTGAAGGTTTTTCTATAGGCGCAGATGATTACATAACAAAACCATTCAGTATGGAAGAGCTGTTGTTCAGGATTGAAGCAATCCTGAAACGGACCAGCAGTTCATATAAAACTTCAGCTCCCGAACAGTTTGAATTAGGAAGCTATACATTTGACCTCAAAAAACAGACCCTTCAGACCGGAGATAAAGTTATACGACTTACAACAAAGGAGTCAGAGCTGTTGAAGCTGCTTTGCACCCACCAGAATAAGATTCTTGACCGCAATTTTGCACTTAAGACCATCTGGCTTGACGACAACTACTTCAATGCAAGAAGCATGGATGTCTATATTACAAAATTAAGGAAGTACCTTAAAGACGATGAATCGGTTGAAATAATCAACGTACACGGAAAAGGTTTTAAACTTGTGATGTAGAAAATCATACTGGATATTTTGATTATCTTTATCTTCTTTTAACACAAAATTTAAACAAAAAAGCTAAATTGGAGCCGTTCAGTTTAGCTTTTATTTATAAAACATTTCTGTAAATGATTAAAAAGTCTTTGATCCTGTCGACGCTTCTGGCTATTATCTTCTCAGCAGGAATACGGGCGCAGGGATCGTTGCAGCTCTCTCCCGAAGCCAGGGTAACCCTTCTGACCTGTTCACCCGGAGATGAGCTATACTCTGTGTTCGGACATAGTGCTATAAGGGTAGAGGACCCGCTGACGGGTCTTGATGCAGTATTTAACTACGGAACATTTGATTTCTCTGATCCAAATTTCTATGCAAATTTTGTAAGGGGAAAACTAAACTATATATTATCAGTCAGCGAATTCAGGCATTTTGAATATGATTACCTGATGGAAGGACGTTATATCTGGGAGCAGGAGTTGAATATTGACAACCGCGAGAAACAACATCTTTTCGATTCACTTGTAATAAATGCCCAGCCTGAAAACCGGTATTATCTGTATGACTTCTTTTTTGATAACTGTGCCACCCGGATACGTGACATTTTTGTTGAAGGTATTGACCGGGAAATAGTTTTCAATTACGATGTGCTGGTATCCGGAAAAAGTTTCAGGGAGCTATTGATGCCCTACCTTACTGAGAAACCATGGGCAAGACTTGGTATTAACCTGGCTCTGGGCCTGCCTTCAGATAAAACCGCCACGGGCTGGGATTATATGTTCCTTCCTGACCATATGATGACCCTTTTCGAAGATGCCCGGTTTAAGAGTGAGCAAACTGTCCCTTTTACACCCGGTAGCAATCTTATACTTGAAGGCCGGGACCTGCCCAGGGCATTGACCGGATATGCACCTCTGTGGGTTTTTATTATTGTTTTACTAATTACAATATATTTGTCGTACAGGGATCTTAAAAAAGGAGCTGTTTCATGGTGGTTCGACAGGGTAATTTTTGGAGTAACGGGTTTACTGGGACTACTTATTGCTTTCCTGTGGTTTGGAACCGATCATCAGGTTACGGTCTGGAACCTCAATATTATCTGGGCCCATCCCTTTCACCTGTTGATCATATTCTTTATGTCATATAAACATCACCACCTGATTAGATATTATTTCATGATCAACCTTCCAATTCTTGTTCTGCTGTTGCTCTCATGGCCTTTAAACCCACAGGCACTCCCATGGATGATCATACCTTTTGTAATATCAATGGCGATACGCTCTGCATTAGTACTTAAAATTGTCAAACCGGGCATTATTCCTTCCTTAACCGGCTGAGATAATAAGCAGCATCAGAATATCCGGGCAGGTATTCAAGTGATTTTTCAAAAAATTCACGTGCCGACGAATGATCACGGCGTTTCAGAAGTATCTGACCCATAAAGCATGAAGCTGCTGCAAGTTCCGATTTTTCAGGTAAGGGATGAAAATTCATAAATAGCGTGAGAGCCTCCTCCCCTCTTTTGCTATTGAGCCCAGTTAATGCGGAAGTTTTACCTATCTCAAACAGAGCCTCTTTTATTCCAGTATTTTCACTGATAATCTCCTCAAATAACTGAAATGCCTTTTCAACCTGTTCCGTCTCCCTGTAAAATACTCCCTTTTCAAACCGGTAACTTAATTTTCCACCGGAGCCTTTTATAGCCAGATCATACTCTGATTCAGCCAGTTTATACTGGTTGCTCCTGAAATAGACCAGTGCATATGCCCTGTGACCCTCGGCAGTATCAATACTTTTTATTTCGCCTGCCACCTTGATTGCTTTCCTGATGCTCCCGCCAAGAATAGGCGGTAAGGTTGTATGGTAATCCAATATCTCAATCCTTGCCCGGAGACTTTGAGGGTCTTTTGAAATTACCTTCTCACAGTCATCCTTTTTTTTAACTATATCTCCAAGTTCATCGATAAGGTTTTTCCCCCAGAAGGGTATCCCCTGACGATAGGCTGCACGTGCTATAATATGTGCAGCAACGGGAGCCGTAAGAAGCATAAAGGACACTATCACAAAAGCCTTTGCAGATATCAGGAGCGTATTAAAATAAATGGCAATGCCAACCACGATAAGGCCAACACCCATTGTGCCGGCCTTGGTAATGGCCGACATACGGATGTAAAAATCAGGCAGCCTCAGGATACCTAAGGCAGCGATCATCATAAAGATCACACCAAAAATAATAAACAGCGTGCTTGTCAGTTCCTGTATAACTTCCATTACCGGTCATTTTTTGTGTTTCTGAATAAAAAATATGCAAATGACATTGACCCCAAAAATGTAATAAGCGACAACAGAATTGCCACATCCAAAAATGCGGTATTACCAGAAATAACCGAATATATGGCAATAATGCTGATTACAATCGCGGCAAAAAGGTCAAAGGCAGTTACCCTGTCCGGCAGACTGGGCCCCTTTATGAACCTTACCATGGCAAATACCGAACAGATACTCAATATTACAATAGCTATAAACAAGGCTGTTTCAACCATAATGTTTTCTTGTGATTTCCAGTAACTTCTTTTCAAATCCATTTTTTATCTGCCTCTTCATACCCTCTACATCACCTCTTTTAATATATACAGCATGAACGAAGAGAGTTTTATTATCTTCCGACACGTCAAGGCTCAGAGTGCCCGGAGTAAGTGAAATAAGGCTCGCCAGAATAGTAATCTCAATATTGGTTCGTGCATCAAGAGGAAGAGCGACCACTCCCGACTCCGCCCTGGAGCGGGGTGTGATCACGTCCCATGCAACCACGAGGCTGGCAACTGCCAGTTCTTTGAGAAAATATAACAATAGCCCCAGTGCTTTGGGAACTTTAACAAAATGAGACCTGTCATAAAACCGGGAAGCAAGCCACAGCAGGAAATATATTGCTGCAAATACAATCGCGTTATTCATAAAATGACTGTCAAGCCCGGTGAACTCAAATACAAGGTAGACAGCTGTCACAGAAATAATCAAATGAATAATATATGTTGATAGCTCTTTCATACGTACAAATCAGGTTAATCAAGTTAATAAAAAACCATTACCTCATAAATACCGCATTAATATATCCCTCCGTATCCATAAGCTGCTCTGCTGCCCGCATTGAATAATCAACAAAGGGACCGGAATACAGCCCCAGCAGGAGAATCATGGCAGTAAGAAGCAAGACCGGTATTACCATAAGAAACCTGCTCCTTAAGAGGTCTTCCTGCCTGTTTATTATCATTGATGTTGATTCAGGTAATTTCTTCCAGAATACCTCCCCCCATATCTTGGTCATCGAAAAAAGCGTAAGAATACTTACAAAAAGTGAGATACCGACAATTGCCATCTGACCTGCCTCCAATCCGCCAAGTGCAAGCATGAACTTCCCCCAGAATCCTGAAAGCGGCGGCACCCCGGTAAGTGAAAATGCAGATATCGCAAATAGAAGTGCCAGAAATGGAAAGGTATGGTACACTCCCCCAAGTTTCTTTAGTGCATAAGTGCCGTGTGTCTCCTTTACCAGTCCGCTAATCAGAAAGAGATTAGTCTTCACCAGAATGTTATGCATAATAAAGAAGATAGTTCCAGCTATCGCCATCGGGGTATAAACAGCGAGGCCCATAACCATATATCCTATCTGGCTGACTATATGGAATGACAATATTTTCCTGAAATCTATCTGTGCTGCTGCACCAAGAACTCCAACCACCATAGTAAATCCGGAAAGTATAAGTAGAATTGTATGAGTATAACCTGTATCAGTTGTAAATATCAGCGTAAAAAACCGGAGCATTGTATATATCCCTACCTTTGTCAGTAATCCGACTATTAGTGAAGATACGGCCAGGGGCGGTGCATGATAAGATGCCGGCAGCCAGAAAAACAAAGGAAAAATAGCTGCTTTGATACCAAAGCTGACAATGAAAAAAACCGATGCCAGGGTAACCAGACCCTGATTCTCCACTAAAGGAAGTTTGGCTGCCAGGGCAGCCATATTAAGTGAGCCTGTAAGTCCGTAAACCACACCGATCCCGGCCAGAAAAAGTGATGATGAGACAACGTTTATGGCAACATACTTAATCGATCCCTCAAGTTGCGACCTTGAACCACCAAGAGTAAACAGAACAAAAGATGATACAAGCATTATTTCAAACCATACATACAGGTTAAATATATCGCCGGTCAGAAACGCCCCCGTCAGTCCGAAAATCAGAAAATTCAGTGTTGGGTGGAAGATGTTTGAAACCTTGCTGTTCTTTATTCCTCCTTCAAAATATAGTGCTGACATAACTGCCAGAACAGCAGTAAGAGCAATCATACCTGCAGAGAGCAGATCGGCCACAAATGTAATACCAAACGGGGCAGGCCAGTTGCCACCCTGGTAAGTAATGTACCCATGTGTCCACACCCATGTCATAAGCCTTATTGAAGCAAAGAGGTATATTAATATACCCAGCAAAAAAACAATCCGCTGATAACGTGCCGACTGCCAGAAAAAGAGGCTTATCACAGCTGCCACAAGTGGCGTGAGCAATGGAAAAAGTAAAATTTCTGAGTTAATCGCCATTAATTAAAAACTAAATAATTCATAATATCAGTCTGTCGCTTCAATGGTATCGGTGGTAGTAAGCTGGTCAACCTCACTTGTACCGGTAAGTTTATAAACCCTTTCCAGCAACACTATCGCAAAGGCTTGTATACCGAAACCTATAACGATGGCTGTCAGTATAAGTGCCTGGGGAAGCGGATCTGCATATGGTTCCGGGACAAACTCAAGTCCTTCAGGCACAAGTGCCGGTGCTCCCCTGGTAAGACGTGCAATAACAAATATGAAAAGGTTTGATGCATGACCGAGAATAAGTATTCCGATAATTACCTTCACAAGCCCTTTCTGCAAAATCATATAAATTGCAGTACCATAAAGAAGTCCAACAATAACAGCCAGTAAAATATCCATAATTATAAAGTAGACATTGTAAATGTAATTTGTACAACAACCCCTATAACCAAAAGGTATACCCCAATATCAAAAACAATAGGAGTTCCCGGTCTGCCAATAACAGGCAGGTAAAAATCAGCCCAAACAGAAGACAAAAAAGGTTCGCCGGCAAAAAGGGCTATAACCCCGCTGAATATTGCAAGAAAAAGTCCCACGGCAATCAGCCTGACAGGATTTAGTCTGAATAACCTCCTGGTGACCCGTGAATCAAATACCATTGCGTGAAATACGAATGCTATCCCTCCCGTTAATCCTCCGATAAAACCTCCTCCTGGTTCATTATGCCCCCTGAAAAGCAGGTATAAAGAGAACAGAAAAAATAGCGGCATCAGAAGAGTGATTGCTGTCTGTAAAATGGTAGTCCTCATTTACCGGGTCCTCCTTCATTATATTTGACTTTAATCATCGAATAAATACCAATTGCAGCAATGGCCAGTACCACTATCTCTCCAAGGGTGTCAAGCTGCCTGAAATCAACCAGAATCACATTAACCACATTTCTACCTCTGCCAAGGGGGTATGAGCTCTCGGCATATATCCCGCGCAGCTCCGACTCAAGCGGAAATCCGGTTACCATTAGAAGCAAGTAAGCCATAACCAGTCCGAATGCTGCCGAAATAATTAAATACCCTACACCTTCAAACCTTCCTGAATGAATAAAGGAGGGCAGGCGATGCAGTATCAGAACGAAGAGTACGACTGTCAGAGTTTCTATAAGAAACTGGGTCATAGCAACGTCCGGAGCACCGTAAAACAGGAAAATTATCGCGATACCATAACCAAGCACTCCCATTGCAACAATTGTTGTAAGTCGTGACCGGGCATTTATAATGACAAAAAATGCAATAATGATCAACCCTGCCATAACCACTTCGTAAATTCTGAACTCGGTATAGAGAGCCAGACGACCAATAAGATCAAACTCAAGATTTCTTGTTGCCAGCGTAAGTATTATAAGAAACGTAAAAAAACCAACGATGGAACTAATATAGTTGCGAAGGCTGCCGTTCTGGAAAAACCCGGTTTGAGCAGTTGCAAGATAAAGCAGTCCGGGAATCAGTTTCTGATAACCGGCCCCGGGACCATACCTGTATAACGGCTGCAGAGATCCGGCCCACCCTCTTATCATGTATCTGAACCGGTATATCAGGTAGCCGGACACAAGTGTCAGCAGACTAAGCAGCAATACAAGCGTAAATCCGTGCCACAGAGTGAGCTTAAAAACCTGCTCAACATTAAGCACTGCCGCAGCTGAGGAACCAAGCAGGGGCCGGATCAGAAATTCCGCAAAAAGCCCCCCAACCAGTCCCAGTGACGCAAAAAGTACCGGCCCTGCCAGCATTAAAGGCGGTGCTTCATGAGCCTTTTTGGGAGTCTCCTTGTAACTGCCGAAAAAGATTGAATAACCTATCTCTAAGGCAAGAGCAGCAAATATTGCTCCCGTGATGAACACAGCAGATATTATCAGAATGTTACCTGCAGAAAAATCAAGCGCGGCTTCGTACAGGATCTCCTTTGAAATAAATCCGAAAAAAGGCAGTACACCTGCCATAGACATTGATGCCAGTACAGCCGCGAATGCAGTATAAGGCAGTTTTTTGGCCAGCCCGGAGAGTTCGGTCACTTCCCGGGTGCCCGTTTCGTGGTCAATATTGCCGGTTACAAGAAACAGGGTGCCTTTATAAAGAGCATGTGCCAGAAGGAATACCATTGCAGCCTGAACGGCAAGATTAGTTCCTATTCCTATTAAAAACACCATTATTCCCAGCGCACTGATTGTCGTATATGCCAGAATCTTCTTAAGGTCTGTATACTGGATAGCCAGTAATGCGCCCATTAACATTGTAACACCACCAACAGATGTGAGTATAGCGCTCCATTCCGGAGTGCCCCCGAATATGGGACTAATCCTTGCCAGCAGGTATATGCCTGCCTTCACCATTGTAGTTGAATGCAGGTAAGCACTTACAGGGGCCGGTGCCGCCATAGCATTTGGGAGCCAGAAATGGAACGGGAACTGTGCAGATTTTGTAAATGCACCGAGAAGAATCAGGATAAGCGTTGCAAGATACCAGGGATGCTCTTTGAGTGCCTCGTTGTTGCTGAGCAGTTCGCTGAACTGATAACTTCCGGCTATCATCCCCGTAAGTATTATTCCCGCCATCATAGCCAGTCCCCCGAAAACAGTCACGAGCATCGCCTGAAGTGCATTTTTCCTTGATGTCTCATTCTCATTATAAAAACCGATAAGCATATAGGAGCTGAGACTGGTCAGTTCCCAGAAGACAAACATACTTATCAGGTTCCCCGAAAGGGTCAGGCCCAGCATAGACGACATAAAAAGGAACAGGTATATATAAAACCGGTCGAAGTACCTGTGTCCCCGCAGATAAGATCCTGCATACAGAAAAATAAAAAAGCCAAAGCCCGTTATAAGCAGAACAAAGAAAAGGCTTAACCCGTCCAGAAAAAAACTAAGCTCTATACCAAGAACCGGGATCCACCGGTATGTTTCAAGAATTCCATCTCCGGCTACTACACCGGGAAGCAGGGAAAGAAACCAGATAAATAAAGCAGCAGGCAACAGAGAGAAAATCACCCCGGAAATACGGGGTAGAAACCGATGGATCAACGGCACCAGTCCAGAAAGCAAAAATCCTGCTAAAACGGCAAGTAACATAATTTAGGGTAGAATTTCAGGAAATTTACGAATTTTCAAACCGTTCATATAACATCAGGTTAAAAAAAATGTTCATAACAGGTCTTCGGTTTATAAACCATCCCGGATTATCATGCTAATCACCCTTAACAGCTCATCCTTTTGAACCGGGTTTGTTATATAATCGCTTCAGCCGGCCTGCAGTGCTTTTAGCTGTG
>SKND01000347.1 GCA_007120695.1 Bacteroidales bacterium | reverse complement strand
GGCATCCAGTTTCATCCCGAAGTATACCATACAACCGAGGGGAAGATGATACTTAAAAATTTTGTTGATGATATCTGTGATTGCCGGGCAGACTGGACCCCGGCCTCTTTTGTTGAAGATACTGTAGATATGCTGAAAAACGAGCTCAGGGATGACAAAGTGATCCTTGGGTTATCTGGTGGGGTAGACTCTTCGGTAACTGCCGTGTTGCTTCACAAGGCTATTGGAAAGAATCTTAACTGCATATTTGTTGATAACGGCCTGCTCAGGAAAGACGAATTTTCAAAGGTGCTGGCTTCTTACAAACATATGGGCTTGAATGTGAAAGGTGTAGATGCAAAACAAAAATTTTTAGACGCGCTTAAAGGCATATTTGAACCCGAACAGAAGAGAAAGATCATAGGCCGCTGTTTTATTGAGGTTTTCGAGGAGGAGTCAGCAAAGCTTATGGACGTCGACTGGCTGGCTCAGGGAACCATATATCCGGATGTTATCGAGTCGGTTTCAGTAAATGGTCCTTCGGCTACCATAAAATCTCATCATAACGTCGGGGGATTACCGGAGAAGATGAATCTGAAAGTAGTTGAACCGCTTAAATTGCTTTTCAAAGATGAGGTGAGAAGGGTCGGAACAACTCTTGGTATTGATAAATCACTCCTTAAAAGGCATCCGTTTCCCGGACCCGGACTTGGTATAAGGGTGATTGGAGAGGTCACCGCTGAAAGGATTACAGTATTACAGGAGGTAGATAATATTTTCATTGAAGGGCTTGTAAAGGCCGGTCTGTACGACCAGGTCTGGCAGGCTGCAGCAATACTTCTGCCAGTGCAGTCGGTTGGTGTTATGGGTGATGAAAGAACCTACGAAAGTGTGGTTGCCCTGAGAGCTGTAACCTCAACAGATGGGATGACTGCCGACTGGGTACATCTTCCGTATGAATTCTTAAGCAGTATTTCAAGCGAAATAATTAATAAGGTAAAGGGGGTTAACCGGGTGGTATATGATATCAGTTCGAAACCACCTGCAACCATTGAATGGGAGTAAATCAACAGGTTATTTATACTGTTTGGGTTCGGTCGTATTAATTCCGTGCCCCCAGGAAAACTGTTCTTTTGTTCAAAATTACTTATCTTTAACGATTATTGCAATTTGGTTACCCCGGTCTGATCCCGGGGTTTCATAACAAGTGTTAAAAGGCAGGATGGTCTAAACAAAAAAGATCCTCTTTCCGTTATTGATTAGTACCAATTAATGACTAATATCAAAATATGATTCTCAGTCAGATTAATTCATTTGAACGATTTACCATGAGACATCTAAAATCAATTGTCATTCTGTTTTTGATAGCCATATCTTACCAGAATGCAAACGGACAGATATTTAACGAACAGGTATACAAATTCAGCCAGGCACTTGGGTCAATATCCAGCTTTTATGTGGATACCGTCAATCAGGACCAACTAGTCGAACATGCTATTGTCGAGATGCTTAAAAAGCTTGACCCGCACTCCGTATATATCAGCAAGGATGAAGTTCGTGCAATGAACGAACCATTACAGGGGAATTTTGAGGGCATTGGCGTTCAGTTCAACTTGCTGGAAGATACAATATTCATTATCTCACCTATTTCCGGGGGACCTTCAGAGCGGGTTGGAATTATTGCGGGCGACAGGATCGTGAAGATAAACTCCCAGGATGTTGCCGGAGTCGGGATAACCAATACCCAGGTCAGAGAAAGGCTGATGGGTGAAAAGGGAACAGAAGTTACGGTAACCATTAAACGGCGGAATGAACCTTCACTTATTGATTTTACCATAACCAGGGACAAGATACCGATATTCAGTCTTGATGCCTCATACATGGTAGATGATGAAACAGGATATATCAGGCTGAACCGCTTCTCCAGTACAACGGTAAGGGAGTTTGAAGAGGCCATCGGAAAGCTTAAGGAGCAGAATATGAAAAACCTTATCCTCGACCTGAGATACAACGGGGGTGGGTATTTGCAGGAATCCATAACCCTGTCCGATCATTTCCTTGATCAGAATAAACTGATAGTTTACACCGAAGGGTTGAATATTTCTAAAATGGATTATACATCTTCCCGGGCAGGTGCCTTTGTCGACGGCCGCCTTGTAGTAATGCTGAATGAGGGTTCGGCTTCAGCCAGTGAGATTGTTGCCGGTGCAGTTCAGGACTGGGACAGGGGTGTGATTATTGGAAGGAGGTCGTTTGGTAAGGGACTGGTACAGCGGCCTGTAAATCTTCCTGATGGTTCAATGATCAGGCTTACGGTTGCCAGGTATTACACTCCTACAGGAAGGCTTATTCAGAAGCCTTATGATCAGGGAACTGCAGAGTATGGTATGGATGCCATGAGAAGGTATATTAACGGTGAATATTTTCACCGTGACAGTATTCCGTTGCCTGATTCATTGAGATTTAATACTAAGGTGAATAACAGGCCCGTATACGGCGGCGGAGGTATTATGCCGGATGTTTTTGTGCCGCTTGATACTACGGCAATAACACCTTACTACAACAGACTTGTGCGTCAGCAGGTGCTTAACAGGTTTATATTAAGCTACGTAGATCGTAACCGGGAACAACTAAACAGAGATTATCCCGACTTTTCAACATATAAAAATAATTTTACTGCCGGCGAATCTATATTGTCTCTTCTGTCAGAGTACGGTGCTGAGCATGGTGTAGAACCCAATGAAAAAGATATGGAGCTATCCTCCGGGCTTTTATCCAATCAGATAAAGGCACTTATTGCCAGGGATCTTTTTGATATGAGCGAATATTACGAAATTGCCAATTTCCACGATAATGAATTTTTGAAAGCCATGGAGGTTATAAGTGACAGACGTGCCTACAATTCAATAATCAGGAACCAGAGTAGATCGGCCGATCTTTACTGACCTTTAAAGACCGATGGGAGATTCATGATTTGTGAGACTTTAGTATCATGGAGATTCAGATGAATATCCTGAAAGTAGTTATTACAGGCCCCGAATCTACCGGTAAAACCAGGCTTGCAAGTGAATTGGCATTATTTTTCGGGACGGTCTGGGTGCCCGAATATGCCAGGGAGTATATTTCCGGCCTGTCACATAAATACCGTTATGATGATGTTGAGAGTATTGCCAGGGAACAGATAAATCAGGAAAAGAATTTGCTTCCGAAGGCCAACGGTATTTTATTCTATGATACTGATCTGATTGTAACAAAAGTCTGGTTTAAGGTTGTTTTCGGCAAGTATCCGGAATGGATCGATAGTGTCATTATCAATTCACCTGCCGATCTGTATCTGGTGTGTGATACCGATATACCATGGGTTCCTGATCCTGTAAGAGAGAATGGAGGCAGGATGAGAGATGTTCTTATGGGAATATATATTGATGAGATTGAATCGGCTGGATCATCCTGGAGGAAAATATCAGGTACAGGCAAGGTAAGAACAAATAATGCCATCAGGGTGGTTAAAAATTTTCATAAATGAATCATACATTTGCCCGGGCACAAAAAATGGTAAATATAACAAGGGGATTGACCGAAGACCAAAAAATTGTTGTGGTAAGGTCGATAATACCAATGATTTAATCTGAATATTTATTTAAGAAGAATTGTGGAAAATACCAAAATTCCTGATACCGGGAAATCCGGAGATATCGCTGAAAACTTTGAAATGGTTGCCAAGACTTTTCGGGGACTCGAAGATGTGCTGTCTGGAGAGGTTGAAGATATTGGCGGGTTGAATATCAGAAAGGGCACGAGGGCAGTATTTTTCAGCGGAAACAAAGAGGTTCTGTACAGGGCCAATTTTCATTTGCGTACGGCACTGAGGATACTTAAACCTGTTTTTGAGTTCAGGGCCAGAGATGAAAATGAATTGTATAAGGGTGCTGCTGATTTTGACTGGTCACTGATGATGGGAGTAAACAATACTTTTGCAATTGACGGTGTTTTAAAGTCACCTTATTTCAACCATTCAAAATATATTGCACTTAAAGTAAAAGATGCTGTAGTTGACCAGTTCCGTGCAAAAACCGGAAAGAGACCCGATGTTGATACTGATGACCCTGATATAAGGCTCAATCTTCATATTTCAGGGGATAAGTGCACAATCCTTCTTGACTCATCGGGAGAGTCACTTCACAGGAGGGGATACAGGACAGAGGCCAGCTCAGCTCCCCTCAACGAGGTATTGGCTGCAGGAATGATTATGTTGTCAGGGTGGGACAGAAAAACCGATTTCATCGATCCGATGTGTGGTTCAGGAACAATCCCGATAGAAGCCGCCATGATGGCTTACAATATTCCTCCCGGTATCTACAGGAAGCAATTTGCATTCGAGAAATGGCCGGATTTTGACAAAACTCTTTTTGAAAGTATTTATAATGAAGAATACCCGGAGCCGGACATGAATCCCCGGATTACAGGTTCTGATATATCTCCGTATGCCATAAGGATGGCCCGTTCTAATGCCAGGAATGCATTTCTGATGAAACGAATAGATTTCACTGTAACTCCGTTTGAAGATGTAATTCCTTTTGGTGAAGAGGGCGTCCTGGTATCAAACCCTCCGTACGGCGAAAGATTGAAGGAGGAGAATATGAGGGCATTTCATACAATTATCGGCGATTGCCTGAAGAAGAACTTTAACGGATTTTCGGCATGGTTGCTTACCAGTAACCTCGATGCTCTTAAATTTACGGGACTACGCCCCGACAGGAAGATTGTTCTGTTCAACGGTCCGCTGGAGTGCAGATTTGTCAGGTACTCTATCTACAAAGGAAGTAAAAAGGGAAGGCATAAGGGAGATACTTCATAATTCCATAAAAGAAAATTAGGTATTGCATATTAAGAATTATTGTATATTTTTAGACTTTATAAATTTTGTATATAAAACAGCAGTTTTGGTATATTTGTTCCGCATCTTAAACCGGGTATTGTTTCTCAAAGCATAAGCCTTATATGAGTTTTAATTTACAAGATAGTTTTAAAGAAATGAATGAAGGCGATGTGCTTCTCGCGTATAAGGGGAGCATTACCACTGAACTGATAACTAACGTGCTGGAAGTCATAGAGTCGAAGCTTCAGGATATCAACACTGCGTCGACGGTTAAGAAGAAGATATATAATGTCCTGGTTGAGAGCCTCCAAAACCTTTTTCACCATATTGACGATCTCCCCGAACAGATCAAAGATGAATTTGATGCAAGGTTTGGGGTTCTGGTAGTTTCAAAAGAAGAAGATTTCTACAGGATATCAACCGGAAACTTTGTGCGTTCCGGCAAGGTTAAACAGCTTAAAGACAAGATAGATAAAATAAACTCACTCTCCAGAGAAGAGCTGAAGGATATGTACAAATTTGTATTAAACCATCAGAAATTATCTGCCAAAGGGGGTGGAGGACTCGGACTGATAGATATAGCGAAAAAGACGGGAAATAAGATGGAGTATTCATTCCTTAAATACAACAGTGAGTTTGAATTCTTCAATCTGAATGTATTTATTTCTGAAGTAAAGATTTAGGTAATTTTAAAATTTAGTTTGTAAATGGAATCCATAATAAAAGAAGGCACACCCAAAACCCCTTCGATAAGGTTTGATGCGAAGCAGGGAATTATTGAAATTAAAGGCAGGTCGATTCCTGAAAATTCAATTGAGTTTTACAAGCCTATGGTGGACTGGCTTGAGGAGTATGCAGCCATGCCGGCACCCAAAACCTCAGTCAATATTCACCTTGAATATTTCAATACCAGTTCTTCAAAGTGTATTCTTGATATTTTTAAAAAACTTGAGGCTATCCATAAAGCGAAGAATGATGTTGAGGTAAGCTGGTATTATGAAGAGGATGACGAAGATATGCTGGAAGCCGGAGAGGATTATGAGTCAATAATCAGGATACCTTTTAAAATGATTGAAGTGGAGGATTGATTTTCGGAGTTGCGATAATTTCAATTAATTAAATATTGTCCGGTCTTTTTCATGGCCGGATTTTTCATGGCCGGATCATAGCTAAATCCGGGAAAATTTATCCCTTACAAGATCAATCTGTTCTTCTGCCAATTCAAGACTTTTTTTCAACAGCCTGAAATGGAGTATGAAGTATAAGAGGGATGTCATGATCCATATTACGATTACATTAGCCCACAGGGTATTGATTCTTAATCCGAAGAAATACTTTTGGGGAGCATAAAAGTGGGCTTTTATAAACTTACTCTCCGGATCCCTGTAAACAGGATCAATTCGCTGGTATAGTCTTTCATTATACTCAACAATCCGTGTTACTTCCCTTGCATTTCTCAATAGTTCGCTAAGAGATTCATTATGATGATTTTCCCTTTTGAGGATAAACTCTTTCCGCCCTTCATTTGTTTGATAGTAACCTGAGATAATTTGATCTTTGGCATTATTGGCACTGTTATAAAGTTGTACATAATACCGGTTAAGTCTGTTTAGATAGTTTTCGGCCATATCAATGAATTCAGGATCAGGATTCAGGGGGTCGGAAATTTCAAAATCAATACCTGCTTCAACCTGTTTGTTCCTGTTGTTTTCCCTTGAGAGTTCATTATTTATAAGTCTCAGATTGCTTATGACCCTGTTTCTGTTTGTAATGTTATCGAGGTTCCTTCTGCAAAAGTCGAGCTTATTCTGAAGGTCACGTATCCAGAAATTATTCATGTATTCTGCCCTGCTCATGGCTTTATTGTAAGGGTAAAATTCCTTTTCATACGGATTTTCCATGAACTGATGTACGGCAATAGCCTCATAGGCCCAGCGGGCAGTTATTATCTCACCGTAAAAGGGTATTTTTCCGGGGGAGGAGATTGAGGGATTCAATTCTTCAAACTTGACGATTATACCGCTTAGTATGAGCTGGGGAATTACCAAAAAGGGTATTAGTATATAAATGGTTACTACTGTTTTAAAACTGTCTGAAATGATAAGCCCAAGAACATTTGAAAAGCACCATGCACTGAAAAGGACAATCCAGTAATGAAAATACATCCCTTTAATTTCAGTGATAGAGTTTCCGACCAGAACAAAGCAAAGTGCCTGAATTGCCGATATAGTGAACAATATCACTATTTTTGAGAATAGATATCCTGACCAGCTTAGATTGAGAAAGGCTTCACGTTTTAAAATCTTCCTGTCCTTTATTATCTCTTCGGCGCTTACTGTAAGTCCTATGAAAATTGCAACAATTACAGACATGAACAGATACACTGGAACGTTCAGGTTTCCTGAAAAGGTGTATCCCGGAGTCGAGGATGCGTTAATGTCATGATATTTAATGATGTAGGAGAGAAGTAGGGCCAGTAGGGGTGCCTCAAAAAAATTGATTATGAGATATTGCCGGTTTGAAAGTTTGGCAAGCAGATCTCTTTTCACGAAAACCAAAAATTGCCTGAACCTTCCGGGTATTTTAAAAGATATATCAGGCAATCCTACGTGTACTGGTGGTTCTTTTTTGTTTTTCAGACTGTGCTGCAACTGGTAATAGGCCCATTCCCAGGGCGACACTTTCCGGGAATGAGTCTGTTTCCCAAATTCATCGAGCACATTGGTCTCTATTATATTGAATAGTTGTTCGGGATTCACATTCCCGCAAGCATGACATTCACTTTCGTTCCAGTTGGCGTGCCTTACATGTGATTTGAAATATATGATTGCATCTATTGGGTCGCCGTTGTAAATCAGGAATCCTCCGGTATCCAGTATCAGGAGGTTGTCAAACATCTTGAAAATATCAGAAGAGGGCTGATGGATCACAACAAAAACAAGTTTGCCTTTCAGTGAGAGTTCCTTAAGAAGGTCCATTATGTTTTCCGAGTCTCTGGATGAGAGTCCGGAGGTTGGTTCATCGAGAAAAAGAATGGCTGGTTCCCTGATCAGCTCCAGTGCAATATTGAGCCGTTTGCGCTGACCTCCGCTAATTTTTTTATTAAGGGGATTACCCACCTGAATATCTTTTATTTCATACAGGCCCAGCTGCTGCAGAATTTTGTTCACTGTCTGGTTAAGCTCCCCGGGAGTATAATGGTCAAAACAGAGTTTTGCATTATAGTAAAGATTCTGGTATACGGAGAGCTCTTCTATAAGCAGATCATCCTGGGAGACATGACCTATAAGTCCCTCAATTTCATGGTTGTTTGTGTGAATATCAATATTATTAACCTTAACCTCTCCCCTGTATGGCTCAAGACTTCCGTTCAAAACATTCAGCAGGGTTGATTTACCTGATCCGCTTGATCCCATAATACCTATCAACCTGCCCGATTCTTCTGTAAATGACATTCTTTGAAGTCCTATATTACCCCCTTTGAAACGGTATTCAATGTTGTCTGCCCTGAATATTATTTTGCTTCCCGTCAGATGGGGGCTGAATGAACTGACTATATCGCTGAAATATATAGGCTTGATTTTCGGGTTTCTGAGCGAAGTTCCGCTATCGAATACATAAACCTTGTCTTGCTGGATTAATTGAGAATTAAGGTACATCTCGCTGTTACCTATATACCTGACCAGATACATGCCGACTTCATGTACACGCAGTATCCTCACCTGTCCTTCCAACGATTCCCTGGCTAAATGCCTTGTTGATCCGTATGAAAAGTTAAGGTTATTGTCTATAATTAATACATTTTCTGAGTCGGGAATACTGTCAAAAGGGAATAGCACGAATTCCCTCATATTGGCAAATTCTCTTTCTGAAATATTGAATGTTTCGGAGACGGTGGCAATGAAGTCAAATTCCTGTCCGGAGATCTCATTGTTTTCGGATTTTACGAATTCCAGGAGGTTGGTGAAAACAATTATTTTCTGGCGCTGGTTGAGCTCTTTATTTATCCTTGTACAAATCACCAGTAACCTCACTGAACTGGAGGCAGTCCGTTTTTTCCTTTTGCTTACTTCGCTTTGCTTTGCCTGGTTTATTTTATAATGCTGATCATAAATGTCAAGATACTCTTTGACAAGTTCGAGGCTCAGTTGTCTTTTTAAAAAAGATTCAACCACATTCCGTCTGTCAACCATGTTGCTTTCAGGTCTGGCTATGATAGCAAACAACTGCATTAAAGCTTTTAATATCTGCTGGCTCATCTTCCGGTGCGGAGGTATTTTTTGAGGATGCTGTAATTTTGATTGAGCCTTAAAAGTAGGAAATTAATTTTGCTTATCCAATCATTATGTAACCCCCACTCCTGCTGATGTTTCCTTTATTGTCGGCATTTGAACTGGTATTTTAGTCAGATCAGACTTTTCTATTTGTTATAATTGGTGATTAATTCTGTTTGGCCGGCAGGAGATTGATCATTATATTGCATTATCAACAATTATATCAACTAAACCATACTAATTATGAGATTAACAGCATTGATACTATTTGTGGCAGTGTTTTCTGCCGGTGCTCAGAACCTGCCTGTCAAATGGGAAGAGCTCGTGGCAAGTGACTGGGAAAAAGCCCTGGAAGAATCAGCTTATACCTGCATTCTTCCGATGGGGGTGCTCGAGAAGCATGGTCCACAGGCGCCTCTTGGTTCAGATCTTATCCATGCCCGTGAATGGGCAAGCCGGGCTGCCGGTATTGAATATGCGGTGGTTTTTCCCGAGTTTATTTACGGACAGGTTTATGAAGCAATGCACCAGCCTGGTACATTTACAATACCCAGCGGACTTATGTGGGAGCTGTTGCAGGCAACAGTAGACGAGATCGCCCGTAATGGTTTTAAGCGAATATTGATACTCAACGGGCATGGCGGAAATAATAATTTTATCAGATATTTTATCCAGGCACAGATGGAGAAAAGGCGCGATTTTGCTGTTTTTCTCCATACACCATCTACCGATCGTGATTTAAGTGAAAAGATTGCTCAACTGAGAAAATCAGATCCCTCCTATGATAGTCATGCGGGAGAAAGAGAGACTTCTACACTTCTTTATCTGCGTCCTGACCTGGTTTTACAGGAAAGATCTGATGATGAATCGGGTAAAAACCAGGAAAGACTTGATCTGCCTGATCTTTATACCGGTATCTGGTGGTATGCGAGTTATCCGAATCATTATGCAGGTGAGGGATCAGCCGGATCCAGGGAACTTGGGAAGCTTATCACCGATCATTATGTTGAATCGGTTGTAAAGAATTTAAGGGTCATTAAGAATGATGAGAAAACGCTTCAGCTTCAGGATGAATTCTATGATCGTGTAGAAAGAGGATTCAGGTAGCATCAACAGTAGCAGGACCTGGAGGAGGTTTTATGAATATGATCGTGTTTTTTCGTGAATAATATTACCGGTGTGTCTAGCCGTTATTGTGAAGTTTGAAGGGCTGGGGCTGACGTTCTGTCATTAGTCAGCCGGATATTTGGTCAAAATGACATGTTGGCGAACGATTTGTATTTTGGCAGCTATTTTGATGCTCACCTGTTTTAATGAATGATTATTGCATCTTATGCAACTTATTTGGGTGTTAACAATGAATATTAAAGACAGGACAGATCATGAATCTCAATAACTTTACCATAAAATCACAGGAAGCAATACAGCAGGCATTTTCAATTGCATCCGGATACCAGCATCAGGCTGTGGATACAGGTCATATAATGAAGGCTCTTCTGAATGCTGATGAGCATATTACCGGTTTTATTCTTAAAAAGCTGAATATTAATCAAAGTAATTTCGCAAAGGTACTTGACAGTATAATCGGGTCTTATCCAAAAGTTTCAGGAGGCAACCAGTATTTATCATCTTCGGCAACAAAAGCCCTGCAAAAAGCTGTTGATCATTCAAAGGAGGCAGGTGATGAATATGTTTCAATTGAACATATTCTGACTGGTCTTTTATCTGCCGGTGATCAGGTATCGCAAATGATGAAAGACAGCGGAATTACCGGCCCTGATTTAAAGAAAGCTATAGCTGAGTTAAGGAAAGGTGCAAAGGCAACCAGTCAGAGCGCAGAGGACAGTTTTAATGCATTAAACCGGTTTGCGGTAAATCTGAACGAGATGGCTCGTTCGGGCAAACTTGATCCGGTTATTGGAAGAGATGATGAGATCAGACGAATTCTTCAGATCTTGTCAAGAAGGACAAAGAATAACCCTATTCTAATTGGGGAGCCGGGAACTGGCAAGACTGCAATTGCTGAAGGGCTTGCCCAGAGGATAGTTAATGGTGATGTGCCCGAAAATCTGCAAACAAAACAGGTCTACTCGCTTGATATGGGAGCATTAATCGCCGGTGCCAAATATAAGGGTGAATTTGAGGAGAGGTTGAAAGCGGTTGTAAAGGAGGTCATCTCTGCAGCTGGTGAAATCGTAATGTTCATCGATGAGATTCATACCCTGGTTGGGGCAGGAAAAAGTGAAGGCGCAATGGATGCAGCTAATATTC
Organism: Bacteroidales bacterium; assembly: GCA_007120695.1. Lineage (GTDB taxonomy): Bacteria > Bacteroidota > Bacteroidia > Bacteroidales > PUMT01 > PXAP01. Next base: position 18,277 of record SKND01000347.1, on the reverse strand, counting down.
TTAAACCTGCGCTTGCAAGAGGAGAGCTACGGGCTATCGGAGCCACCACTCTGAATGAATACCAGAAGTATTTTGAAAAGGACAAAGCTCTTGAACGCCGTTTTCAGATCGTTATGGTTAATGAACCTGATGTGATGAGTGCGATATCCATACTAAGAGGCTTGAAGGAGCGTTACGAAACCCATCATAAAGTAAGGATTAAGGACGATGCGATAATTGCATCAGTTGAGCTTTCACAAAGGTATATCACCGACCGCTTTCTGCCTGACAAGGCCATCGACCTGATTGATGAAGCTGCTTCAAAACTCAGACTTGAGATGAATTCTGTGCCCGAGAATATTGATGAGATTGAAAGAAGGATAAAACAACTTGAGATTGAACGGGAAGCTATAAAAAGGGAAGGCGACCGGAAAAAGGAATCAGAGCTTTCCAGGGAACTTGCAAACCTGAATGAAGAAAAAAATAAACTGAGGGCAAGATGGGAGAATGAGCGTGAGGTTATAAATAATATTCAGCGACTTAAAGAATCAATCGAGAATATGAAAATTGAATCTGAACAGGCAGAAAGACAGGGTGATTACGGAAAAGTTGCAGAACTAAGGTATGGCAGGATAAAGGAGGCAGAGGGGGAAATTGAAAAACTTCAGCAGGAATTGCATGCCAAACAGGGAGAGAATGCACTTATACGGGAAGAGATAGATTCTGAGGATATTGCAGAGATAGTTTCAAAGTGGACAGGCATACCCGTAGCCAGAATGCTTCAGAGTGAAAGGGAAAAACTGCTTTTACTGGAGGATGAACTTCATAAAAGGGTAGTGGGACAGGATGAAGCCCTTGAGGCGGTAGCCGATTCGGTCAGACGAAGCAGAGCAGGACTGCAGGATGCAAAACGGCCGATCGGGTCATTCATATTTCTTGGTACGACAGGTGTCGGAAAAACAGAACTTGCAAGGGCACTGGCAGAATTTCTTTTTGACGATGAGAACCTGATGACACGTATTGATATGTCTGAATACCAGGAACGGCATTCGGTTTCAAGACTGATCGGAGCACCTCCGGGTTATGTTGGTTATGAAGAGGGTGGTCAGCTTACCGAAGCTGTCAGAAGAAAGCCTTATTCTGTGATCCTGCTTGACGAGATAGAAAAGGCACATCCTGATGTTTTCAATATCCTCCTTCAGGTGCTTGATGACGGAAGGCTTACGGACAATAAGGGAAGACTGGTGAATTTCAAAAATACAATTATCATAATGACATCCAATGTGGGTTCTCAGATAATTCAGGAAAATTACGAGAAACTCAACGGACTGGGCAGAGATGAAATGTTTGCAAAATCCAGATCACAAGTACTTGAGTTGCTGAAACAGACTATAAGACCTGAATTCCTCAATCGCATAGATGATATAATAATGTTCAAACCTTTGTCTGAGAATGAGATTAAGCAGATTGTGCGTTTGCAACTGAACCAGGTAATTAAAATGCTTGCAACAAATCAGGTGAATATTGAAATCACTGATAATGCTTTGGAATTTCTTGGTAAGCTGGGATTTGATCCGCAATATGGTGCCAGGCCGGTAAAGAGGGTTATCCAGAAATATCTTCTGAATGAACTTTCAAAACAGATCCTTTCGGGAAAAGTAGAACGCGACAAAACACTTGTAGTTGATGTTAACAGTAATGGTTCAGGCATGGTGTTTTCAAACTGATACACCTTAGCCTGAATTCCTTGTTTTTCCCCGTAAAGGGGAGTAATTGTTCATGAAAAGGTATCAAGGCATTCTTCCGGGGTCTTACGGATTACGAATACCTTGTCAAGCTGCAATATTTTGAAAGATTTCATTACAGCCGGACGGATATTGCAAAAACGAAGCTGGCAGGAATTGTTTCCGGCAAGCCTGTGTGCAAACAGAAGTGCTCCGAATCCTGAACTGTCAATAAAATTAATTTTATACAGGTCAAGAATAAGCATTGTTCCCGGGGTGGCAAGATATTCACCGATCTCCCTTTTAAACTTATCAGAATTAACGCTGTTTAATTTATCACTGTGTCTGAACGAACATATTATAATACCATCTGAGATTTCTGATTTTAACATGTCTGAATTTTTAAAGTGTTTTTGCAATCATTTTTAATTCTTCCGTTGCCGACATGAATTGCCCGCTTATTGTTTTTACATATGATTGGATCAGTTTAAGGTTTATCTCCTTATTTGTTAATCTTTCCAGCTCCTTAAGGTCTTCTGCAACATTCTTCATTCCCATTATTGAAGCTGATGCTTTTGCTTTGTGCGCAAGTTTTCCGAGGGCTTCCAGGTTATTTTCCTTTAAAAGTTCTTCCATGAGCTTTACATATCCCGGTACCTCTGAATTGAAAATCTGAATCATCTCCAGTATTAACGATTTATCGCCACCGGACATTTCATTTAGATAATCTAGTTTTACAATACCGGAAGTCATGAAGTTAATGCGGTTTGAATAATTTTTGTAATTTATTATTATAAAAGTAATGATTTTTTTTATACCGATCCCACTATCTGTCATATAAATGAAGTAAGTGGAAATAATTTCATTCTTAATAACTGATGCTGTCTTCTGCGGGAGTACTGAATTAAGCATGAGTAATTGACCTGCGGTCGATTTTTTCATCCGTCTGTGTGTATTTTCGGATAAAAAAAATTCATGTACATTTGAGGGTCTGTTTTAAATCAAAAAGCAATAACAATGAAAAGTACCGCATTTACTGATATGCACATTAAACTGGGTGCAAGAATGCAGCCTTTTGCAGGATATAATATGCCTGTTGAGTATACCGGCATCAATGATGAACACTCTGCGGTTCGTAATAAGGCCGGGGTTTTTGATGTTTCACATATGGGTGAATTCTGGGTTAAGGGGCCCAGGGCAGCTTCGTTTCTCCAGTATATAACCAGCAATGACATTAACAGACTGACTGATGGTCAGGTACAGTACACCTGTTTTCCCAATGGCAGGGGTGGAATTGTTGATGACCTCCTGGTATACAGATTTGACGGTGAGACATATATGCTCGTTGTAAATGCTTCAAATATTGAAAAAGACTGGAACTGGTGTGTGAAGCATTCAAAGAAACATGGCCTGGAGGTTGGAACGGATCTGTATAATGCTTCGGACGAGATAGCCTTGCTTGCCGTTCAGGGGCCTTTTGCAATGAAGATAATACAAAAACTGACCGGCGAAGCCGTTGAGCAGATGAAATTTTACACCTTCAAAAAGACAGAAATCGCAGGAATTCATGATGCTGTTTTATCAATTACAGGGTACACCGGTTCCGGTGGCTGTGAAATCTATATATCTAACGAGTCTGGACCCGCATTATGGGAAGCAATATTTATGGCAGGAATGGAATTCGGAGTTAAGCCCGCGGGCCTTGGTGCAAGGGACACTCTGAGACTTGAAATGGGATTCTGTCTTTATGGAAATGATATTGACGAAACAACCTCACCAATTGAGGCTGGTCTTGGGTGGATCACCCGGTTTGTTGATGATAATGATTTTATTGACAGAGAATTCCTTTTGAAACAGAAAAACAACGGGACTGAAAGAAAGCTGGTTGGATTTGTTTTGGATGGGAAAGGAATTCCCCGTAATGGTTACGAGATAGAAGATAACAGTGGAAATGTAATAGGCAGGGTGACATCGGGGACAATGTCGCCTATGATGAATAAGGGAATTGGAATGGGTTATGTTAATTCTGCATTTGCAAAGGAAGGGACCGAAATAAATATCCTTATCAGGAATAAGAGGTTGAAAGCAGGAATTGTCAGGTTTCCGATTTATAAAGCCGGCAAATAGCCGGTTTCTTCCGTGTAAGGATTATATGTCAGGTAAATGGTCCGGAAAAGATTTGTACGATGAATAATGTAGGAAAAAACAGAATTGAAGTTTGCTATTCTCCTGCCCTTTACTCTTATTACCGTAATGACAATGCCATAGTAGTTGTTACGGATATTCTGAGGGCAACAACTGCTATATGTGCCGCTTTTGAAAATGGAGTTAAAAATCTGATACCCGTAGCCGATCTTGAAGAGGCCCGGGAATTGAAAAATAGGGGGTACCTGGTTGCTGCTGAAAGGGATGGTGAAGTACTTGACTTTGCCGATTTTGGAAACTCTCCGTTTAATTTTCATCCCGGGCAGGTAAGGGGAAAGACAATAGTTTACAGCACAACCAATGGTACCCAGGCAATAAGGATGGCTTCCGGAGCAAAGCATGTTGCCATAGGAGCATTTATCAATCAGTCGGCTCTTGCTTCCTGGCTAAGGGAGAAGGATTCTGATGTGTTGATATTGTGCGCCGGGTGGAAGAACAGGTATAACCTTGAAGACACCCTGTTTTCCGGAGCATTGTCAGATATTCTGATCGGAACCGGCCGGTTTTATACTGAATGTGATGCTTCTGTTGCAGCGATGGAATTATGGAAAATAGCCAAAATGGATATTACCGGCTTTATGGAAAAGGCGGCACATCGTCACAGACTGAAAAAACTGGGACTGGATGATGTGATGGAGTATTGCTATACCCCTGACAGTACTTGTGCAGTACCGGTTCTTAAGGACCATATGCTTGTTGAACATAAATGGTATTGAGGTGAAAATCTCAATCAGATTTCAATCCTGTTACAAAACAGTTATAAAAACCGGATTGTTTTTGCGAAATTATTTGCAATTTGCAGAAAAATACCAAAACTAAACCAATTAAAATATCTGTCAATGAAGAAACATAATTTTAGCGCAGGCCCTTCCATCCTGCCTCGCAAAGTAATTGAGAGTACAGCAGAGGCCGTACTTGATCTTAATGGAATTGGCCTGTCTGTAATGGAGATCTCCCACCGGGGAAAAGACTTTCAGGCGGTTATGGACGAAACTGTGGTACTATTCAAAGAGATCCTTAATATACCTGAAGGATATGAGGTTTTGTTTCTGGGAGGAGGAGCCAGCATGCAGTTTTGTATGGTACCCTATAATCTGCTTCAGAAAAAGGCCGCATATCTGGAAACAGGTACCTGGGCCAAGAAGGCAATCAAAGAGGCAAAGAATTTCGGTCAGGTTGTGATAGCAGGTTCATCATCCGACAAGAATTTCAGTTACATTCCGGAAAATTATGAAATACCGGCCGATGCTGATTATTTTCATATAACAACCAATAATACCATATTCGGGACAGAGATAAGTGAGGATATAGATTGTCCTGTTCCCCTGGTGGCTGATATGTCATCCGATATATTCAGCCGTCCAGTTGATGTATCGAAATACGGGATTATTTACGGTGGAGCACAGAAGAATCTTGGTCCTGCCGGTGTATCATTTATAGTTGTCAGGAAAGATATCCTTGGCAATGTAGAACGTACTATTCCATCCATGCTTGATTATCGCATCCATATTGAGAATGGCTCAATGTTCAATACTCCACCCTGTCTGCCGATATTCACAGTAAGGGAAACTCTCAAATGGCTTAAAGAGTTGGGAGGCGTTTCTGAAATGCAAAGAATTAATCTTAAAAAGGCCGGCATGCTTTACGATGCAATTGATAAAAGCAGAATTTTCACAGGAACTGCTGAAAAGAGATCACGCTCTGTAATGAATGTGTGTTTTGTGATGAAAGATGAATATAAGGAGCTTGAAGGTGATTTCCTGGCATTTGCGCAATCCAGAGGTATGATTGGAATAAAGGGACACCGGTCAGTTGGCGGTTTCAGAGCTTCTATCTATAATGCCCTTCCGGTTGAAAGTGTTGAGGCTCTTATTGGAGTGATGAAGGAATTTGAAAATACCAACGGTTAGCAATCCTGATCGTAAACGAAATCCGGATTACAATAAAAACAGACTTAATAAACTTAATTTATTCTTGTTCAGATGAAGAAAAAAATATTGGTAGCCACCGAAAGACCTTTTGCAAAACTGGCAGTTCAGGGGATCCTGGATGTTTTGGATGAGGCAGGGTACGAAATGGTTTTGCTTGAGAACTATAAGGACCAGGGAGATCTCAAAAAGGCAGTCATAGATGCCGAAGCACTGATAGTAAGAAGTGATCTGGTTACAAAAGAGGTAATAGCTGCGGCTGATAACCTGAAAATTGTTGTAAGGGCAGGGGCCGGTTATGATAATGTTGATCTTGTGTCAGCCTCGGATAAAGGAATTGTTGTAATGAACACGCCAGGGCAGAACTCAAATGCAGTTGCAGAACTTGCACTGGGATTGATGGTTTATATGGCAAGGAATCAGTTTAATGGTACATCAGGAACTGAATTGAGGGGCAAAAGGCTTGGAGTGCATGCATGTGGTAATGTTGGCAGGCATGTAGCTAAAGTAGCCCTGGGATTTGGCATGGAGGTCTATGGATTTGATCCGTATATTGAAAAATCCGCATTTGAATATGCCGGAATGAAATGTGTTGATTCGGCAGAGGAGCTTTATAGTATTTGTCAATATGTGTCGGTTAATATTCCTGCTTATGAGGATACCATAAAATCGATAAATTTTGAGCTCCTTGCAAAGATGCCGGAAAAGGCCAGACTTGTCAATACAGCCAGAAAAGAGGTAATAGATGAAGATTCACTCTTAAAGATGTTTTCAGAAAGGCCCGACTTTATATATATATCAGATGTTGCACCTGATTGTGTAAATGAGATAGCAGAAAGGTACCCTGGCAGATTCTTTTTTACTCCCAAAAAGATGGGTGCGCAAACTTCTGAAGCGAATATCAATGCCGGCATAGCTGCCGCACGGCAAATTGTGGGTTTCCTTAAAGATGGCGACAATACTTACCAGGTAAATTTATAATGTATTCAGGGCAGGCAGACTTAACTGCGATAAGTCTGCCTTTTTATAATTCTGAAAACCAAATAGAGAATATGGCCATACTGAAACCTTTTAAAGGGTTGCGACCACCCGTTCAGATAGCAAAAGACCTTGCATCAAGACCTTATGATGTGCTCAATTCAGACGAGGCACGGGAGGAGGCAGGTAATAATAAATTTTCATTGCTGCATATTATTAAGCCTGAAATTGATTGTCCGCCTGGCACGGGAGAATACGACAATATTGTATACGAAACTGCAAAGAATAATTTTGAAAAATTCAGGGCTAATTGCTGGCTGGTTCAGGAAGAAGAGGAGTGTCTTTATATCTATGCCCAGACAATGGATGGCAGGCGACAATATGGACTTGTCGGATGTGCGGGTATAGAGGACTATATGAATGACAGGATCAAAAAACACGAACTCACCAGGAAGGAGAAAGAAAAAGACAGAATGAAGCATGTCAGGGTCACAAATGCAAATATGGAGCCTGTGTTTTTTACATACCGGGCAGTGCCGGATATTGACCAGATAATTGCATCATATACAGAAACCAATGATCCGGTTTATGACTTTACAGCATCCGATGGTATAGGACATCATTTCTGGGTTATTAAAGACAGGGAAGTTACCGGTGAGCTGATAAGACTTTTTGCGAAAGTGACATACACCTATGTTGCGGACGGGCATCACAGAACAGCAGCAGCAGCACTTGTAGGAAATGAGAAAAAAGCTGCTAACCCTGATCATACGGGAGATGAGGAGTATAATTACTTTCTGGCCGTCCATTTTCCCGATAATCAACTTAGAATTATAGATTATAATCGTGTGGTACGCGATCTGAACCGGCTTAGTGAAGAGGGATTCATAGAAAAACTAAATGAAGTGTTTGTTATAGAGGAGAAGGGGAATGAGATCTATCGGCCGGACCGTCTGCATAATTTCTCTATGTATCTTGGAGGGAACTGGTACTCACTTACTGCAAGGAAAGGTACCTTTGATGATAATGACCCGATAGGATGTCTTGACGTTACAGTCTTGTCAGGTCTGGTACTTGACCGGATACTGGGAATAAAGGATCTGAGAACGGATAAAAGAGTGGATTTTGTCGGAGGAATCAGGGGATTGCAGGAACTGAAAAAAAGAGTTGACAGCGGAGAGATGAAGGCGGCATTTGCTCTTTACCCGGTAACCATGAAACAATTGATGGATATATCTGATACCGGTAATATTATGCCACCCAAGACAACATGGTTTGAACCAAAGCTGAGAAGCGGACTGGTGGTACATATGCTGGACTGATTTGACATGGATGTAACTGAGAATATAAAAAAACTGTCGGCTGAGCTTCCATCAGAAGTTAAAATTGTTGCAATATCAAAAACAAGAACTCCGGATGAGATTATGAAGCTCTATGAATCTGGCTACCGGCTCTTCGGAGAAAATAAAGTTCAGGAGCTTGTTTCGAAGAAGCAGGCACTTCCGGGCGATATTGAGTGGCATATGGTAGGCCATCTTCAGTCGAACAAGGTGAAATTTATTGCTCCTTTTGTCTCATTAATACATTCGGTAGATTCATTAAAACTACTGAAAACTATTAATAAGGAGGCGAAAAAGAATAAAAGGGTAATTGATTGTCTCCTTCAGATACATATAGCCCTTGAGGAAAGTAAATTTGGTTTTTCTGACGAAGAGGTTATGAGTTTCTTAAAGGAATTTTCACCGGATGAGTTTAAGTGGACAAGGATAAGGGGATTGATGGGGATGGCTACCTTTTCAGATGACCAGGACCTGATCAGGTCTGAGTTTCGCATCCTTGCCGGGTTGTTTGAAGTGATAAGGAATACATTTTTCCCGGCAGACCCCCTGTTTAATGAATTGTCTATGGGAATGTCAGGTGATTACAGGATTGCGGCAGAGGAGGGAAGCACAATGGTAAGGATAGGAAGTCTTATTTTTGGCGAGAGAAATAATTAATTATATAATTTTATCATGCCTAATCTTGAAGTAAATTATGTGGGGTTGACATTGAGAAACCCGCTTATTGTTGCCAGTTCAGGTCTTACAGCTACAGCAGACAAAGTAATGTCGATAGAACAGACCGGTGCCGCTGCTGTTGTTCTTAAATCACTTTTTGAAGAACAGATCAATTATGAAACCGGGAGTCTGATAATGAATCATGATTATCCGGAGGCGGAGGATTACATAAGGAATTATACAAAAAGTAATTCGGTCGAAAACTACCTCAACCTTATTGGAGAGGCAAAGAAGAGTGTTTCAATTCCTGTGATTGCGAGTGTTAGCTGCATATCTGCAAGTGACTGGGTCGGGTTTTCCCGCCGGATTGAAGATGCAGGCGCAGATGCACTTGAACTGAATGTTTTTGTTATTCCTGTAGACAAGTTCAGTTCTTCGGCAGATATCGAGAAAATTTATTTTGATATAGCAAAGAAGGTGACCGCTATTGTAAAAATACCTGTTGTGATGAAACTGGGTAACCACTTCACCAATGTGCTTGCTGTGGTCGACCGGCTTTATGCACTGGGCGTAAAGGGTGTCGTGATGTTTAACAGGTTTTATGAACCTGATATTGATATTGACAGGATGAAACTTTCATCTGCCGATGTATTTAGTAATCCTTCAGATCTTCGTCATGTTCTGAGATGGACGGCTCTCGTCTCAGATAAAGTCGGACTGGTTGATATTTCAGCATCAACAGGAATCCACAGCTGGGAAGCTGTTGTAAAACAGTTGCTGGCTGGTGCAAAAACCGTTCAGGTATGTTCACTTCTATATAAGAACGGGATCAGTGAAATGACTAATCTGTTAAGGGGGCTGGAGGACTGGATGAAGAAGAAGGGATTCGGGTCAGTTGATGAATTCTGCGGAAAGATGAGCTACAGGAAAATACCGGATCCTTCCGTTTATGAGCGTTCTCAGTTTATGAAATATTTTTCCAGTATCCATTAGGCACCCTGACGGCCATTTTTTTAATCGTATCTCCTTGGATTTATAAACTTTAGGCAATATAAGCCGTCATCTCCAATAAACAGGGCCGGCACGTTAAAACGCTGCCGGCCCTTATCCAGGGTGTATCTTGCGTGGTCGGATAGTCTGACGATGTAAGTTGCTGATTAAAAAGGGTTTTAATTATCCATTCTTTTCAGATAATTAAACAGCTCGCTGTCGGTCGATAAAATGAGGCTGGTCTTACCGTCGAATGATTTCTCCAGGGTTTCCATAGATCGTAGAAATGAATATAGATCTCTGCTTGCATTGTTCCTGTTGTATGCATTGGCATATATGGATGTAGCCTCAGCATCTGCCCGTCCCCTGATGCCTTCAGCTTCGCGGAAGGCCTCGGATTGTATTTGTGCAAGGTCTCTTTCCTTTTCACCCTCTATCCTTCTGGCTTCACCTTCGCCCTCAGACCTGAACTGGTCGGCTATCCTGTTCCTTTCGCTTATCATCCTGTCAAAGACCCTTATCCTTACCTCTTCAACATAGTTCATTCTTTTAAAACGGAAATCCAGCACCCTGATTCCCAGATCGGAAGTCCTCTCATTTGCTCTTTCGAGGATAAGGGCCTCAATCTTCTCTCTGCCGACAGATATTTCATCCAGAGTCTCTATATCTTCAAGGTACTCGTCGTAAACCTCAGGTTCCCGGTTGGTGGACCGCACGAGGTCAATCAGTTCGTGACTGGCAATTGCGTTTCTTGTCTCCCCGTCAAGGATATCATCGAGCCTGGACTGGCCCGACCTCTCATCCCTGAGCCTGATAAAAAACTGGAGGGGATCGGATATCTGCCAGCGGGCATAGGTGTCCACAAACATAAATCTTTTATCCAGTGTTGGCACCTGGTTGGGATCACCATCCCATTTAAGGTATCTTTTGTCAAAATACTGCACTTTGTGGATAAATGGAGTTTTAAAGTTTATTCCAGGCTCTGTACGGGGGCCGCCCACCGGCCGGCCGAACTGAGTAACAATTGCCTGCTGGGTCTCATCCAGGATAAATATGCTCTGGAAGGCTGATATAAGAATCAGTACGGCTGCCAGGATCAGTATAATTTGCTTTGTCTTCATCTTATTGCTCTGTTTGTTGTTGTTGAAGGTTTAGAAGCGGAAGCACGTTTGCTCCCTTCTCATCCATGATGATTTTGGTACCGGTATTCTGCATTATCCTTTCCATGGTTTCAAGATAAATACGCTTTTTTGTTACCTCCGGAGCTTTTATATACTCTTCGTAAAGTGAAATGAAACGGTCAGCTTCACCGGTACCCCTGTTTACCCTGTTAAGGGCATATGCTTCAGCCCTTTGAATGGTCTCTTCCGCTTCACCCCTGGCCCTGGGAATTACCCTGTTATACTCCGACTCAGCCTGGTTGATAAGAGTCTCCCTTTCCTGCTGCGCTTCATTCACAGCGTTAAAGGAGGGTTTTACAGGTTCAGGCGGATTGACATCCTGGAGCACAACCTGATCAATGCGGATGCCGTTTTCATATTCATCGCACATCCTTTGCAGCAGCACTTCTACTGTGGTGGCCACTTCCTGTCTTCCAACTGTCAGTACCTCGTTAACGGTACGGTCTCCCACTATTTTACGCATTGCAGCCTCTGACATATCGTGAAGGGCATCTTCGGCGTCGCGGACACGGAACAGGTAATTGTATGAATTTACGATGCGGTATTGTATTACCCACTCCACATCGGCAATATTCAGATCACCGGTCAGCATCATAGATTCATCTGCGTATCCGGCTTTGGTGTATTGGGTTCTGGTACCTGCCTCAACCGTACGGAATCCGAACTCCTGCTTCAGCTGACGCTGAACAGGGATTTTATACATTTTTTCTATACCTGCGGGAAGTATGAAATTCAGTCCCGGATCCAGGGTCCGGTTATATTTTCCCACCATAAGGACGACACCCTCTTCCTCAGGCCCCACTGTTTTTATCGAAGTGGCTGCCACTACAACCAAAACGACTATCAGTAAAATCTTCCTGAGATTTTTTCTGACCTGGTGAAGAAGGTATTGCATTTGTTGATCCTGGTTTCTCATAAATATTTGATTGATTAAATAGTATTAATTGAATTAATTAATTGTAAAATAAGTGCATATTTATTACAATGCCTAATACCGCGGCCATTATTACTCGTGTAATATTCGGCATTGCAGGTTATACAGGACTTTTTTATGTAGTAAAAAAATAGTACTTTTACTTTTCTGTGATGACCGTTAGGTGTAATAACATATAAATCAGTTGCTTATGTGGAATGAGAGAATATTTTCTTTTTTAATGGGATGTTCATTAATCATCATTTTAGCTGCAGGAGGAACAGGATGTGCAAATGATGGGCCCCGGCAACAGAGGGAACGTGAGTTTGCCATTGATATTCCTGAGGATGCCCTGGAGGATATTGCCCGGGTAAAAAAGGTTTTCTATTCACTGCCCTCTCCACTGGAAACCGCCATGATCCTGAAATCATCAGGTGCTGTTTATAATGAGGATCTTCTGAATCCGGTTGCAAACAGTACAGGTTATCACACCAACAAAAGTATGGCTCTTAATCTGGGTATTTATTTAACCGACCTCAGCTATGCCAGTCTGTTTGACCAGACTCAAACCTCTATGGATTACATGGAAGCTGCAAGAAGGCTTGCAGATAATCTTGGAATTCTTGATGCATTTGACAGCCATACCATCGAAAGGCTGGAGGAAAACATTAATAACCGGGAGGTTATTATGGATGTTATATCAGAAACTTTTATGAACTCAAGTTCTTTTCTTCAGGAAAATAACCGGGAACCGGTTGCGGCTCTTATGCTTGCAGGAGGATGGATTGAAGGTTTGTATCTTGCCCTTAACCAGGTTGAAGATGATGATCTTGATAATAACCGGCTGGCCGGCATGATTATAGATAAGAAACTTTCGCTTGATATCCTGATGATGATGCTTGATGATAATGACCATAATACTGATGTTGCAGGTCTGATTGTGGAAATTGAAAAAATTGAGGAAATATTCAGCAAGATTGATATAGTTTCTTCACCGATTGATGTTACACATAGTGAGGACGGTAGTGTTTCTGTTCTGAGATCCTCTTCTGAGACAAAACTAACCAGGGAGGTGTTCAGGCAATTGAAGTCTGCTGTATCCAATCTGCGCGAAAGTTTTGTTTCCTAAATAATTAGATTTTATGAGACGCTTGTTTGTTTATATTTTTTTTTCAGCCATTCTGCTTGGATTATCCGTTAATGCCGAGGCACAGTGCAAAGGTTTTGCAAGACGCATATGCAAACTTGAACTTGAAAATTTTATCCATGACGGTAATTATCATGCAGCAATACTGACGGAAGGAGAAGAAGCTGAGCTTTTTAAAACATTTTACTCAGACCAGGATTACAGGATTGCTATTTGCGGGTATGATGTCCTGCCTGATATCGAATTCAAGGTTATGGATATCCAAAGGAATGTCTTATATAATAACCGTGATAATGATTACAAAACCACCTGGGATTTCAGACTGGAATCCTCACAGCAACTGACGATTTCCGTTAAAGTCCTATCCAGCAACCCGGCAGGGGAGGAACCTTTAAGCGGATGTGTTGCAATCCTGTTTGGATTAACTGATCGGTGATTTTTCCTCTTCCATTCTGTTTTCCATCCTGGGCTTAAGATACGTGCCTGTGTAAGAAGACTGGCATCTGACAAGATCTTCAGGAGTGCCTTCAAAAACCAGAAATCCGCCCTCTTCTCCACCCTCGGGGCCAAGATCTATAACCCAGTCTGCAGTTTTAATCACTTCCGGATTATGTTCAACTACTATAATGCTGTTACCCCTGTCGGTTAAAGCCCGGAAAGCTGCAAGAAGTTTGTTGATGTCGTGAAAATGAAGCCCGGTTGTGGGTTCGTCGAAAATAAAAAGGACGGGCTGCTCATCTCTTTCTTTTCCGAGAAAGGATGCAAGTTTAACCCTCTGACTTTCACCACCGCTTAGAGTACTTGATGACTGGCCAAGCCTCACGTAATCAAGTCCCACCTCCTCAAGTGTCCTAAGCTTTTCAACAATCTTTCTCTCGTATCCGCGGGAATTTTCTCCGAAGAAGCTTATAGCTTCAATGATAGTCATCTCCAGAACATCATGTATGCTTTTTCCCCTGTACTTAACATCCAAAACATCCTCCTTGAATCTTTTTCCCTGGCAGCTTTCACAAACCAGGTTTACATCCGCCATAAATTGCATTTCAACCTTTATTGTTCCCTCCCCCTGACACTCTTCACATCTTCCTCCGTCAATATTGAATGAAAAATGGCCAGGCTTGAAATTATTAAGTTTTGAGGTGTTTTGTGAAGCAAAAAGTTTTCTTATTTCATCCCAGGCTTTCACATAGGTAACAGGATTGGATCTTGATGATCTTCCGATTGGATTCTGATCTATCATCTCGACTCCTGTAAGACGTTTGAGATCTCCGCCCAGTTTTCCAAACTTTCCCGGTTTCATGCCTGTATTGTTATATACCTTGTTAAGTGCCGGGAACAGGATGCTTTTTACAAGGGAGGATTTGCCCGAACCACTGACACCGGTGATAACGGTAAGAATATTTAATGGAAATTTTACATTGATGCCTTTAAGGTTGTTCTCTGTTGCACCCGTTATTTCAATATAATTGTTCCATTTCTGCCTGGCTGAAGGAACAGGTATTCTTTCCAAACCGTTCAGATATCTGGCTGTCATACTTTCATTATGAGTTTTTATCTCCTTGTGATCTCCCTGGAACACAATTGTGCCACCAAGATGTCCGGCCAGGGGGCCTATATCTATTATCCGGTCAGATGCCCTTATTATATCCTCATCATGTTCCACCACAACAACTGTGTTTCCTGATTCCCGAAGTTGCCTGAGTACTTTGATCAGCAGGTTAGTGTCACGTGGATGGAGACCTATACTCGGTTCATCAAGTATATATAGTGAGCCTACCAGGTTACTGCCAAGGGTTGATGCAAGCCTTATGCGTTGCGACTCCCCTCCCGACAGGGTTGAGGAGAGCCTGTTAAGTGTCAGGTAACCAAGCCCCACATCTTTAAGGAATCCTGTCCGGTTGCTGATCTCCTTAATAATTCGTCCCGCAATTTCATTGTCATGGCTGTCCAGGGCGATATTGGTAAAAAAATCATGAAGAGTTGTAACCGGCACCTCTACAAGTTCCTGTATTGATTTTTCTGCAATCCTTACCCACGAAGACTCTTTTTTAAGCCTCGTTCCTCCGCACTCATAGCATGTGGTCCTTCCCCTGTACCTTGATAACATCACCCGGTACTGTATCTTATAACTTTTCTTTTCCAGATGCCTGAAGAATCGGTTCAAGCCGTGAAAATACCTGTTGCCGGTCCATAATAACTCTCTCATCTCTTTGCTTAGTTCATAATAGGGCTTATGAACAGGAAATCCAAAATTGGGCGCATTATAGATGAGCCTCTCCTTCCACTTTTTCATTTTATCGCCTCTCCAGCATGCAATGGCATCATTGAATATGGAAAGACTTTTGTCGGGTACAACAAGATCTTCGTCAATACCTATTATTTTACCGTATCCTTCACAAAGACTGCATGCTCCAAGCGGATTGTTGAAGCTGAACATATATTCTGAAGGTTCTTCAAAGGTGATCCCGTCAAGTTCAAAGCGGGTGGAGAATCTCTCCCAGGGGGCATTGACGGTATTCTCTACTTTTACCACGCAGTCACCGTTACTTTCGTAAAATGCCATTTCCACTGAATCGGCTATTCTGGACCTGGTATCTCCATCCCATGCAACTCTGAGCCGGTCTGTCACCATAAACAAGTCGCCCGATATCTCAAAATCCCCGAAATTGTCTATTATATCCTGTATCTTTTCAATACGGTCGTTCATGAAAATCCTGGTTATTCCCTGCTGTAATCTTATTCGCAGAGTTTTTTCCAGTAGTACGCGACTTTGTTCAGGAATAGGCGATAAGATAAGTACTGTGGTGTCTTCTTTAAGTGAGAGAATATAGTTAACAACATCACTTACACTATGTCTGGTCACCACCTTGCCTGAGACAGGAGATAAAGTCCTTCCGATCCGAGAAAACAGTAATTTAAGGTAGTCGTATAATTCAGTAGAGGTTCCTACTGTTGAACGGGGATTATGGGTATTTACTTTCTGTTCAATTGCAATTGCAGGCGGTATTCCTCTTATAAAGTCAACTTCGGGTTTGTTAATCTTACCCAGAAACTGCCTGGCATATGACGAAAGGCTTTCAACATATCGCCTCTGCCCTTCAGCGTAGAGCGTGTCAAAGGCCAGGGATGATTTACCTGATCCGGAAAGGCCGGTTATAACTACAAGTTGATCGCGGGGAATATTTACATCAATGTTTTTAAGATTATGTACTCTCGCTCCTTTAATCTCGATCTCATTTTGTTTCTCTATTCCATTTTTTGGCATAATTATTGTTTTATGCTATATAGGATTTTGTGTAAAATCTTTAATGTAGTGATAAGTCTCATCTGATCAATGTTTTACTTTGGTTTTTGACGGTGCAAGGTAGCAGTTTCTTTCGAATTTTAAAATACTTTATGAAACGGAATTTTTTTTATTACTTTGTAACATATATTATTGCAATATTGTTTAATCCTAAATTGAAACTGTTATCGGGAGACTTTTACGAGTAGAAATAAAAAAAAGGAGGTAGACGTGGAGACAAAAGGAATGAGTGATCAGGAACTCATAGAGCAGTTTCTCTCGGGTGACAGGAAAGGTATTGAGATGCTTATTAACAGGCATAAGAACAAGGTATATACCTACATTATGCTTGTTGTAAAAAACCAGCAACTGGCCGAGGATATTTTTCAGGACACATTCATCAAGGTTATCCGTTCACTTTTAGACGGTAAGTATAAGGACAATGGTCGTTTCGTCTCATGGGTGATAAGGATAGCACATAATTTGATAATTGATCATTTCCGGAAGGAAAAGCAGATCAATACCCTGTCAAATGATGATTATGAAGCAGATATATTTAACTCAAAAAAGCTTTCTGACCAGAACATTGAAGATGTGATGATCAGGGAACAGATTACGAGTGATGTCCGCCAGCTAATTGATGAATTACCTGATGAGCAGAAACAGGTAATACTGCTTAGACATTACGGCGGAATGAGCTTCAAGGAGATTGCGGAACAGACCGATGTCAGTATTAATACCGCACTGGGGAGGATGCGTTATGCCCTGATTAACTTGAGGAAACTTATTATGCGTAAAAATATCAGTCTTACAATGAGCTGATTATCAAGGGTTGATTTGCAATTAGGAAAGATTTACCGAAAAGTTGGAAGAGATTGTTATAATAAATCTCTCCAACTTTCGTTTTTGATGAAACAAGATGTTAAAAGTTGTTAATTGCCTATGATGAAAAGCTACCATTATTTTTATGCCCTGGATGACTTTAATCAGGAGTATTCGGGTTTAATTGAGCTTGAGAACTGTTTTCCGGATGAGGAAATTTTTTACAGGGATCTGGTTCACTATCTGGACCAGCAGAGTTATAATATCAGGACCTCTGTGGTGAGCAGACTTATAGATTTTGCCGGGAAGGAGATTGGCAGGAGGTAACCGTATCAGGTTCTGGTAACGGAATTGATGAAATTAATTGAATGACAGGCTACCAGGCCTGCAGTTTCAGTTCGTAATCTGCTCTCGCCCAGGCTTACCGGAATATAGCCCTTGTCAAGGGCCATTTCAACCTCCTCCTTGCGGAAATCGCCTTCAGGACCGATAAGGATCAGGCTGTTAGTGTTTTTTTTGTGAATTTTGCCAATATGATTCTCCTGGGGTGCTGAACAGGTTGCGATATATTTACTGCCAATAAAATCCCTGTTGACAAAATTCTCGAATGCTGTTAATGGTGCAATTTCAGGAAGCCATGCCTTCAGTGATTGCTTCATAGCCGATATGATAACTTTTTGCAGGCGCAATTCTTTTATTATTCTACGTTCTGAATTATTGCACAGCAGAGGTGTAAACTTGTCTGTTCCTATCTCGGTAGCTTTTTCCAGAAACCATTCAAAACGTTCAATGTTTTTAGTGGGTGCTATACCTATATGCAGATATGAGTTTTCTTTTTTCGGGATATCATAAACTTCAAGAATTTCAGATGTACATGCTTTTTTGTCAGGTTTTATTATTTTAGCCATGAAAAGTTTACCCGCTCCATTTGTTAGATGTATGATGTCTCCGGTTGACAGTCTCAGAACCTTTATACAATGTGCTGATTCTGTTTTGTCCAGTGTGAAAGTATTACCTTTTATTTCGGGATAATAGAACAGATGCATTACCGGTAGTTTTTTGTAATTTGGTTATTGATTATATCAATGATCATAGCCGGGAATATAAAAATAGGCAATATTACTTCAAAT
>SKND01000394.1 GCA_007120695.1 Bacteroidales bacterium | reverse complement strand
GTTTGCAGGTAATGTTGCTTGTCCCTTTCCTGCAGGAGTTTATTAAGATTTTGTTCCATTATCAATTTATCAAACTACTTTTTAATAGTGGTCCCAACGACCCTGTTCGCAAAAAGATCCTTAATCTGACCGGGCACCGTTCCATTGATGATCCGGGCTGATTCAGCTCCATTCTTCAGGGCAATTTCACAGGACTCAATTTTAGGGATCATTCCACCCTGAATGACCCCCTGTTTTTTCAGCACCTCCAGTTCAGAAATGCTTACACTGGCAATCATCGATTCAGGTGTGTCTTTATCAAGCAAAAGACCGTCAACATCGGTCAGTACCACATACTGTTGTGCAGAAACAGCACCGGCAATGTGACCGGCAAACATATCGCCGTTGATATTATAATCATCCCCATTTTTATCAGAGGCAATGCAGGTAATAACAGGGATAAAATCATTTTCAAGCAATAAATTTATAAATCCGGGGTCAACCTCCTCAACATCACCTACCTGACCAAGATCAACAATCTCTGTGTCACCGTTAACAACTCTTTTATGGAGTCGTTTTCCGGCAATAACAGTCTGTCCGTCTTTACCTGATAACCCAACTGCTTTGTATCCCAAAGAGTTGATCAGTGAGACAAGGTTGCCGTTTACTTTACCTTTTAATGCCATCTCAACATATTCCATAGCTTCCCGGGTGGTCTTTCTCTGCCCGTCAATAAATTCCGATTCAATACCCGCCTGCTGAAGCGTGAGCTTAATAAAGGGTCCGCCTCCGTGAACAATAACAACATTATAACCATCCTCTTTAAGAGAGCAGATATTTGTCAGTATGCCAAGTTTAAGCTCAGGATCGGTCATTGCATTACCACCGTACTTAAACAGAAGGGTGGGTTTGACATATTTGTTTTTGGCCATAAAATTTAAATTATTTCTTTCAGCACCAGATTTAAAAAGAGGAGCCCGGCAGGGTTCAGGGCCTGATGGTTCTTACCGTAGAATGTAAAAGTAAAAAACCGGAGTCCCATCAGAAGGAGTGTTTAATGAACCAGAGTTATCAGTGCAATAACCGGCCTGAATACTAATTTGGTCCAATCCTCAAAACAGCAAATATACCAAAGTGAATAGAGTTTTCCAAATTAATCTTCCGGCACTCATCCGTAATCAACCTATAATGAGTACAGTAATCAAGTGATAAAAATCTTTTATCCGGTCCGGTTAAACAGAGCACCTTAACAAATAGCAAAACAACTGTTATCCGTTATGGCTTAAGACTTGATGAAAACATTACCACCACTTTTAGTGGTGGTTTTTTGAAATGTAATAAATGAACAAAACAGCAGTTATTGAATTTATGTTTCTGCCTTAATAAATTTCCATAAAACAAGAAATATGAAAAATTGCAATCAATGTTCACATTCATGCAAATCATTTACTGCACCGCTAACTTTATCAATCCTGCTATTGGCTTTTTCCTTTAACCTTGATGCACAGCTTGTAAATGTTGAAAAAAGCCGGAAAGAGGCCAGGCCAGGATTTCAGGGCCATATAGACCTCAACATGATGCTTACAAAAAACACCAAACAGATATTTGAGGCAGGCACCTCTGCCTTATTGCAATATACCCGCGATAAGCATACTATACTACTGCTGAACAATATAGGGCTTATGCGTTTGGAAGGGGATAATCTTATTAACAACGGGTTTCAGCACCTGCGATACAATTTTTCGCCCGGCAGCGGATTTGCAGTTTTAGAAATCTTCACACAACATCAGTATAATTCAATCCGTCTGCTCCAGCGCAGATTTTTACTGGGAGGCGGACCACGTTTCAGGATATTTGAATCAGGAGATATGGGTATTTACATTGCCCCTCTGGTGATGTACGAGCAGGAATTACTGAATGATGACGACAATTCCCGTACCGATAAATTCAAGGGTGATCTTTATGTATCGCTTACATATTCACTTGATGAAAGGATAAATTTTTCTCATACAACCTATTACCAGCCCGACTTCGCGATAATGAAAGAATTCAGGTTGTCCAGTGAAACAGGGCTTGAGCTGAAATTCAATGAAAGCTTTTCTTTCCTTGTAACCTATAACCTGGCTTATGATTCAGATCCGCCTGCTGGCATACCCGAACTGTTTTATACTTTAAGGAACGGAATAAAATACAATTTCTGAGCTTTCTGAAAACCTGGTAAATCATCCTCTGCCCGGGAGGCATTTAATCTGAATTTTCAACCGGTAAAGCAACCCGCTTCCCTTACGGGGAAGACAACGTAAATCAGTGTTTCTTTATCCTCTGCAAAGCCGGGATTAAACAAAAGTCCTCCTTAATTGTTTATAAGTTTTTTGCAAATAATCAATTATTAATTAGTTTAAAAAATATTTTGTAACTTTCTTTGCACGTTAAAATAAATTTTACGCTTTATTTATGAGATTGTTAGGTGCTACATCAGTAGTTTTAAAGGTGGTGTTACTTTTCGTTTTTTTCTTCTGGGATTTGTCAATCAGCTCTTCAGTAGACAATTCCACGCATAGAGTATTCCGGTCGGAACAAATTCAACCAATTCCCAACAGAATAAATAATGAGCTTTCAAACTTCGAAAATTTTGAACATTTGGAAGCAGGGATTGCGTCATTACTTGGCAAATTTGATATAAAAGGTGCCTCAGTTGCCGTGGCTAAAGATGGAAAGCTGATCTATGCCAGGGGCATAGGTTATGCAAATATTGAGGCTGAAGAACCGGTTGAGCCAAAACATCTTTTCAGGATTGCAAGCGTTTCCAAGCTGATTACAGCAACCACG
>SKND01000104.1 GCA_007120695.1 Bacteroidales bacterium | reverse complement strand
GTGTTATTGTTGAGCAGGTAATAAGGCCGACAGGATTACCTGAACCTGTGATTGAGGTAAGAAAAAGCGATAATCAGATAGATGATCTGATCGGGGAGATCCACAAACGGACCGAACGGAATGAAAGAGTTCTGGTTACCACACTCACCAAGCGAATGGCTGAAGAGTTAAGCAAATACCTTACGCGCATGGATATTAACTGCAGGTATATCCATTCTGATATTGATACCCTCCAGAGAGTTGAGATAATGGAGGGATTGCGTAATGGGGAGTTTGACGTGCTGATAGGCGTCAACCTGTTAAGAGAAGGACTTGATCTGCCTGAAGTTTCACTGGTGGCAATTATTGACGCAGATAAAGAGGGATTTCTCAGGTCAGCAAGATCGCTGACGCAGACTGCAGGGAGGGCCGCAAGAAACATAAACGGGATGGTAATAATGTATGCTGATACTATTACCCGCTCGATGAGGCAAAGCATTGACGACACAACCAAGCGCAGGGAAAAGCAACTCGCATATAACAAGAAGAATAATATCACCCCTGCCCAGATAGTAAGATCAAAACGCTCTTCAATAAAGAAGGGGAAAATATGGGTAGAACCGGAAAAATTAGATATAGCTGCAGACCCGGTAATAAAGTATATGAAGCCGGAAGCATTGAAGAAGGCCATCTCAAAAGCACGATTGGCAATGGAAAGAGCTGCTGCTGAATTGGATTTTATGACAGCTGCAAGATACAGGGATGAAATTCAGGAGTATGAAAAATTGCTTAATAAGGCCAATAAGTAATAAAATGCTCCATGATGCTCATTTTTAACCAAAAGTTTTTTTTATAAAAATTAATTTGTAGTTTAGTGTATTCATAAAATATTACCGGCAATTATTGTCTGAAATATCCGGTAACATAAGCAATCAAGCGAAAAGTAAGGAGTAAAGTCCTGTTATATAATAAAGTGAGTATGGAAAAACTAATTATCGAGGGAGAAAAGAAGACCCCGAATATTAATTTTGACCCGGATAAGAAAGAGCTTCATCTAGAAGGCCGTTCCATTCCCGAAGATACAGTCAGGTTTTACGAACCTATCCTCAAATGGATTGAGAAATATGTGGAATCAGAACGTATTGACACCACCAATCTCCATATTAACCTGGAGTATTTCAATACCAGTACTTCCAGGTACCTTTTCGGAATATTCAAAATACTTGAATCATACCATATAAAAGGGAGTCCGATACTTATACACTGGTATTATGAGAGAGATGATTTTGAGATGCTGGAGTCGGGAGAAGATTATGCATCAATACTCAAAATACCCTTTAAAATGGTACCAGTCGAAGTAGAAGAATAAAACCCCGAATCCGGGGTTTTTATTTTGACCCTCCTTTAAGCATAGAAACACTGATGCTAAAATTCAGAAGCTGCGACTGAATTTCCCTCCTTTTGCACTGTCTATGGTTACCGTAAACTGCCGTCCACCCTCGACTATCCACCTGAGGGTAACATGTCCCATGCCCGGAATATTGGCTACCTCCATCCTGGATGGATTTATCAGCTGCTCCTCTGCCACTTTCAGATCTATGTTATGAACCACCATCCCGGCAATTACATTGCCTCCTTCGAGGGTTATATAATCCGGCCTCTCAATATTATTTTCAATATCAATGCCGCTGTGAGTTGGTATAAGCCTTGAATTGGAAACTACGATGGTCACCTCCTTCAGGCCTCCGCCAATATCGGTAACGGTAAATTCATGAATATCCAGCTTCGGTGTATGATAAGCATGATGAAGTGTAAAAGCCATATTCCTGTGGGCATCCTGCTCAAAGAGAAATCCCGGATGTATCCTTCCAAAATTCTTTTTAAACCCTCCTATTTCAATCTCGCCGAATTGTGGATGATTGAATTTTTCCCATTGTACAAAAGCATCTTCAAACAACAGGTATTTATCAAAAGCATACTGAGCTTTCTGACCTGCATTCCGTGACTCATATTGCTCGTAGAACAGAAGGTAATTACTCATCAATTCATTTGTAAAAGTATAGATGCCCCGGTTAAAATGGAACCAGTCAATCTGGCCTCCATAAACAGTATACAGATCCTGAAAAAGTATCATATATCTGTATCCCGGAAGCAACTTGTCACCATGCTCCCCTATGGCATCATAGACCCTTCTGTCGGCAGGTCTCATCCTGTGTTCATCCTCACTGGCACCCGGTCCGCGTAAAATCATACCCCCAAAGTTATGATAAGACTGGGCGCCCGCAATATTGGGACGGGAAATAACAAAGTCCCTCACAGCTTTATTCTCCGGAAGTGCAAATGGAAAATGATATGCACCTCTCTGAACATAGTCCGGTTGCCAGTTCCATCCCCAGTCCCTGTTCGGGTCATAATACCCGGTTCTGTCCTCATTAATCTTTCCATCGCCATCCCTGTCAATCCCTTCCCATCCGAGCAATTCAAATTCACCCTTCTCCCCGGGTCTGACCGGAATCAGCATTCTCGGGTCATCCGGATCTTCCCTGTATTGTCCCAGCTCACTTCTTCTTCGCATCTGGGTTATATGTCCGTCATTATTAAGATCATCAAAACCGTCCTCTGAAGCCATCCCGTCTCCGTCATCATCAAGAGGTATAGTTCCGCTACGGGGTGTATTAACCGTATTTGGCTCATGCATATAATTGTGCCTGCCGTCAGGGTTTATGGTGGGGGCAATATAAAAAACCTTGTCATCCATCAGTTCGGTGATAAAGGCATTCTTTCCGTAATTTTCTGCCAGGTACCATACTGTATACAGTGCAATTTCACTT
>SKND01000065.1 GCA_007120695.1 Bacteroidales bacterium | reverse complement strand
TAAAGGATAAAAAGGTTAAAAAAATAGTAGTTATTAAAAACAGGCTTATAAACATCGTTGTTAATTAAAATAGCTAATTTTATTGTTCACAAAAAGTTGATTTTTTTCAAATTAATTATTGACTAAAAATTTTCAAAGACCGTAATTAATTTTATATCGAATGATATTTGAATTTCAAATACTTTTTCATCACTTTTTTTCAGTCAAAATATTAATAGTAAATGTTAATTTTGCATTGGTTATAAACTATTGATTTTCTTTAACATTTTCCCCGCAGTGCAATTTCAGATTATTATAATATGCAAAAGGACATTAATATAGCTGTAGGCTCTGATCATGCTGGTTTTATAATAAAACAACATATTGTTGAATACCTGAGGAATAATGGGTATAAATTCCATGATTTCGGAACATATTCTGAAAAGGCAGCAGATTACCCTGATTTTGCTCACCCGGTTGCCACAGAAGTCGAAAAGGGTACATTTGATTACGGGATTGTAGTCTGCGGAAGTGGAAATGGCGTTAATATGGTTGTTAACAAACATCAGGGTATAAGATCTGCACTTTGCTGGAAAAAAGAAATAGCGAATATTGTAAGGCTTCATAACGATGCAAACATATGTGCTTTGCCGGGAAGATACCTCAGTAAGAAGGAAGCGATAGAAATTATTGAAGTATTTCTCAATACCGGATTTGAAGGAGGAAGACATAAACAACGGATTAGTAAGATTAGTCTGCGAAAAAAGACAGAAAGTTCCTCAGATTGATTTAATGGCAGGTATTTATCTTCATATTCCGTGGTGCAGAAAAGTCTGCATATACTGCGATTTTCATTTTTCTGTGTCTATGCGAAACAAGAATGAGCTGTTGGAATGCATGATGCGGGAAATTGATCTTCAAAAAGAGTACCTTGAAGGTGAAAATATATCATCAATTTACATTGGGGGAGGTACACCATCGGTACTTAGTGTAATTGAAATTCAAAGGATCCTCAACAAAATAAGCACATGCTTCAGCATAAACAGTGGGACAGAAATAACACTGGAGGCTAATCCGGATGATCTTTCTAAAGCATATCTGAAAGACCTCCTTAATACCGGAATCAACAGGCTTAGCATAGGAGTTCAATCATTTTTTGATGACGATTTGTCGTGGATGAACAGAAGACATAACAGTGAACAATCTGTTAATTGCATTGATGACAGCCGGAATGCAGGATTTACTAATATAGGTATTGATCTCATTTACGGAATTCCGGGAATGGATAATAATAAATGGAAAAGAAACCTGGAAATCGCTTTCAAAAACAGAATTAATCATTTGTCTGCGTACCATCTTACTCTTGAAGAAAAGACTGTATATTTTCATAAGATATCCAAAGGACTGATGGAGGCACCGGATGAGTTAACTGGTATGGAACAATTTGAAACTCTTATTGAAATTGCCGAAAGTAATGGTTATATACATTATGAAATATCAAATTTCGGGTTACCAGGTTATTTTTCAAAACATAATACTTCCTACTGGCAGCAAAAACCATATCTCGGAATTGGACCATCAGCCAATTCGTTCAATGGCAGGTCAAGACAATGGAATGTCAGAAATAACAGCCTTTACATAAAAAAACTTACCCATGGTATCATTCCATTTGAAAGTGAGGACCTTGATATTGAAACCTGTTATAATGAGTATATACTCACTTCGTTAAGAACCTGCTGGGGTGTTGATCTTAAAGTTATTGAAGAGAGGTTTGGGACGGGGTATAAAGATTATTTTTTAATGGAGGCGAATAATTTGCTTGATAAAGGGAAGCTGTTACTAACAGATAACAAAATTACCCTGGGTAAATCAGGAAAGTTTTTTGCTGACGGTATTATTTCACAACTTTTTATGACGGAATAGTGAATAAGTGAATAGATTCTGATTAACACACGCACCCGGGGAGTGGTAATTTCCTCGCGGGGCATTGCCCCGGAGGCACATGTGGGATTGGAGATAATTTATCATATGGTCAGTTGACCATGTCTGTACGGATCGAATTAATTTTGGATGTAATTTGTGTTATTGTACCTGGGGAGTAAACAAATTCGGGGCTTGCAGATGTTATCTTTCTATGTTCTCTGTCTATAACAAGGTCATCCTGTTCATATAGTATCTCAACAGTATCAAAAACAATCTTCAATTGCCGTAACATAAACAGATACCTGGCTGTAAATTCATCATTCTGGAAATTGGACAATAAAGCAACAAGCCTTTCCAGAGAATACTTCTGTGAAAGTATCTGTTTTTCAAGGTTTGGATCAGGGTTGTTTTCGTCGTAAAAGCTTGCCGCTATATATAGTGCCTCAACCCATCCTCCGGCCAGGATGAGAGCGGCGGCACCTTCCCGTTCGTTTTCTTTAAGCCTGTTGTCAGCTTGATAATAGATGTCACCTGCTTTTGCAAAAAGAGAGTCGGGATCATAGACAGATCTTTCCATAGCTCTTTCTGTCTGAGAAACAATATCCCCTCCAACACCCAGCCTGTCGGCAAGTCTGTAAATAGCAGTCATATAGTTGATTGCCTCCTGGGCCTGGCCGAACAGATGGCAGTAACTCAGGTCTGCTCCGTATACACCGAGGTTGACAGCATTTTTACCGCTTGAAATGTATTGATACTGATTTTCAGTGGGATTCAGAATATCGGGATCGAAAGTTATATCAAGATGCTGAATCAGTTTATGTGCCTCGGTTGGTGAGTAGAGATCATAAAAAATCTCTCTTAGCTCTGAAAGTTCTTCATAATCTTCATTGATCTCAATTTCAGTGTCATTGAAACTACTATCTTTCTGTCCCTGGCTGCAGGAAACAACAATCAGCAAAAGAACAGTTTTAAACAGAAGGGGTTTTAAAAAAAGACAGACACCCCTTCGGAGTCTGCATGCAGTCCAATTGTACAACATCCGGTTATTTTCTAATTTTCATCAGTTAAAAACTCAACAAAGAGCAAGATTTTGCATGAGAAATCGACCGCAGGTTAAAATTTTGCTAATTTTTTAAACAAAATCCTGACTTTTTACTGGATAAATATACAAATAAAAGAAAACTACTACAGGATTCAAAAAACAATTCGGTTACCAAGCTGTTTAGCAAGCTGAATATTTGCAGTTTTCAGGATCATATACCTTTGTTGAAGCAACACAGACTCTTCACTGTCAGCCTCCCTTAGTTTTTCTTCGGTATCTTTCAGTTCCTGTCTTACCAGGAAGCTTTTAAATGCCAGAATAGTTGCAGGAACAAGCTCTTTCAGTTTCTCTTCTTCGGTCTCAACATAGGCTTCTTTTCTCTTCCATATCCTGCTTATATCATATGATGAACTCAGCATATCTGCCGCAATATGGCTTATCAGGATGTTTGAATGGTTGGCAAAGCTTTTTTCCGTTGGGAATTGGTTATTATCAATTAACGTTCTGCATTCACTTATAATTGAATTATAAATTGTATTGGAGAGTATGAGCTCATCCCTTTCAAGTTCATTAACAATGAATTCTGCTACTTTTAATTCCTTTTCTCCTGTTTTTTCATTAAACGGAAAGAGTTCCCTGCCTCCGTGATTGATCAGAAGCCTGATAATCTCCCTTTCATGAAGCTCCCTTTCTGAATTGGGTTTAACCTGGGACGTGGACTGGGTGGCCGGTTTTTCAGATTTGAATCCCTGATCGTTATATCTGTAATCCAGTTTCTTTCCGGCACTTCTCCTTCTTATTTCATGTGCTTCGGCATACAGAGTTTTTTCTTCTATCTTTAAAATACCGGCACACTCCTTGATATAGACCATACGTGTTATCCGGTCGGGAATTTTAGCTACCGACCTGACAATATCACTTATCATCATCGATTTTTTAACCGGGTCGCTGTTGGCTTCCTCATTCAACAGGCGTGTTTTAAAAAGGACAAAGTCAAGCTCATTTTTACTGATATACTCTATGAACTGCTCAGAACTTGTTTTACGGGCAAAAGAATCAGGGTCCTCTCCTTCGGGAAAAGTCAGAACTTTAACGTTCATGCCCTCCTCAAGAATTAGATCGACCCCACGCAAAGATGCTTTAAGGCCTGCCTCATCACCATCATAAAGTATAGTTATGTTTTTTGTAAACCTCTTAATCAGTCTCACCTGATCGGCGGTAAGGGAAGTACCGCTGGAAGCGACAACATTTTCGATACCAGACTGGTGAAGTGACAGGACATCGGTATAGCCTTCAACAAGAAAACATTTATCATTCTGTACCATAGAACGTCTGGCGAATGAAAGGCCGTAGAGAATACGGCTCTTATGATAGATCTCAGATTCAGGTGAATTGAGGTACTTTGCAGTATTCTTATCCTGCTTGAGGGTTCTGGCACCAAAGGCTATGACTTTCCCCGAAAGGGAATGGATGGGAAAAATTATCCTGCCGTTGAACCGGTCAAATAACCTTTCTCCCTTCTTTATCGTCAGGCCGGTCTTTTCAAGAAACTCGGTTTTATAACCGTTTTTCAGGGCCTCCTTTGTCAGCGAATCCCATGAGTCCGGTGAATAACCCAGCTGGAACTTATCTATCACCGGTCTCCTGAATCCCCTCTCTTTCAGGTATTCCATTCCTATGGCGAGGCCTTCATCATTTTTAATCAGGTTGTCGGTGTAAAACTTCTGTGCAAAACCTGTGACAAGCAGCATGCTTTCTCTTTCGTCATGCTTTTCCTTCTCCTCATCGGTAGTCTCCTTTTCAATTATTTCAATTCCGTATTTTTTTGCAAGAAATTTCAGGGCATCTTTCCATGAAATATGCTCATGCTCCATTACAAAATTCACCGCATTTCCACCCTTTCCACATCCAAAGCATTTGAATATCCCTTTAGAAGGCGAGACCGTGAAGGAGGGGGTTTTTTCATTGTGAAAAGGGCATAATCCTATATAGTTAACACCCCGTTTCTTCAATGTGATGAAATCCTGTACCACATCAGTTATTTCGGCTGTGTCAATTATTCTCTCAATGGTTGAAGGATCTATCATTGAATTGTAAATGAATTGATTAACCCCCTTTCGGGGAAATAAAATCAACGTCTAAGTTAATTAATTATCGGTTAAATGGAGACCACCAGGCAGATTGTTTTTATTGCAGAAACTTGGTATATTTAGGAATTTGCATTAATAACTAATGAGGTTTTTTATGAAGAAACTAGTGGTATTAACAGGTGCAGGAGTAAGCGCAGAAAGCGGCATAAGTACATTCAGGGATATGGGCGGGCTCTGGGAAGAGTATGATATAATGGAGGTAGCGAGTCCCCAGGGATGGGAAAAAGATCCGGTACTGGTTCAGAAATTTTATAATGACCGGCGCAGGCAACTGCTTGAATGCGAGCCGAACAGGGCACATCGTGGACTCGCAGAACTGGAGAATTATTTTGATGTTGAGATCATTACTCAAAATATTGATGATCTCCATGAGAGGGCAGGCAGCACAAAGATACTTCATCTGCACGGGCAATTATTAAAGGCTCAGAGTTCAGGAGATCCCGGGCTGGTTTATGACATAGACGGCTGGGAGATTAAAGACGAAGACAGGTGTGAAAAGGGTTTCCCGCTCAGACCTCATGTGGTATGGTTTGGTGAACCTGTTCCGGCTATGGAGCCCGCAATTGATATAACCTCCCGGGCTGATATTTTTGTGGTGATCGGAACATCCCTCAATGTTTATCCTGCAGCAAGCCTTGTCGATTATGCACCTGCTGGTATACCTGTTTATCTGATCGATCCGGCAGATGTATTTTATAAGGGGAGATCGCAGATCAAAATAATAAAGGAGAATGCCGGCCGGGGAGTGGAGATCCTTTTTGAAAACCTGACAGGAAAAAAAGCCCCGTTCTGATGATGAGCAGAAGATTACCACTTTTAATCGGGATTCTGACTGTTTGTTTCTCACTAAATGCTCAGATCTTTAACGCGGGTATCGGTGGAGGTCTGAATATATCACAGGTTGAAGGTGATGGTTTTTCAGGATACAATAAGGCCGGACCTGCTTTGGGTGTTTTTGTAAATACCTGGCTTAGTGATTCGTGGAGGGGGCAACTGGAGATAAGCTATTCATCCAAAGGGAGCAGGGTCAGGACAACAATTGAAGATCCGAGGTATTACAGGATTGACCTTAATTATATTGAGATACCGCTGATTGCCGGGTATTTGTTACCGGCAGGAATTTTGGCAGAGGGGGGTGTATCATTTGGTTATCTTATCCATGCAAAGGAGGAAGATGAGCTTGGAAGCACACCCGGAACGCTCCCCTTCAGAAAAACTGAATTTGCCGCTCTTGTGGGGGTAGGATACCTTCTGACTGAAAAGATTTCTGTTATTGCACGAATCTCATATTCAATTATACCGGTGAGGGATCATGCCGGTGGCGGAACTTATTATTTCAACAGGGGACAGAATAACAATGTGATCTCCTTTCTCCTTCATTATCAGTTCTGATATGCTTTTATGCAAAAGCTATTGTTAATATGCTGATTGTGATACCGGGAGGCTTTATCAAGGCCGAAGCGCATGATTCAAGTGTTGCTCCTGTGGTAACCACATCATCAACAAGCAGGAGATGCTTATTCTCAATCTTTTCGGGATTCTGTAAACTGAAACTCTTCTCTACATTGTCCCAGCGCTCAGTTCGTGATTTGCTGGTTTGAGTTTCTGTGCCCGAGCAACGAACCAGTACATCACTGCACACCTCTTTATTTAAACTTCGTGCCAATCCGCGTCCGAACCACTCGCTCTGGTTAAAACCTCTTTTTTTTAATCTCTCCGGATGTAGGGGGACAGGTATAATCATTTCGATCCCGGTAAATCTGCCGCAAAGGAACAGCTCCCTGCCATAAATGATACCAAGAAACATTGCCAGCTCTTTTTTACCTCTGTATTTAATCTGATGAAGAATTTTTCTGCATTTACTGCCGCTTTCAAAGTAATACATGGCTGCTGCCGCGTCTATGTTCACCCTTCCCCAGAATAGTTTTGCCATCGAGTTGTTATGATCGAGATGAAAGTTGGTTTTTGGCAGGTTATACAGGCAGCTTGTACAGATATGCCTTTCCTGTTTAACAAGAACCGATTTACATGCTTCACATAACGTTGGAAAAAAGAGGTTTAGAAAATCGCCAAATATACCGGCCTTCATCCTTAGATTTTATTTAAGAAAGTTTATTTTAAGATAATAAACTTTCCTGTAAAAGGCAATAACCGGGAAAATTAATGAGACCAGTTGAAATATTTGATTCTCAGCTTAGATTCGGTTTTGGATAAATTTCGGGGTAAGTCCAGCCCGGAAGCAGATGATTTAGTGTATTACCCTCTTCTTTTTCCTGACAGCAGGATTGACAAGCCTACGGCCAAAAACAAGATGGGCCATAAAAGCCCTGCTTCTTTGGGATTAATATTCCAGATATCGGGAATAAGGAACCAGAAGCCCACCGCTATAAGTACTATACCTCCTGTTTTATCCCGTTCGGTAAAGAGAAATATGACCCCAAGTGCAAGCAGGAATGTTTTCCATGACAGGATATAGGCAGGCATGCTGACCGGAACAATTCCCAGGTTGTTAAGCAGCAAAACAAGTCCGGTCAGTACAAGTAAAATACCCAGGTAAAGGTTGTTCTTTTTGCTTCTCATTTTAATGGTCTGTTTTCGGCTTCCGGGAGATCAGAACCTGGTGTTTACCACATTTGTAAACTGTGAACCGAAGCTGTATGCAATTCCTATTGATCCCGATAACTGGTAATTGGTTGCCTGGCGCCGCTGCTGCAAAAGGATCTCCTCGAGGGACATTTCTCCTGCGGGAAGGGAAACAAGGTCATTTATAAAATCAAAATTGCCGCTTACATTCAGAGACAATCCTTTTATGACACGAAAATCAAGACGGGCAAAAAGGTCGACCCTGTTGGACTCGAAATCATGGAAATAATGGGAACCCCTTATCCTTGCCATGAATGAACCCCAGGGTTGCTGGAAACTTGCCCCTATATTTATTCTCTGACCGAATAATGTCTCCGAATTTTTCAGAAAAACTGTCTGTTCAATATAATTGTTATGCCCGGCTCCAATGGTATAAACAAATGTAATAGCTTTCCTGGTTGCTTCACTGTAAGGGTAAAGGCTGTATTCAATCCCCGGTGAAACGTCGGCATTGAATTTC
Source organism: Bacteroidales bacterium (assembly GCA_007120695.1). Classification (GTDB taxonomy): domain Bacteria; phylum Bacteroidota; class Bacteroidia; order Bacteroidales; family PUMT01; genus PXAP01. Next base: position 2,516 of record SKND01000065.1, on the reverse strand, counting down.
ATATTGTGAAAAGTACTTGACAACATGCTTACAAACAGTCCGGCCGACCAGTGCTGGTCGATGCTCCTGATAACATTACCTGAAAACCCGTGCCTGTGTGATCTGCTTGTAATTGTCCTGCCGTCAGTTATGAAGTTACGCTCATTAAGGTTGAAGTATGGCCGGATCCTTATTTTCCAGTCCTCCGATATCTTATCGATCGAGAAACCCCACCTGGAATTAAACCTGTTTTGTGTCGATTCTTTATTGAAGTTGGCACCACCGTAAATTTCAAATACCCAGTTATTCCAGGGATCTTCAACCGGTGTCCTCTCGACCTGCCGACCGCCCGATATTGTAAGGGATATCTGATCTGCCATATCTGTTGTGGCAAGATATGGTACCAGCCCCATACTGATCATCTCAACCAGACCCCGCCTGGTATCATCTGTTGTGTTTGTTCCAGGCGACCAGTATGTTAATACGTTGTTCATCCCTTCATAACGACTCCGGCCTATGAAAGTAATTATATAGTTTTCGCCGGCAGAACCTGATCCGTGCCTTGTCATCATTATATGTATCTGTGCCATCTCCCTGTCGCGCACATAGTTGACAAAAGTGAGCGTCTCCCTGACATATTGCTGATGAAAAGAAAAGTCAAGAAAAACACTTAACAGGCCATTACTGGCAGGGTTAACCGACCTCTCCCTTGCCGCCAAATCATTATTAAATATAAATAGTATAACTAATGTCGTTATTAAAGCAACATGAGAAATATGCCTGGTAATATACCTGGATATTAATAAATTTTTAAAAAAAAGCTTTATTGTATTATGCATTGAAAGGTAAATATGATTGATGGGATAAGACGCAAATATTAACGGATTATTTACTTAAAAGTTGCAGTTTACCTTCAAATATTCAGAACTGGCCTCAAAAGTAAAACTATTTTTCTAATTACTGTGTACAGAATATTGAAATTAATTGCGTTATAAAGTTAAATCTCTGATAAACCCTTTTTTCCGGTAATACTGTCAAGCACTCTGCTGGTACGTGCTGCCGTGATTCCTGTACTGGTACATTCACCCCGGCCACATAACTGGTCGACGATGGTTTGTATAAGTGGCTGCTGGACATGACGGGGACGGGGGTTCTCAAACAGGCTGGTTTTGCCGTTTACAGTAAGTTCAACAGGGGTAAAACCAAAACAGGAAAACCTGATCCGGCCTTTTTCTCCTGCAATTTCAATCGAGTCTTCCCTTAGATGCTCCGGTGCAGTGAAGCCCCATACAGCATTGCCAGCGACACCCGATTCACACCTGAAGCCTGCCGACACAAAATCCTCCGGCTCATAGAGGTTTGCTGTATTTAGGGGAAGGGATGACTCTTTTTCAATGGCCCCGAAAAGGTAATCTATAAAATCAAGCTGGTGGCTTCCCAAATCGAATATATATCCACCTCCGGATAAGAGTGGGTTAACCCTCCATGGTGGAGGCTTACTGAAATCTTCCTTGTATGGTGGTATGAAGAATCTTATCATGAAATAGAGTGGCCTGCCGATAACTCCGGAATTAATCATTTCTTTTACCTTCAGGAAACCGGGAAGCATTCGCCTGTAATAGGCGACAAAAAGCGGTACTCCGGTAGATTCAGATACCTTTATCATCTCTAGGCATTCAGAATAGGAGGCAGCCATCGGTTTTTCGACATAGACCGGTTTGCCGGCATTCATTGCAGCAATGGCATATTCTGCATGTGATCCGGGTGGGGTGGCAACATAAATAGCATTTACTTCCTTGTCATTTATAAGCGTTTCTGCATTATCATACCAGCGCGGCACATTGTGACGTGATGAATAGTCCTGTGCCTTTTCGGCATTGCGTCGCATAACTGCCACGAGGTTCGAATCTTTAATATTATTGAATGCGGGTCCGCTTTTTACTTCCGTAACATTTCCGCAGCCTATGATTCCCCAGTTGATAGTATCATCCATTTTGTCATCTTTTGTACCTGCAATTTATTAAATAATCTAAATATTGTCTGGCCAGAAAGCCACATCTTGTGAATTTTGACAAATGAGAGATTCATTACAATTGAGTTCGGCCAATGGTCAGTGTTCGGACTCTGATTGGGCAGACCGAGTATGCTAATAAGCCCGGCCCCTTGTGAGCAAGGGAGACCGGACTATTAAAATATAAATTACAAAATGGAAATCAATGTGCTACATGGTTGGGATCGTCCGGTTTTTTACAGCAAGCGGGAAGATTTGCATATGCTTCACTGTCACCCTCCATATCGTCGGCATCGTAACCCAGTTTTGTGATGGCTTTGCGAAGTTTGTCCGCATCTGTTCTCCGGCTGTTATACCTTACTGTCACTTTTTTTGTTTCCATATCCAGCAGTGCATGCCTTACTCCCCGCTCGAAGGTAAGCATCTCTTCTATCGATTCTTTGCACATCGGACACTGTGCTGATGTTTTGATCTCAACCTCTTCTGTGCTCCTCAATTGGGAATATCCGGCAGATGAAAACAGCAT
>SKND01000363.1 GCA_007120695.1 Bacteroidales bacterium | reverse complement strand
GGTAAATCAAAATACTGGCTGCCGATAAAACCTGCAACCGATCTTGCACTCCTTCTTTCATGGATACATGTTATAATTAATGAAGAGTGGTATGACAAAGAGTATGTCGAACAGTATACCTACGGATTCGAGCAGCTGAAAGCACATGTGCAACCATTTACACCTGAATGGGCTTATGGTATTACAACTATCGAACCAGATACAATAAGAAGAACCGCAAAGGAGATGGTCAACGCCTCTCCTGCAGTAATTGTGCACCCGGGCAGGCATGTTACCTGGTATGGCGACGACACACAGCGGCTAAGGGCTGTTGCCATACTTAATGCCCTGCTTGGCAGCTGGGGCCGGAGAGGAGGCTTCTACTCACCTGACAGGATGGTGATCCCAAACTATCCCCATCCCCCGTTCCCCGAACCGGAGAGAACCTGGAGAGACGCCTTCCCTGATAAATATCCGCTGGCCGACCTGGCCCTGTCATCAGGAATATGCGAGGCATCAATTCCCGACTTTTCAGAGGAGTGCAACTATAAGGCCTGGATAGTTAACGGTACTAACCTGCCAATGACCCTGCCCGACCAGAAACAGACCATAGAAGCTCTAAGGAGTCTTGAGCTGGTTGTTGTTATTGACACGATGCCTGCCGAGATTACCGGCTGGGCAGATGTTGTTCTGCCAGAATGCACCTACCTGGAACGCTATGATCTTATACGCAATTCACCTCACAGACAGCCCAACATAGCATTGCGGGCTCCTGCTACCGAACCGTTATTCAACTCCAGGCCGGCTTACTGGATGGCAAAAGAATTAGCGGGGATAATGGGCTACGGCGACTATTTCGCGTGGGAAAGCATTGAAGAACTGCTGGACTGGCAACTAAGACAACTTGATACATCACTCGATGAGATGATGCGTATCGGAGTGAAGAATTATCCGAGGTTCTATGATGACCTCTACCTGCATGAGGGGCAGCAGACAGAATTCAACACCAACACCGGAAAGATAGAACTTTGGTCTACAAGTATGGCGGCCGCAGGCTTCGATCCGATGCCGGTTTATACACCTCATGAAGATCCGCCCGAGGGCTATTACCGTTTGAACTACGGGCGAGCTCCGATGCATACTTTTGCACGTACTGCCAACAATCCTAACCTGACAGACCTGATGGATGAGAACGACCTTTGGGTCAACCCGAAAGTTGCCAACCTTTGGGGACTCGAAACCGGAGATTATGTTTACCTGCAGAACCAGGATGGCATCAAAAGTACTTTCCCCATAAGGGTAAGGGTAACAGAAAGGATTCGCTGGGATTCTGTCTATATGGTTCACGGTTTTGGCCATGCAGACAGGCGTTTGAGCAGGGCATATGGCAGGGGAGCCAACGACACCGAATTGATAAGCAGGGTCCATATTGATCCCATAATGGGAGGTACAGGGATGAGGGGCAATTTTGTCACATTCCTGTTTGCAAATAACCACCAGGAGGTACAGGCATGAGATACGCAATGGCAATAGATACAAAGAAATGTGTTGGCTGCAGCGACTGCGTGGTAGCATGCCAGACCGAAAACAAGGTACCCATCGGCTATTGCCGCGACTGGGTGGTTGAGGTTACCGAAGGAACTTATCCCATGCTGGAGATGGAGATCCGCTCAGAGCGATGTAACCAGTGTGAAAATGCCCCATGCGTAAGATGCTGTCCCACGGGGGCAAGTCACTATTCTGATGGAGGGGTCGTTCTTGTAACACCCCGTAAATGCATCGGGTGCGGTGCCTGCATTGCATCATGTCCGTATGATGCCAGGTTTCCCCACCCTTTGGGGCATGTAGATAAATGCACTTTTTGCTCCCACCTGATAACAAAAGGGATGAAACCGGCCTGTGTTTCGGTTTGTCCTACTAAATGTATGTACTTTGGCGATCTTGATAATCCTCGCAGCGAAGTCTCCATGGTACTGAAAAACCGCAAGTGGAAAACACTTATCCCCGAAGCCGGCACCAAACCACATCTCTATTTCCTAACCTGATAATTATATCGACCTGAATATGAGAGAAGAAATTATTATAAGCGGCCGGATGAACCACCTTATCGATCCACAGTTGAATATCTGGCACTGGCATATTCCTTTTTACCTGTTTCTTGGGGGACTGGCGGCAGGGATACTGTTTTTTGCAGCCCTGTATACCATTCAGGGCAAGGAAGAGAAGTATCCGGCTGCCGTAAGAAAAGCTCCCTTTATTACCCCAATCATCCTGGTGGCAGGACTGCTGGCCCTGATGCTCGACCTTAACAACAAGCCATACTTCTGGCGGCTGTACACAACAATCAGGCTGGAATCGCCAATGTCATGGGGAGCATGGACACTTATGGTGGTTACCCCGATCTCTTTTATCTGGTGTGCCCTCAACATAAGGGATATCTTTCCGTCGTTCGACTGGAAATACCGGTGGATCAAAGAGCTGGAGGGATTCTTTATCAGGCATAAAATCACCATGGCATGGATACTGCTGGTATTCTCGGTAATTCTGGGCATCTATACTGGAATTCTTTTTTCGGCCTTCAATTCACGCCCGCTTTGGAACACATCTATCCTCGGACCGCTTTTTCTGGCATCGGGACTGTCTACCGGGGCCGCCTATATTATGCTGGTTTCAAAGTCTCATGCCGAAAGGATCATGTTCTCAAAAATTGACCTGGTACTGATAGGAATTGAACTTTTTCTGATCATCCATATGTTCATGGGTTTTCTGGCCAGCACACAGGTGCAGATTGATGCTGCAGCGATGTTCCTTGGCGGTCCTTACACGGCGCCATTCTGGGTCCTTGTGGTCTTCCTGGGCATGATGGTGCCGGCATTCCTGGAGGTAATGGAACTGAAAAACATCAGGATTCCGGTGCTGATTCCCGGCTTGCTGGTGATTTTCGGGGGACTGATGTTCAGGTTTATTATTGCTTATGCCGGACAGGCAAGCAGATGGCTGTACTGATATTTAACATAACAATAAAATTTTAAACCATTCATCATTTATTGAGAATTTATTGAGAATTTATTGAGAATTTATTGAGAATTTATTGAGAATTTATTGAGAATTTATTGAGAATTTATTGAATAATCTTTTTCATTACAAACTCTAAATTTCTGACATGCAACCGAAATATATGAATCCTTATCTCGGGGGGGTGCTACTGGGACTGGTACTGTTGGCGGCCTTTTTTGTGTCGGGTCGGGGACTGGGTGCCAGCGGGGCAATTAAAGATACAGTTGCTTCCGGAGTGAAGACTGTAGCTCCTTCTCACTATTTCAATGCAGCATATTACAGCGAGTATTATGCCATGCAGCGTGAGAGGCCGATGAACACCTGGCTGGTGTACCAGATGCTGGGGGTTATCGTTGGAGGATTTCTTTCGGGAGTCCTGGCCGGAAGAATGAAGCTTAAGGTTGAACATTCGCCAAAGATTACTTCCCGACGGCGGCTCTACTTTGCCCTTGCCGGAGGTATTCTTTTTGGTTACGGTTCACAGATCGGAAGAGGTTGCACCTCAGGTTCGGCATTAAGCGGTATGGCAGTGCTGTCATTAGGCGGATTTGTAACCATGGCAGCCATATTTGGTACCGCCTTTGTACTTGCATACTTCTTCAGGAAAAACTGGATATAACAGGCTTAACCGGGATGAGAACAATCTGACCCGGGATCAGCTTTCAACAAAACCTGAAAGCAGTATTAATAGAAATACATTGAAAATAATAAGCAGAGATAAAAAGAAACAGTCATAGTAAAAAGCAAAACAATGGGTCCATTGATAGTATACGATATAATTTCTCAGAATACAAACCTGCTGCTGGCCTTCTTTATAGGTATCGGCTTTGGCTTTGTTCTCGAACAGAGCGGATTTTCATCAAGCCGGAAGCTAGCCGGGATGTTCTACGGATATGACACCACAGTGCTTAAAGTGTTTTTCACAGCTGCCATAACAGCTATGCTGGGAATGCTTTTTTTCAGTCTTTTTGGCTGGATGGATCTTGATATGGTATATGTCAACCCGACATACCTGACATCGGCAATTATTGGCGGTATAATCATGGGCGCAGGATTCATACTAGGGGGATTCTGCCCGGGTACCAGTTTCTGTGCAGCGGCCATAGGCAAGATTGACGGGATGGTATTTATCGGGGGACTCTTTATCGGTATACTTATCTTCACAGAGGGCTATCCACTCTGGGAAAGTTTGTATTATGCAGAGTTTATGGGTTCACCAAGAATAAATGAAATACTGGGCCTGTCGCAGGGAGTGTTCGGATTGTTTCTTATTTTTGCAGCCTTTGCAATGTTTTGGATAGGTGAATGGGCAGAAAAAAAATTCCCAAGGGAAATTTACTGATATGAACCTTTTTTAACAATAATTGTTGCGCATGAATTAATTAACTAAAATAATATTTACTTACTTAGTGAGTATAAATTGTTATAGAAATAAGAACCTGAAGTTTTACCAAACAAAAATCAACATATAATGGAAAAGATTAACCCCAGAATTCTACTGGCACTGGTAATTGTTCCTCTGGGACTGATTATCGCCATGGTACCGGAAAACACCACAAAACCATATAAGCTTACAACTGAACAGCTGTTACAGGAGGTTGCATCAGGAAGCCAGTTTGTATCGCCCGATGAGATAGCAAAAATGATAGTTGAACAGAATCCGTCATTGCAGCTTATTGATGTACGCAGCCCCGATGAATTTGACAACTATAGTCTGCCGGGGGCGGTAAATATTCCTCTGCCGGAGATACTCTCGGATGAATGGAGGAACATCCTCGATCAAAATATTAAGATCAATGTATTTTATTCCACCGGATCGGTTAATGCCAATGAAGCATGGATGCTTACCCGTCAGCAGGGTTATCACAATAACTATGTGCTGCAGGGCGGACTAAATTACTGGGTGGAAGCGATCATTAATCCTGAACCCCCTTCAGATCTAAGTCCCAACGAAGAGTTTGCGAGGTACGATTTCCGCAGGGCAGCCGGTCAGTCCCTTGGAGGAGAAACTATTGAGAGAACAACAGAAGCCCCGCCCGCACCTGCACTGCCGGCAATACGACCCCGTGAGCGTACAGCAGTCGTACAGGGAGGATGTTGATATTAAGCCATCATAGATGACTGGCCGGCGAGAAATCCTGTGGAGAAGGCTATCTGCAGGTTAAAGCCGCCGGTATTGCCGTCTACATCAATCACTTCTCCTGCAAAATAGAGATTTCTGATAAGGTTTGACTCCATTGTTCTGGAATTTATCTCACCGGTGGTAACACCCCCGGCAGTTATGATAGCTTCCCTGTAACCAGGATGACCGGTAACAACAAACCTGAAATCCTTCAGCATCAAAAGGATTTTTTTTCTTTCTTTGGCACTTAGCTGGTGACACAGTTTTTCGCCATCAATGCCTGTAAGTTCCAGAAAAACAGGTATCAGCTTGGATGGAAGCCAGAGCCTGAAAATATTGTCAACCTGCTTTTTGCCATTTGAATCCAGGTCACGGAGCAGCCTGTTATCGAGCTTAGCTTCATCAAGTGCAGGCTTAAGATCAATACCTATCTCCACTTGGTTGCCTGCAGCGAGCTCCTCAACAACTCTCCTGCTTAAAGTAAGTATGATGGGACCACTCAGACCGTAATGGGCAAACATCAGCTCACCAAACTCCCAGGCACTCTTTTTCCCGTTAACCCATACCACAGCCCTGACATTCTTCAGTCCCAGTCCCTGCAACCGCCCTGCAATATCTCCCCTGGTAACCAGGGGCACCAGTGCAGGTCTTACCTCGCTGATGATATGCCCGGCTTGCTGTGCCAGCTGATACCCGTCGCCGCTTGAGCCCGTTGCCGGATAGGATTTCCCGCCTGTGCAGATTATAACCTTTCTGCCATAGTATTCCCGGCTTCCGCTCTCTGAATAAGCACGAATACCCTTTACCGTGCCATCATGAAGTATCAGTGAGCTCACCCTGGTCTGTAACAGAATTTCGATATTTTTCTTCCCCATCCACGAGGTGATTGCCTTATGAACATCCTGGGCTTTATTGCTTAAAGGAAATACCCTGTTCCCTCTTTCGGTAGTTGTCTCCACCCCGCTTTTATTAAGTATCTCCAGTATATCTCCTGTAAAGAAACTGTTGAATGCATGCTTGAGAAAACGACCGCCGGGAAATATGTTCTTATAATAAACAGATTTAGGTGCATCATGGGTAATATTGCAGCGGCCTTTACCGGTGATGAGGAGTTTCCTTCCAGGTTGCCGCATCTTTTCAACCAACAGCACCCTGCCGTTAAGGTGTGCTGCCCTCCCGGCTGCAATCAAACCGGCAGCACCGGCTCCGATTACAATAACGTCATATTCTTTCACCTTAATTAGTATCTGTTCATAAGCACATGTAATGAATCTCTCATTTGTCAAAAAACACCAGATGTGACTTTCTGATTCAGACACTGACCCGATAATCAGTAGCCGAAAGACCGTCCTTCTGCTTTTTCAACCACCATTCTGAATGTTTGTACATTATTTACAGCCGGGGAGTTATATTTGAAGTCATCCTTTCCTGTATACTTTTTCATAATGATGTTAAGAGCCCTTACCTTCTCTTCATACTCCTCAATCATTTCAATGCGGCCATGAAGTAACACAGAGCGGTATTTCATAAAATAACTGCATGCCACATTCTCATTCCTGCCACGAATTTCATGGTCGGTACTGAAAGCTGCGCAAACACGGTCGTTAAACTTCAGCACATCAAATTTTTTACCTCCCGGCCCGGCATGCAGGTAAAGAAAGCCCCCATGATACCCGAAATTGAATGGCAATACGTATGGTATCCCGTTCTCTTCAGACATTCCCAGATAACAAGCATCACATCTTCCAAGTATCTCCTCAATCTCTTTTTGTTTAAGGTTGGTTTTTGGCTGCATGTTGTTTAATTTTTAACTGTTGCACCTGTTGTCATGAAGATTTTTCATCCGAAAGGGGATTAACACCTTGCTGTTCCGAATATGCTTTGAACTCTCTCCGTATTAAAGCCCCGGCAAGAAATATCATCAGCAGAGAGCTGGCAAGGGATATCCATTCACCTGTAAAATAACCTCGTGGCCTGAACCTGAATTCTATCTCATTATTACCGGGGGGAACCACCATGGCACGAAGGATATAATTGACCCTGAAATGGTCTGCCTCCTCGCCGTTTATGTATGTACGCCAGCCTGCGTCATAGTATATCTCCGAAAATACTGCAATTCTTTCAGTTGATGATTCGGAACGGTAAACCATGTGGTTGGGACTGTAACTGGTCAGTTCAATAAATCCGTTTTGTTGTTCATCAACTTCTTCTCCGAAACTATTCCCGGTCTCAACCGGTTCAACTACATCTTCAGGCTCAACAGGTTCTGTGTCGATCATTATGTCACCGTCCGGTTCTGGTATTTCTTCCGGTACCACACCTCTGACAAATTCCTCAAACTCCTTTTCTACAATGGCCTCACGGGCAGGATCAAAATTGTTAAGCGCCACAATCGCCTGACCTGCATTCTCAACAATTCGGACACTCTCAATAAACCATGCATTACCCAGGGCTCCGCGATTTCTGAAAGCCTGGGGTTGATTATTTTCTCCGGCCTGAATAAAATATTTAGTATTTAGCATATTCAATACATCCATATTATTGCGGCTCAGATGAAAATCAATCAAATCCTGGTAGCGGCCCATTTTGGCTCCGTGATACCCGCCGATAGATTTGTGATGGTATGAAGTTATTGCATCATTGAAGGGACTTCTGGTAGTATTGTAAACCCTGTAATGAGGGTCATCATCCTGAAGTATGACAGCATCTGCCTCATTCTTTAGAAATGGTTGTGTAATCTGTCTCTGTGTAACAAAGTCGTCGCTGCTGAGAAACCTTCTGCCAACAGGCCAGAGATCAATAAGGAACAAAAAGGCAACCGCCAGTCCAATCCATTTGACAGAAATTTTGTTCAATATGAACAACCATATTATACCTGCCCCCAGGGCTACAAATATTAACGATCTGAATGCATCACTCCTCAGCAAGTTCATTCTGTCCCTTTCAAGGGCATCAATCAGAAAGTCGGGCCACCCCATGGCAAGCAGCTGCTGATCAACCTCTCCTGAAAAACTAAGTACCATACCAGGCAATGCCGTAAAGAACAATGCTATACCTCCTGCAATGTAAAGAGCCTTTTTGAGTTTCTCCTTTAATTCAGGAGAGTTACCCTGCACAATAATCTCCCTGAGTCCGAGAACAGCCAGCAATGGTATTGTGAGTTCTGCTATTACCAGTATCATCGATACTGTGCGGAACTTATTATATCCCGGAAAATAGTCAATGAAAAGATCCGACAGGAACATGAAATTTTTTCCCCAGGCAAGGGTTATGGATAAGATCGTTGCAGAAATCAGCCACCATTTGTATCTCCCTTTCAAAACAAACAGAGCCAGAATAAAAAAGAAAATTACTGAGGCGCCTATATATACCGGACCGGCAGTATAACGTTGCCGGCCCCAATAGGCTGGCGCACTACTAACTATCTCCCGTGCTCCCTGGATCCCCTCTTCGCTTAAGACCTGGTACATATTTGAACTGGTACCCAGATCATAGCTGGATGCACCACCCTTGAAATTTGGAATAAACAGGTTCATAGTTTCCGGAATGCCGTAACTGTAATCATTCAGTATATAATCCCTATCGAGTCCCGTTGTTTTTCCGTCCTCTCCGTCGGCCAGCTCCGACGGGCCCCTCATCGAATATCTTCCGTATTCCCAGACAAGGTACATATTCGTAAAGTTGACACCGACTGCCAGGATAACTGGAATAAACAATATGAGAAGGGTCCTGAAAAATCGGGGAATAACTTTATTCCTGAAGGCATGAACAAGTTCAAAAATTCCGTAAACGATAACAATAAGCAGTGTGTAGTATGTTATCTGAAGATGATTGGCAAATATCTGGAGGGCAAGGAACAACCCTGTCAGTACACATCCCAGGAGCAATTTGCCCCTGAAGGAAAGCACAATTCCCGCCAGCAGGGGGGCCATATAGGCCATCGCATGAGCCTTGGTATTATGCCCGGCAGCCTCAATTATAAAAAAATATGTGGAGAAGCCGAAGGCAATGGCCCCGGCAATTCCAAGCCAGGGATTGACCCTGAAGGCGAGCAGCAGTATATAAAAGCCAATTAAACTAAGGAACAAGTATTTGGCAGGTCGCGGGAGACCAAGTGACAACAGCCGGTCAACATACCTGATAAGGTTATACGGATATCTGACAGAGATCAGGTAAGCGGGCATTCCCCCGAACATCGAGTTTGTCCACAAAGCCTCTTCACCGGTCTCTTCCCTGTAATCGACAATCTCTTTGGCCATGCCACGGAACTGAGTGATATCTGACTGAAAAAGCTCTTTGCCTTCAAGGAGCGGGTAGAAATAGGCAAATGTTATTATCAGGAACAGGATAACAGCAATAATATGGGGGACTGACTTTCTGGCAAGGGATCTGAACAATTGAGAGTTCTTCATGGGATTTACATGTATCTGTTAATGATTATTTTTCATCCATCTCCTCGTAATCGATGTATTCACCATCCTCCCGGGTTATTATCTTATTATTACCGGGCCTGTATCGGATTGTCACTTCTCCTTCCCTCTCTTTCCTTTTCTTTTCACGCATCTGTTTCTCATAATCCTTTCTCACCCTGTCTGACATCCGGCGGAATAAAAGTCTCACCACAAAAGGCATCACATACTTGGTGAACAGACTTATAAGAAAGTAAACCAGAAAAAAAATAATTGCAAATCGAATCAAACCCATTTTAAAAACCTTTAAGCCCACAAAGTTAATAATAATTTGGGCATTCAGGAAAAAGGGAGATATCAAAAAGTGGCAGGTACAGGCTGTGAAAATAAACCATGCAGGTTGTAAGTGAAAGGCTCACCTTTTATCCACACCGCGGGAGTTGAGCGGTACACCAAACTCCCTAAGTTCTCCCGCCCCTATCTGTCTGTCTTTTCTGTGTCCGAATACCAGGTTCAGGCCAAACCAGACATGTGCGTTTTTGGTTCTGTGCGGCATGAATGCCGTGGATAGATTATCTGACACCACATATAACTGGAAGCCTCCACCACGCAAAGCAAGACCAAGTCCCAGGTTATTGTAGCTGTTATTCATCACCGAATACGACATTGAGGCTGACAGCCATCTGCCGATATTTGAGTTGGCAGATAGAGTGACTGCCTGTTCGAATCCCCCGCTATATATTTCTGAGCGGCTTAGCAGACCGAAACTTAACATCTGATTTAACTTATAACTACCTCCCAGGTAGACCCTGGCCGGTAAACCCCTGTTGTATGAGTTACGTGTATCATCCAGGTTAAATCTTCCCTGCAGGGAATCAAGAAAGTTATCGGCAGGCTTCGAATCATCAGCCTGGTCGAAGGCGGCAGAAAGATCTATGCCTTCAAACTCAAAATCTTCATCCATCGTAATATTGTAAACATCCTCCTTCCATCCGATAAATCCAAGATCTGTAACACTGGCAAACAATGTGACCTCCTCCATCAATCTGTAGGTGGCTCCAAGATCCATTGCAAAACCTGCATTTTTTGAATTAAATATAAAATTGGCAGGACTATATGCACCATTACCAAAATGGGGCTCAAACTCTTCTATTTC
>SKND01000061.1 GCA_007120695.1 Bacteroidales bacterium | reverse complement strand
CCCGTAAGGTCTGCCATATAGTGACAACCGTTTGCAATACAATCACAATAAATACTCCCTGTACAAAAAGCCACCAGTTTAAGGGGGCCTTTACGGCATAATCCTGCAACCATCTGTCCAGAAAATAATAACTAACCGGAATGGCAATTACCGATGCTATGGCAATCCATTTGATGGTACCTGTATAAAGTATAGCGAGCATTTTTGTTGTTGACCCACCAAGCACCTTGCGTATCCCTATCTCTTTTGTTCGTCTTGATATACTTTGTGACACCAGCATAAAAATGCCCATCATCACTATAATAACTGCAATGATTGCACCTATACGGATTAGCTTTCCGAGTCTCTCCTCCCCTGCATAAAAACTCTGGTAGATATCACCCGTATTACTGGTAGTAATTATATAATCTTCATCAAACGATCTTAAAGTCTCGCCAATCTTTTTCATAGACTCACCAAAGTCCGCATGCGTTGCTATTCTTACTACTATGTTGTTGATGTTACCGGAATATGCCGTGAATACAAGCGGCTGAATTGTATTTGCAGCTGATGAGTAATGAAAATCTTTTACCACACCGATAACTTCCAGAGGATTCTGAAACATCACCACACTTTTTCCAACAGCCGAAGTCAATCCGAGCATTCGCTCCGCTGCCTCGTTCAAAATTACGGATTGCCTGTCGGTCGTTAGTTCAGGATCGAAAAAACGGCCCTCTTTAAGTTCCAATTCCAATAACCTGCACAAACCCGGCTGGACGCGGTATTCATTAATGGCAAGAATATTATCGGCCTGATTTTCAGCAAGCCTGATGCCCTGTCCACTGCATCCTCCGCCAATGGTGTGGGTTGAGGCTGCAACACCTGCCACCCCGGGAATGTTAAGCAGCTGGTCACGTATTTCAGGATATTGCCTTTTCATGTCGTCATTCAAATTGTAAATATTAACAAGTCCCTCCGGGTTAAGCCCCGGCGGCATGTTTCTCATGTATTGGATCTGGTTGTTTATCCCGAACAGGTATGTCAGTAAAACCAGGGTAATTATCAGCTGTATCCCACCTGTCAGATTCATAACTACTTTTCTGCGGCCGCTTTTTACAACCTGTTGCTTTATAATGGCAGCCGGTTTTAACCTGCTCAGGTAAAAAGCCGGATAACTACCGGAAAGAACAACAGTTATGATAAATATTCCTGCAAGAATTCCGGTAAGGGCCGGTGACAGGAATATATCTTCAGGGAAACTGCGCCTCATGAGATCGCCAAACTGGGGTAACAGAAGGGTAGCCAGTACAAGGCCAATAAAAAATGATATGGCTACAATGAATGTTGTTTCGCTAAAAAACTGTTTTATCATGTCCATCCTCCCGGCCCCGTTTACTTTTCTGATCCCTATTTCCTTTGCACGCTGTTCACCTTCAATTACAAACAGGTTGATAAAATTTGTAAGCGCCAGGAACATCACAAGAACCGCGATCGCTCCTACAAGAAGAACCGTCTTTATGCTCCCGGTCGGACCCAGATCATAGGATGCGTTGGAAAATAGATGCAACCTGGTGAGTGGTTCAATTTCAGACGAAAAATCATAGTCCCCGAACATGCTGAACCGCTCCGTCAGTATTTCGGTGTTTGCTTCATTTACTGCACTACCCACTGTTTGTGGATCTGCATTTGGATCAAACAGGTAATAAGTAAAGAACTCAAGCCCGCCGAGCTGGTGCATAAAATCAAGGGCATTCATGGGTAGAAGCAGATCATATGAAAAATGTGTGTTCTCAGGAACATCATCCATAACTGCTGATACCATGTAGCTTTTATTTTCAATCTCCAGTATCTGCCCCATCGCCGGATAGTCTCCAAAGATCTTGTAAGCCAGGCTCTTTGTCAGCACAACAGAACCCGGGTCCTGCAAGGCATATTCAGCAGACCCCTCAATTACATTGAAATCAAAAACAGTGAAGAAGGTTGAATCAACATACAAAAGGTTGTTGTGAGCATACCTGACATTGTCAGATATAATCTCTGTATTCCAGCCCCTGTATATCTGTACGGCTGCCTCGATACCCGGAACATTTTGTGGTATTTCGGTAAAAGTCTGACGTAAATTGATGGGTTCAACCGATTCTTTTCCTCCATCAATCCATAAGGTATGCAGACGGTATATGTTATCAGCTTTTGAAAAATGCCTGTCGTAGCTCCATTCATGCAATATGAATGTTGCCAGCAGGATGGTTGTCGCCAGACCGATGGATAACCCGATAACATTCGTTGCCAGGGCAGCTTTGTTTTTACCGGCCAACTGATATAGATTTTTTATTTTTCGTACCATAATATCGTGAAAATTTTTATTTATAACCCATTCTGTAGCTCTCGGTCATTCATGCCTCAAAGCCGAAGCAGCCTTCTCCAGGTCAGATTATGTACCATGGTGGCCGGCAAATTTATTCATAGCGTAGCGCCTCCACCGGGTTTCTGGTTGCTGCCCTCCAGGTCTGCCATCCAGTTGATGCAAGTGTAATAACCAATATTATCACTGCAGAATAAACCAGTATAAACGGTTCAAACGGGAGTTTATAAACTCCGGGAAATGCATTGTAAACCATCCAGTAGGCCGGCCATGCAATAATCAGCGATATGCCAAGGAGTACAAAAAACTCCCTGTTCAGAAGAACAAAAACACTGGCTATTGAACTACCGTTTATCCTGCGGATTCCTATTTCTTTGGTCCTTCTGGCCGTGCTGAAGGAAACCAGTCCGATCAATCCTGTAATGGCAAGAAAGATATTGAAGACTGTGAAAAAAAGTATCGATTTTTTCAGTGTCTGGTATCCCCTGTATGCATTTTCATT
>SKND01000097.1 GCA_007120695.1 Bacteroidales bacterium | reverse complement strand
TACCGATTGTTTCTCTTGTGTAAATATCAAAAACAGCCGATAATCTTCTTCCGAACAGGTCGAAGTCAACGCCAAAGTTACGGGTATAAACCTGCTCCCAGGTATAATCTGATGATACCAGTCCTGGTGCAGATATTGACAATGGCCTTGAGTCTCCTACTATGTAACCGGACCTGCCGGCACTCATCGAGGGTATGTATCCGTAGGCAGAAACACTCTGGTTCCCGAGTGCGCCGTATGACCCCCTGAATTTAAACATATCAAGCCATGTTAGCTGATCCATGAAAGCCTCCTGGTCTACTCTCCAGGCGACGGAAGCCGACGGAAAGAAACCGAACCTGTCTTCTTTCGGAAACCTGGATGAGCCGTCATACCTGCCGTTAAACTCGACAATATAACGGTCATCATACATATAATTAAGCCTGAAGAAAGCGCCCCTTACTGCCCAGTCCCTGTACCAGTCGCTGACATTCGGATCACCCGTGGCCAGCGACAGTGCGGGTAGTTCGGACGATATCACATTCGGAACGCTTGATATTATACCATATTCTTCATTAAGCTCCTGGTTGAAACCAAATACGGAGGTAACGGTATGGTCACCAAAAGGAAGATTAAGGCTACCATAAATATTTGCCACATGGTAATCATATGTTGTACGGTTACGGTACACCGAGGTTGACCCGTGCTCCCGGATATCATCCGGTCCGTGACCTAATGAATAACGCTTGTAATCATAATTGTAATTTCTCAGTTCCCTTCTTACTGTATAATCGGCATTAAGGGTCAGCCTGTCCTCCACAATTGGTGAAACAAGGTTGAAGGTTGTCCTGAAAGACTCTCTTGCATCACTCAGATCGCCGCCCTGCGTGAGCTGTGCCGCTTGCTGGCCCACGGAAGTATTGGCCCAGGTCCCATCAGGGTTCTTGTCCATTGCCATTGGTTCATGATTGTAAAAATCCCACATGGCCCAGTAACCGTGATCCCACCTGGTAGGCATAACCCTGTCGGTCATTGATATAAGGGTGTTATTACCGATAGTAAGCCAGTCAAAAGGCTGGTAATCAACGCGACTACGAATACTCCAGCGGTCGAACCTGTCGTCGGCAATCTGAAGCGCTCCATCCTGACGGTCAAATGATCCGGAGAGGTAATAATTGGTCCTCTCTGTGCGCCCTTCAATACTCAGAGCATGATTTGTAGACATCCCGTAATCAGCCAGGAAATAAGATATCCAGTCGTTGTTACCCATATACTGCCATGTACCGGGGTTATCCGGATCCTCCCTCACCGCTGGTGCAGAATCGGGATCATCTGAACGCTGCCTGGCCCATTCGTACATATCATCACTAAAGTTGATATAATCCCATGGCGTATTGCTTGATGAGATATCCTGCAGACGCATGTATATGTAGGGGTCGGTGGTCTTATTAGGCAAAATAGTCGGAGTATCCCATGATGTTCTTGCCGAATAATTCACTCTCATACCTTCAGTAGTGCCTCTCCGGGTCTCGATAAGTATAACTCCAAATGCGGCCCTTGCACCGTAAATTGCGGCAGAAGCTGCATCTTTCAGAACGGAGATGCTTGCAACATCCTGCGGATCGAGCCTGGTAAGTTCCCCTGTAGTTGATGGTATACCGTCTATAAGTACCAGCGGATCTCCTTCATTTATCGAAGTAAACCCGCGGATATTAATCCGAGGATCCGTTCCGGGTGAACCTTCAAGATAATCTATGTTAAGGTTTGGAATAACTCCCTGCAATCCCTGCGAAACGCTGGATATGGGTCTGCTCTCAAGTTCCCTTGTGTCAATCTGGTCAACCGCTCCGGAAAGATTGACACGCTGCTGGGTGCCGAATCCTACTACTATAACCTCTTCGAGGGCTTCCAGCTCTCTCTCCATTTCGATATCAATTGTGGTTCGTCCTTCAATCGGTATCTCCAGGGTCTGCATACCCACGAAACTGAACACAAGGACGGCGGTATCATCTGGCAATCCGATTGAATAGTATCCGTCAATATCGGTTACCGTTCCTATGGTAGTACCACTTGCAACAACTGTTACACCCGGCAGCGGTTCGCCGTCAGAAGCCTGGGTCACCCTGCCGGTAACTTCAGCCTCCTGCGCGGTAACGAAATTAAAGCTCAAAAACACAAAAGCAATCAAAAAGAGTATGATTGTTTTTTTCATATTAATCTGGGTTTTGGTTAAAAAATATAAATAATAATTATATATCATGCCTTCCGGCTGATTTTAAACATAATCCCCTCCTGCCTGAAGGACAGAATTACATTGTAAACTTGACTCACTATTTTATTTCTCTCTCTAAATTTCAATATGATCTCATTTGACCATATTCCATAACAGACTGCAATAAAATTCCGCAGCTTAGAGATAAGGGGAAATGTGTATGTAACACATTAATTTACAGGGCTGTAAACGACCGGCAAGTTACCGGTTCAAATTATATTTGGCATATACCCACCCTATGACAAGGAACTAAAATATGTTTTATAACATTTTTTAACGCGTCAAAACTATGGTAAATATCCAAAATAAAAAAGTTATTTGACAATTAATTTTCCCCGTTACTTTCTCAGGCAAAGAAACCAGTTAAATATTAACTGCACATTAATCAGGTGTAATGATATTGTTAAATTGAAAAAATGCAGCCGGGATAAAGGACAGTGGCAAAGGACAGTGGCAAAGGACAGTGGCAAAGGACAGTGGCAAAGGACAGTGGCAAAGGACAGTGGCAAATATTTTATTACCGCAACACCACTTTCTTTATGATCGGTTCGCCTGCCTGCTCGTTCAGCACCTCCATGATACGGGTTTTCAT
>SKND01000137.1 GCA_007120695.1 Bacteroidales bacterium | reverse complement strand
TTGGTGAACAGGGAAGCGAAACTACAGAAGATAATCCGGTGTATACATTTGAAAAACCCGGTAAATATGCAGCAAGACTTTATATAACAGGGGCAGACGGACAGGAGGTGGTAAGCGAAAGAACTATCACAGTCCACGAACCCCCGGTTGCAAGCTTTGAACTTGCCCCCACCGAGCTGTTTATACCGGGTAACGAGCTGAGGACATATAACTATTCATACAACAGCGAATATTATTTGTGGGAATTTGGCGATGGGAACACATCAGATGAAATTAATCCCGTTCACACTTACAAGGATGAAGGTGAATATGATGTTAGTCTTGAAGTCTGGTCGGCAGAGGGATGTAACGATAATATGACATTTGGTGTGCCGGTCATAGTAACCAAAACAACCAGGGTAAGGTTCCCGTCGGCATTCACGCCAAACGAAGCGGGATCAAGCGGCGGCAGATTTGACCGAAACGATTTTACAAACCATGTATTCTACCCGGTAATAATAAACGGCAATATAGACAGCTACAGGCTGGAGATTTTCAACCGGTGGGGAGTGAGGCTGTTTGAAAGCACAGATATAGAGGTCGGATGGGACGGATATTATAAAGGGCAGCTTGTTTCTGAAGATGTATATGTTTTCAGGGTGACCGGATCACTTAACAGCGATGAAAAATTTACTGAAACGGGAGATTTCCTTCTGATGAGAAGAGATTAAAACATAGGTTAAGCTGCTTGTTTATTAATTTATTATGAAAATGATTATGGGCCACAATACATATATAAATTCAGGAGAGGGAGAACAATATAACCGCCTGACCGGGTATATAAGAGGAGCCCTGAAAATGTTTTTTAGCAAAAATTCAGGCCGGCAGGCAGCAATTTTGCTTGTTGTATTGTTTTTTATTTCATCTGCTTCATTCTCCCAGGATTCGCGGTTCTCACAATTCTATGCATCGCCCATGACCCTTGGTCCGTCCATGGCGGGTTCTGCGAATGAGGGCAGGCTGGTGATGAATTACCGGGATCAGTGGCCAAGGCTCTCGGGGCGATTTGTGACCTATGCCGTTTCATACGACCAGTATATAAATGAATACAATAGTGGCGTGGGGATCAGTTTTTTGCATGATAATGCAGGGAGCAACAAACTTACTGCCACAAGGGCAGGCCTGAGTTACTCATACCGGATAAAGGCCGGCAGGGATCTGTTCATACAACCGGGACTGCAGACTTACTATTTTCAGAGAAGAATAAATTTTGAGGAGCTGACTTTTGCCGACCAGTTCTATGGTGAGACGATCCTGCCAACCAGTATCCAGGCTCCTCCTGAGATGAACAGGGGCCAGATGAACTTCAGCACGTCGGTCCTTGTCTTTACCAGTAATTTATGGGCAGGAGCTACCGTCGATCATCTTATGCAACTCAATACGGCACTTTCTGATGATCCCGGGTTCGTGCCGTTAAGTATAACCGGGTTTGGAGGTGTGACATTCAAAATAGCAGGTACACAGCGTAACAGGGATGACCAGTCAATATCCCTTGCATGGCAGTTTAAGAGGCAGTCGCAGATCAACCAGCTTGACCTGGGAGCATACTATTTCAGAATGCCTTTCAGGGTTGGTGTCTGGTACAGGGGAATGCCCGAATCCGGTGCCTCATGGAACCGCGATGCTTTGGTGGTATCGGGTGGAATACTGTTCGACCAGTTTTTGCTTAGCTACAGCTATGACCTTACGATATCAAGCATGCTGCAAACCACCGGCGGGGCACATGAAATTGCAGTGGTTTACAGGTTTGGAAAACTGTTCAGCGACCTGAGGGGTATCGGCCAGGTACCCTGTCCCCAATTCTGACCTGACTTTCTGCTTTAAATAATCCATGTTACCAAGTAACACAAAATAATATAAACAAGCAATTAGGGTTTTCTGAATTGGAAAGCACAATGAATGTAAAATTTAACTACTACCGGAACATCCGCTACAATCAAAAATCATCCCTGACTAATCCGGGTACAGGCATAAAAATATTTCCTTAACCATAGCCTGTTGTTACGCTTATTATATTGCTTTTATCTTTTCAATAGCCAGTCTGATCCGCTCAATGGTTTCCTTGCGGCCGAGAAGTTCTATTATGGCAAAAAGATCGGGGCCTTTACCTTCACCCACAAGGGCAAGCCTTACCGGGATCATAACATTTCCAAGTCCTATCCCCTCCTTCTCCAGATAACCTTTTACCTTATCAGAAAGACTTTCCGCATCATATTCAGGTAACTCTTCAAGAAGTTTTATGACTCTCTCCAGCAACCCGGGGGTCTCCTCCTTCCACTTCTTGCGTACAAGCTTCTCATCATATGACCGTGGCCGTTCAAAGAAAAATGAGGCCTGGTCCCAGATTTCACCTACAAAGTGAGCCCTCTCCCGTACAAGGGAGCAAATAACCTCCAGCTTCCCCATATCTGTCTGAAAACCCTTCTCTGCTACTATTTCCGCGAAAGCGGAAGCTACATCTTTTATATCGGCTGCCATCAGGTACTGATGGTTAAACCACTTCGCTTTATCAGGGTCAAAGCGGGCACCTGATTTATGGACCCTGTCGAGCGAAAAAGCTTCGGAGAGTTCATTAATTGAGAATATCTCACGTTCGGTGCCGGGATTCCAGCCAAGCAGGGCCAGCAAATTCACAAAGGCTCCGGGAAAATACCCCGACTCCCTGTACCCGGATGAAATCTCACCTGTTGAATGGTCTTCCCACTGAAGAGGAAATACCGGAAAGCCCAGTTTGTCGCCATCCCTCTTGCTGAGCTTACCCTGTCCGCTTGGCTTCAGCAGCAAGGGCAGATGAGCAAACAAGGGCATATTGTCCTGCCATCCGAATGCCTCATACAGCAGCACATGCAACGGCAGGGACGGCAGCCATTCCTCGCCCCTGATCACATGTGTTATCTCCATCATGTAATCATCGGTAATATTGGCGAGGTGATATGTGGGCATTCCATCGGCCTTGAACAACACCTTGTCGTCGAGGGTCGAAGTGTTTACAGTGACCTCGCCTCTTACAATGTCGTTTATCTTCAGCTCCCGGTTATCCGGAATCCGGAATCTTATAACATAAGGCACTCCCTCATTTTTCATCTTCTCAGTTTCTGAGGCTGAAAGTGACAGGGAGTTTCTTAAAGAATTGCGCACCGTATGGTCATACTGGAAAACCCCTCCGCCAGCTTCTTTTTCCCGGCGGAGCTCATCGAGTTCCTCAGGTGTATCGAAAGCTATATAGGCATGTCCGGTTTCAACCAGTTTCATGGCATTTTCCCGGTAAAGGTCCATTCTCTCAGACTGGCGGTATGGTGCGTGAGGGCCCCCGGCAGGAATTCCCTCATCAGGTTCAATGCCGCACCATTTGAGCGACTCAATTATGTACTCTTCCGCTCCCGGCACATACCTTTGCTGATCGGTATCCTCTACCCTGAGAATAAAGGTGCCGCCGTGCTTCTTCGCAAAAAGGTAATTATAGAGAGCAGTGCGAACTCCGCCGATATGGAGGGGACCGGTTGGGCTGGGGGCAAATCTGACACGCGGTCCGCCTTTGATAACGGTTTCAGATGCTCTGCCCGGAACAATTTTTGTGCCCTTTGGAGAAAACTCTTTTCTGTCTTGTTGCGGATTACTGGCAGTCATAATTTATCTGGTTTAGTAGTTTATCAATCCCTTTGAATGCTTTTCTTTTATCGCACCAAGCATATCTTTAGTCATTGCATCGAGGTCATAATCAGGCTTCCATCCCCACTCTTCACGAGCTGCAGAATCATCAACCGAGTTGGGCCATGAATCAGCTATTGCCTGCCGGCTGTCCGGCTCATAGCTAATCCCGAACTCAGGCATATACTTTTTTACTGAGGCAGCAAGCTCGCCGGCACTGAAACTCATGGCACCAACATTGAAATCGCAATGATGTTTAAGTTTACTGAAGTCAGCCTGCATCAGGTCTATTGTCGACTTGAGGCAATCAGGCATATACATCATTGGCAAACGAGTATCTTCTTTAACAAAACAGGTGTATTTTCCGTTTTTCACAGCATCATAATATATGGCAACTGCATAATCGGTAGTGCCACCGCCCGGAAGTGTTTCGTGGCTAATAATGCCCGGGTACCGAAGACCCCTGACATCCAATCCGTAACGTTTAACGTAATAATCACCAAGCAGCTCGCCGGCAACCTTTGTCACACCATACATTGTAGTTGGTTTGAGAACTGTCTCCTGCGGAGTATTGTCTGGGGGAGTTGTTGGACCAAATACTGCAATCGAGCTTGGAACCAGCACCTGTTTCATTTTAAAGTCCCTTGCTACTTCAAGTACATTTATCAACCCGTTCATATTGACATCCCAGGCCAGCATAGGGTTTTTCTCACCGGTGGCAGAAAGTATAGCGGCCATATTAATTATGGTATCAATCCTGTACTTCTTAACAACCGAGACAAAACCATCAAGGTCAAGAGCATCAACCACCTCACAGGGACCTGTTTCAGTTAGTTTTTCAGAAGGTTTTGTTTTTCGGATGCCAGCTATAACATTGCTGCCCCCATATAATTCACGTAAATTCAGGGTTAGTTCTGAACCAATTTGTCCTGCCGATCCAATTACAAGAATTCTACTCATACTAATTTGATTTTTAGATTTATTCACAAAACTAATTAATTATCAGAGTCAGAAACATGAAAAATGTCTTGTTTAATCCCGGTAAAATTTATTTTTTTTGTTGCGTGTGCGTAATTAAATTATTGCACATCTGTAAATCCTAAATAACCTATCTTTGCTTCAGACAGAGCAAGTAAAACACAATTATTAAAAACTATAAAAATTAAAACAGTATGTACGGAAAGATAAAGGAACATCTTAGTAAAGAGCTGGAGAATATTGAATCAGCAGGACTTTTCAAAAAAGAGAGGATTATTGTATCACAACAGGATGCAGAGATTAAAGTTGAGAATGGCAGGGAGGTCCTTAATTTCTGTGCCAACAACTATCTGGGTCTTTCAAATCACCCAAAGCTTATCCAGGCTGCAAAAGATGGAATGGACACACATGGCTTCGGAATGTCTTCTGTAAGGTTCATTTGTGGAACACAGGACCTGCACAAGAAGCTTGAAAAGAAGATAGCAGAATTTTTCGGGACAGAAGATACCATTCTTTATGCAGCATGTTTTGATGCCAACGGGGGTGTCTTTGAGCCATTACTCACTGAGGAGGATGCAATTATATCCGATTCACTTAATCATGCGTCTATAATTGATGGTGTAAGACTTTGTAAGGCAAAAAGGTACAGATATAACAATGCCGACATGGCCGATCTTGAGGCAAAACTAAAAGAGGCCCGTGAACAGCGCTTCCGTATAATCGTAACTGACGGTGTATTTTCGATGGACGGAAATGTGGCACCAATGGATAAAATAAATGAACTGGCAGAAAAATATGATGCGATGGTTATGGTTGATGAGTGTCATTCAGCCGGAGTGGTCGGAGAAACAGGCCGGGGGGTCACTGAACTCTTTAACTTACGGGGGAAAGTAGATATTATAACAGGAACACTTGGAAAGGCTTTCGGAGGAGCTATCGGCGGATTTACAACAGGAAGGAAAGAAATAATTGAGATCCTGCGGCAACGCTCCAGGCCATACCTTTTCTCCAACTCATTACCGCCTTCAGTGGTTAATGCCGGAATAAAAATGTTTGACATGATGGGCGAAACCCATGAACTGCAGGACAAACTGCACAGTAACACAAAATACTTCCTGGAGAAAATGAAAGCCGCAGGATTTGATATAAAGCCAACCAAGTCGGCCATAATTGCTGTTATGCTATATGATGCAAAGCTGTCGCAGGACTTTGCGGCAAAACTTCTTGATGAAGGGATATATGTAATTGGATTCTACTACCCGGTAGTGCCACAGGACCAGGCCCGCATCAGGGTCCAGGTGTCGGCTGCCCATGAAAAGGAACATCTTGATAAATGTGCTGAGGCCTTTACCAGGATTGGGAAAGAACTGGGTGTTATAAAATGAAGTAATTAGCGTCCGAACATTAACCTTCGGTTGATCTCACATGCAATGAATCTCTCATTTGTCGAAATTCATCAGATGTGACATTATGATCCAGACACTGACTTTATAGACAGACTCTGATCAGGGTTAATCCAGTTTGATCTCCGAGGCAATAAATCATCTTATATTTGCTTTAATATAGATTATCCCGGGGTTAAAAAATTTATCCACATTTGGAATTTCCGCATTCACTGCAAGTAAGGCAACCTTCCTGGAACATCAGCTTGTCTGATCCACAGTTATTACAGACTATTCCCTTTTTAGGTTTTGTACCGTTTGGAATATATCTCTTAAGAGTTCTCTCAACACCGTTTTTCCAGGTATTGATATTCTCACTGTCCAGTCGAAGGGATGTAACCAGGTTAACCACATCAGGTATAGGCATCCCATGCCTTAATACTCCTGATATCAGCTTGGCATAGTTCCAGAATTCCGTATCAAAAGTCCTCGATAATCCCTCAAATGTTGTACCGTAACCATACTTATCTATGTACCTGAAATCATAGCGCTTGGTACCGTCTTCATGACGGTTCTTGATAATATATCCCTTGCTAATGGTCTTCGGTATCGGAAGTACATCTATATCTTCCTTACCTGTAAAAATTTCATAAGGCTTACCATCAAGTTTGCCAACAAAGGCAATCCATTTTTCATCGTTATTCATGAACCTTACTACATCGGCTTCGAGGACCTCGGGCCGTTTTTTCGGTGTATGAATAACTTCCTTCTCCTTTTTATTTGAAATCAGCACTCCTGACCGAGATCCGTCCCGGTACACAGTAGCGCCCTTGCAGCCGCTCTCCCAGGCAGTAATATAAAGCTTGCCTACCAGATCTTCCCGGGCATCCTCGGGCAGATTAATGGTAACGCTTATTGAATGATCAACCCACTTCTGTATTGCTCCCTGCATCCTTACTTTGCTCAGCCAGTCAACGTCATTTGATGTGGCTTTATAATATGGCGATTTTTCCACAATCTTATTGACGGCATCATTATCATATTTTTTAACTTTATCAACGTCATATCCGTTTACTTCCAGCCAGGTAATAAACTTATGATGAAAAACATTGTACTCCTCCCAGGAATCACCAAGATCATCAACATATGAAACAACAACATTGGTGTCATTGGGATTCACCTTTCTCCTGCGCTTATAAAAAGGCATAAAGACAGGTTCGATGCCGGAAGTAGTCTGGGTCATCAAACTTGTTGTTCCGGTAGGAGCAATAGTCAAAAGGGCTATATTCCGTCTGCCGTAACGCACCATATCGCGGTAAAGCTGTTCATCTTCATTTTTCAGCCTATTGATAAAAGGGTTGCTTTTTTCACGCTGGGCATCGTAAATGGAGAAAGGACCACGCTCCCTGGCCATACTAACAGATGCCCTGTAGGCTTCAAGAGCAACAGTTTTATGAATTTCTGTTGAAAAATCGGTTGCATTATCTGTACCATAAGTGAGTCCCAGGCCGGCAAGCATATCCCCCTCCGCAGTTATGCCAACTCCTGTACGGCGACCCTCTTCAGCCTTAATCCTGATATTTTCCCAAAGCTTTCTCTCCACTCTCTTAATTTCCTCATCTTCCGGATCTTTGGTAATCTTATCAAGTATTTTATCAATTTTTTCCAGTTCCAGGTCAATAATATCGTCCATTATTCGCTGTGCATAACCAACATGCTCCCTGAATTTGTGAAAGTTAAATTTAGCCGTTGCAGTAAACGGTTCTTCAACATAACTGTACAGATTAACAGCAAGTAGCCTGCAACTGTCATATGGACACAACGGTATTTCCCCACAAGGGTTGGTTGATACTGTCCTGTATCCCATATCCGAATATGAATCAGGTACGGATTCCCGTGTCACTGTATCCCAAAACAGTATGCCGGGTTCGGCAGATTTCCATGCATTATGAACTATCTTCTTCCACAGCTTTCCCGCATCGATCTCCTTTTTAACCACCGGGTTATCGGAATTAACGGGAAATTGCTGAATATAGGGCTTCTTTTCAATAACTGACTTCATGAAGTCATCATCGATCTTCACAGAAACATTCGCACCGGTAACTTTGCCTGCCTGAAGCTTGGCATCAATAAACTTCTCGGCATCAGGATGTTTAATTGAAATGGTCAGCATAAGCGCTCCCCGGCGGCCGTCCTGTGCCACTTCCCTGGTTGAATTCGAATATCTCTCCATAAACGGCACTACACCCGTTGAAGTAAGGGCCGAATTTAAAACAGGACTGCCTGATGGCCGGACATGTGAAAGATCATGACCTACTCCTCCCCTTCGTTTCATAAGCTGTACCTGTTCCTGGTCAACCTTCATTATCCCACCGTAGGAATCGGCTCCGGAATCACTGCCTATAACAAAACAGTTCGAAAGGGAGGCAATCTGAAAATCGTTACCGATTCCCGTCATAGGGCCACCCTGTGGCACAATATATTTAAAATCCCTCATTAACTGGTAAATATCCTCCTCTGTCATGGGATTGGGATACTTTTTTTCGATCCTTGCAATTTCACGTGCCAGCCTTCTGTGCATATCATCAGGTGTAAGCTCGAACAGGTTGCCATGAGAATCTTTCAGGGAGTATTTGGTAACCCATACTCTGGCAGCCAGCTCATCACCCTTAAAATACTCCAGAGAATGTGTGAACGCCTCCTCATATGTATAACCACCGGGTTGAACGGCTGGTTTCTCTCTTGCCTCCTCTGACCCTGAAGCGATCTTCTTTTGTACTGACATCTCCTTAGCTTGCATGTGATGAAAAATTAATGATTTGTTAATATGGATTTTATAATAACCCAGTTTATGCTGGTGTGGGATACCAAAATTAAATAATGGCAGCTTCATTTATGGTAATTACGGCTTTGTAGTTATTAACAAATCGATGAAGGTTATTAACTAAAGCACCTTTTAGCCTGAGCCTTAGCGATGTATAACTCTGGCAGGGAGAAGCGTTTCTTGTCATATTCTATTTTTAAAACCCACGTCCTCTGGTCTCGGTAATGTCCAAGCGGGACTATGCCAGAAAGAAAACCGGCCTCCTGATGGAGGCCGGAAAGCTTACGCAGATATTAATTTTAATTCTTCCCCCGAAAGGAAATTATTATTCTGGATTGCAATTAATTGAATGAAAGACGAATACCGATCTGTGCAGACCATGTCTGACTCAATGCATAAATGGGCCTGTAGGTTGTAGTTGGAAAATCAGATGTTCCCGGAATATTATTTATGGTGAACATGCCATTACCATTAGCATCAATGCCTTCAAAGTTCATCAGGTTATTCTGAACACTGGTTTCCCCAACACCCCATTCTGAATTTATCAGGTTGCCAAAGTTAAGTACATCAAGAAATCCCTGCAGTTTATAGCTGTTTGAACCGGCTCTGATCATGAAATCCTGCGCGACACGAAGGTCAAAACGGTGCTGCCACGGGAACTTGCCTCCGTTACGTTCAGCAACTTTACCCCTGTTTCCGCTCAGGTAAGGATCCTGGCTGATGAAGGCATCAAGTATCGGCCACTGCTCGGCAGCTGTCATAGCTACATCACCGTTGCTCATTTTATCAACAAGGTAAGCATCCTGTTGTGAATTGGGTATATACATTAACCGCTGTGCCCCATCACCAAATCTTCCGGAATAGGTGTAGCTGTATCGTCCTCTTTCACCACCATCATATATAATTGAGACATTTGTATTCAGTCTGTTGCCCAAAGCCCTTGTGTTCAGTGAAAGATGAGCAATCAATCTGTTTGGCTGATCAAACCGGGAGAAGCCGATTTCAGGATTATTACGGTCGTCAACAACGGTGTTGGGCCAGAGCGATGCAGCCTGCGAGCCGCCAATCAGTCCGTAATCCTTCGAAACACTCCTGGTATAGGCAACCCTTGCATTTGCATATTCACCAAATCTCTTTGAAAGTTCTGCAGTGATTGATGCATAAAAACCTTCATTTATGTTGGTAAGCATTATTACATCGGTAAATGCAGTATTGTCGTAATAATCTCCCGAAGCCCAGAATGGATAATTATGAGGATTGTTCAGCCTCCTGGTTGGTTCATTTGTGTTAATGTTGACAGCAAGGGGACTATTTATATCCAGTGAATAAATCCCTTCAAGTGTTGCTATAATCTCATATGGAAGCTGATAGTCAGCCGCCAGGTTTGACCTCCACACCTGGGGCAGTTTAAAGTTCTCATCGGTGATTGCCAGATTACTGGAAACCTGTGCTTCAAGGGTTGCAGGATCGGGACGATAGAAAGTAACATCATCCTGGAACCCCTGCCACTGCGGATTACCGTTTTCACCCCACTGAGCAGGTGTCAGCCCGTAACCACCGCGGGTAACACCATTATTGTTTACCTGGTTAGAGATCCATACAAATGGCACACGACCTGTAAACATACCCGATCCACCTCTTACCTGCAAGGTCCTGTCGCCAAATACATCATAATTAAATCCGAACCGGGGGGACCAAAGCGGTCGTGCAGGTGGCAGTGTACTTACATCAGGTACAATATCGTTTCCTGTGCGTGGATTTGTAAATGACAGGTTCATTGCATCCAGGTTGGGATTGTTTGGCAGATCTATCGGATAGAAAGGAAAATCAATCCTCAGGCCGAATGTAAGACTGAGCTGTGGGTTAACCTCAAACCTGTCCTGGGCATACACTCCTAACTGGCCGAAAGCGGTCTCATCAAGAGGAACATCATCTG
>SKND01000215.1 GCA_007120695.1 Bacteroidales bacterium | reverse complement strand
TCGGATTGAAAAAGGAGAGCCGGGAGACCGTTCCGCTTGATATATCACTCGATGAGGAGAACCGCATACTGGTTATAAGCGGTCCCAATGCCGGGGGAAAGTCGGTTTGCCTTCAGACGGTGGGGCTGCTGCAGTATATGTTGCAGAGCGGACTGCTGGTGCCGATGTCAGAGAATTCGGAGACCGGGATCTTCAGGGGGATATTTATCGATATTGGCGATGAGCAGAGCATCGAGAATGACCTGAGCACCTACAGCTCCCATCTTATGAACATGAAATTCTTCATCCGCGAAAGCGGACCCATGACACTGATCCTGATTGATGAGTTCGGTACCGGCACAGAACCGATGCTGGGAGGCTCGATTGCCGAAGCAATTTTGGAAGATCTCAACCGGAAGCGTACCTGGGGGGTTATTACCACACACTATACCAACCTGAAGCATTTTGCTGCCTCCACACCAGGGATAATGAACGGCGCGATGCTTTATGATACCGGCAGGATGGAGCCGCTGTTCAGGCTGGAGGCCGGTAAGCCGGGAAGCTCCTTCGCGTTTGAGATAGCACGCAAGATCGGTTTGCCCGAAGATATTCTGAAATCGGCTACTTCAAGAATAGGTGAGGAGCATATCGACTTTGACAAACACCTGAAGGAGATCTTAAGGGATAAACATTACTGGGATCGTAAGAGAAGGAATATCAGGCAGGTGGAGAAAAAGCTGGAAAGTGACCTTGAAAGGTACGGCTCGGAACTGGAGGCAGCCGAAAAGGAGCGCAGGGAGATTGTCAGCCGGGCCAGGGAGGAGGCTAAAGCCCTGCTGGAGACAGTAAACCGGCGGATCGAAAACACTATAAGGGAGATAAAAGAGGCCCAGGCGGAAAAGGAGAGGACAAAGGAGGCAAGGGAGAAGCTGGAGGAGCTGAAATCATCAGTTTCAGGAGATGCCGGAAAGACGGGAGATGCACTGGAGGAAGGCGATACCGGGGTAGCTGCCAAAATGGAGAGGGTCAGGCGGAAGAGAGAGAAGATATGTCGGCGCAGGCAAACGGAGCAGGGAGAGCAGGTTGCTGCTGAAAAGGTTTCCGGGGCCGCAAAAGTGGAGGAGGATAATATTATACGAAAGGGCGATTATGTGCGGCTTTTTGGCCGGGATGTGGCAGGCGAGGTGCTTGATGTTACCGGTAAAAGTATTATGGTAGCATTTGGCAGCATGATAACCACAGTTAAGGAGAGCAAGCTGGAGAAGATGAGCCGCGGTGAGGCAAGGAAACTGCAGCGGCCGGGATCAACCTCTGCGAGCATTACGGGATTCAGCCTTCGTGATAAGAAGCTTAACTTTAAGGCAGAAAGAGATGTCAGGGGCATGAGGGCCGAAGAGGCTATTGATGTGATAAGCCGTTTTATTGATGATGCGGTGATGGTCAATGCCGGCGAGGTAAAGATACTGCACGGCAAGGGGAACGGTATACTGCGCCATCTTATCCGCGAATACCTGGCCACGGTGCCCCCGGTAAAATCCTTTCACGACGAACATGTGGAGTTTGGCGGGTCCGGAATTACCGTGGTGGAGCTGGATAGCTGAAAAGCCCGGTGATATGTCCGAATGGGTCAGGCTGTATGCGAAGACTGGTATTAAAGGTTGTTCCAGATCCTGGTGTTCCGGTTCAGATTCTCTACAATGCCTGCAGCCAGCAACAGATCATCAAAGTAGTCTTTTACAACGTCAAACCTGTTAAGCGACTTAAGGTATCTGGGTTCAAAAAGATCTTTGGTATGGCTGATTCCAAGATACATTCTGGAGTCAACGAATGATATATAGACACTGTTCTTATGCTTACTTTTAAAATCCTTTATCCTGGTCATCAGTGATGTGGAGAGAATATAACGTGCATTGATCTGGTCGTCGCTGTAAACGGTGAATTCCTTTGAAAATTCTTCATCTTCCAGATTTACAAACTTTTCCCTTCGGGTGATGCTCATGACATTCTTCATGAACCCGGATTCCCTGCCGGATGAATTGGGCAGGACAACAGTTGAGCCCACAAAATCTTTATTAAAATCGGCAATAAAAAAGAGGCCCCTGAACAGAGTGTGCCACTGGGTATTCGTCCGCCCCTTTGAATTGGTTTTTGTTGTTTTATACTCTGCCTTAAACTCAGAGAAGCGGAACTCGGTTTTGTCTATTTTCCCGTAAACAAGGTCAGCGCCATTATGACGGTCGACCGACTTCATGAAAATCCTGCTGGTGACAAATTCAGAAAGGCTGATATGGCCTTTCGGGTCGTAGGTGAGGTCGGGACTGACGAAATACACTATCCTGTTGATCACCTGCTGCTTAAATTCGTTGAGGAACAGCTTGTCCCTTACCCAGAAGAAAAAAAGGAGCAGGAAAACCCCGACAGAGAAAGCAATGCCGATATATAGCTCTGTTAATATGAAAACAGCCAGTGAAGGTATGAATATGGCGAAAAGTGTTATCAGGAAGCGGTTAACCATCTGCTTCCTCCTTTTGTCGAGGTTCTCCAAATCTGTTTTCAGGGATTTATTAAAAAAATCTTTGAACTCCTGTGTTGTCTTCATTTCTATTTTTGGTTATGTGACAGATTCCTGTGTTCTGTTATTTCTTGCCCGATGCGGCCCTGGCCCTAATTTCGGTGATCTGTGTGAGGGTCTCCCTGGCATGATTCTAATTTACTGGGTTTTATTAACTGTTCCTGCAGATCCGTTGTTGATATAACATGGCCAAAGGAACCGGATCAGGCAGGCGGTATTGCATTAGTAAAAATACTTATTTTATGTGAATTTAGTTTCCACATTCTTGAATGTTTCCATTTTATTGATAATTTTGGGCATTTAT
>SKND01000190.1 GCA_007120695.1 Bacteroidales bacterium | reverse complement strand
GGTTCATGCCCTTTCAGATCTTAATGTAAGGATATCAGGCAGCGGCAGGGTTGTATATACTGGCGACCCTCTTATTGACGCACGGATATCGGGATCGGGCAGGATAGTAAATGCCAACTGATTGAATTAAAACCGGCCGGTTTTGCAGCCGGATGGTCAGCGTATCTTTATTATCTCCCCGTCGGTTCCGAATTTTATGATGTCAGAAGGGGATGAAGCCGAGATGTCATCCTGTCTCCAGGTAACGATATAATCTACTGCATCCTTAATTTTCTGATCGATATTACTGAAACTTCGCGGTGGGGCATCACCGCTCACATTGGCTGAAGTGGAAACAACCGGTTTGCCGTATCTTCTGATCAGTTCGCGGCAGAAATCGTCCTGTACCACTCTGATCCCTATGGTATGATCATACCCGATAAGTGCCGGCGCCAGGTTTTTTGCCTGTTGAAAAATAATACTTAGCGGTTTTACGGCAGCTTCTATAAAAGTGAATGCTATCTCTGGCACATTATCTGTATACTTGCTGATGTTGGCGGGATCGTCAATCAGAATAAGCATCTGCCGTGTATCTTTCCGGTTCTTGATATCAAATATCTTAATTACAGCATCGTTATTTGTGGCATCGCACCCTATCCCCCAGATTGTGTCGGTAGGATAAAGTATAGTTCCGCCGTTGCGGAGAGTTTCCAGGGCCAGATCCAGATCATCATTCATAACTCTTTGGCTTTATGGTTGTGACAGCTGTTGTCTGCTATATACCCGTAAGGCAGGTTTTTACCTTCTAAACGGATACATTGTACTCTCTCAGGGCTTCATTAAGGGAGGTTTTCATATCAGTTGATTTTTTCCTTTTGCCAATAATCAGTGCACAAGGTACCTGGTACTCGCCGGCAGGAAATTTTTTGGGGAAAGTACCCGGAATGACCACCGATCCTGAGGGAACTATTCCCCGCATCTCCACCGGCTTCTCTCCTGTAACATCAATAATCCTGGTCGACATGGTAAGAACCACGTTGGCTCCGAGCACGGCCTCGCTCTGAATCCTGACGCCTTCAACTACAATGCACCGTGAACCGATAAAGCAGTTGTCCTCAATAATTACAGGCGCAGCCTGAACCGGCTCGAGAACCCCGCCAATTCCAACCCCGCCGCTGAGGTGCACATTTTTCCCTATCTGCGCACACGACCCTACCGTTGCCCAGGTATCAATCATGGAATTTTCTCCCACCCAGGCGCCTATATTGACATATGAGGGCATCATCACAACCCCTCTCGCCACAAATGCCCCATAACGGGCAACAGCATGAGGAACGACTCGCACACCCATCTTGTCATAGCCGCTCTTGAGCTTCATCTTGTCATGGAATTCGAGAGGACCGGCTTCGGAAATTTCCATTTTCCTTACGGGGAAGTAAAGGATAACGGCCTTCTTTACCCAGTTGTTTACCTTCCAGCCGTCACCATCGGGTTCGGCTACACGAAGTGCACCCTTATCAAGCTTTTCAATTATCTCCTCTATCTTTTCGACAACCTCCTGGTTTTGCAACATTTCCCGGTTTTCCCAGGCCTGTTCAATAATCTCTTTGACGGAACGTGACATCTGTAAAAGTTTAAATTCTAAAATTCCGGCACTATCTGACATATTGCCTGCCAGCTGTTGCAAAGTTACAACGATTAGCCCACTTTTTTAAGATTTTTTATCTCTACTTCCGGATAATCCTTAAGAAC
The DNA here is from genome assembly GCA_007120695.1 of Bacteroidales bacterium. GTDB lineage: Bacteria > Bacteroidota > Bacteroidia > Bacteroidales > PUMT01 > PXAP01. The sequence continues at coordinate 1,129 of SKND01000190.1, read as the reverse complement.
CATGCATTCCTTTACTTGCAGGAAAAACCGGCGGCCTCTCACTCCCGATGCCATTTTACTGCTAAAAACCGATTTGTTTTGATCCGGTAAAAAGAGTAATTTAACGGTTCGTTTTAGATGATTCCACAATTGTCCGGTTAAATAATTTTTAACCCGAATAATCAGATATAATAAGTCAGTTATATTCTTGTTAAAGTTAACCGGAAACTAATGATTTGATTCATACAATAATATTAAAAACTATAATTCAGAAAAATGAGAATTAGCAGGATTGTTTTGACTGGTCTGGCGATAAGCCTGATAACATTTAGTAATCTTCAATCGCAGGAGGGTACTCCGTATATGCTTCCTCCTGATGATATCTTGTCTATTGTAGATGCTCCGGCAACACCTTCTCTGAGTATCCAGCCACAGGGCGATGTTATGCTGCTGCTTGATAATCCGAGTATGTCCGGTATAGATGAGCTGGCTGCGGCGGAGCTTCGCCTGGCCGGGATAAGATTTGATCCTTCAACAAGCGGACCGAGCAGGTCAAGATACAATACCGGTATAAGTATCGTCAATATTGACGGCACTAATGAGCGCAGGATCGGTGGACTGCCTGATGTGGCAAAGATCAACAATATCAGGTGGTCGCCTGACGGACAAAGCATAGCATTTCTCAATACCGTTAGCGACGGGATTGAACTATGGGTGGCCGATATTCAGAGTGGTACGGCAACAAGGCTTACAGGAGGTATTGTTAATGATGTTCTCGGTAATCCGTTTACCTGGCTGTATGACAGTGAGACAATAATATTTTCGGCAATTCCGGAAAGCAGGGGCGAACCACCTGTAAGGCCCGCCTTTCCGCACGGACCGGTGATACAGGAAAATATCGGCAGGCAGGCGCCTGCAAGAACATTCCAGGACCTGCTGGGCGACAGCCATGACGAAAATCTGTTTGAGTATTATGCCACAGCACAGCTGATCAAAATAAACCTTAACGGTTCGCAGACTGCAATTGGCGATCCCGGTATATTCAGGAGCATCAGCTCATCTCCCGACGGAAATTTTCTTATGGTTCAGCGTATTTTGAGGCCCTTTTCATACCTTGTCCCGCAATACCGTTTTCCTTACAATGCAGAGG
>SKND01000400.1 GCA_007120695.1 Bacteroidales bacterium | reverse complement strand
TCCTGTTTATTATTTTCTGATTATTACCATAGTTGCACCAAAGCCGTACTCACTGAAAGATGCATCCTGGTACCTGAGTCTCGGGTATTTCTTGTCCAGAGCCTTCCTTAGCTCAAACTTGAGTTTGCCGCCGCCTATACCGTGTATAAAAACAATCCGTCTTGTCTTCCCCCGCAGTGCCCCTTCAAGTGCAGTTGTAAACCTTGCCATCTGGATGTCAAGTGCTTCTCTTCCTGATAAACCCGAAGAGTTATCCACCAGCTCCGAAATATGAAGATCAACCTCATCAACTCCTGGATCGGTCTTTGATTTTGTTTTTGCTTTTTCCGACTGCAATTTTTCACTTTTCTGACCAATCAGCCTGTTAACTTCCTGTTCCCTCAGCCTTTGTATTTCCCGGTCATGCTGATCAGAGATCAGTGGCACCACGAATGCATTTTCATCAAAAAATTCATTTTCCCGAAGTGCACCCTCTGAGAACAAATCCACCGGATCAATGCTGTACTCAGCCTGCGAAGGGCCTGCCGGTTCAAAAAAGCCCTTCATGAAAAAAATTGCGTGCAACCTGAGTGTAATGAATGAATTGACCTGGCCTCTTGTGTAACGGCGGACAAGTATCTTGGTATCGGGCTCAATATGTCCTGTCTTGACTGTTGTCCACGATTCATCCTCTTTCTGCAGGAATGAATAGAGTGTATTGAACCTGCTGTCGTTTATCAGCCAAACATCAATTGAATCGCGCCTGTTATTTTCGGCTATACCTATCAGAAGGTTCCGTACCGGTTTGTCCCTGGCCGGTTTTTCACCAGGTTGTGAAGAGCTGTGCCTGGCTATATCGTCACTCTCATAATATGTATCTTCAAGTCCGGAGTTTTCCGTAACCTCTGACTGTTCTTCAGCTGTTGACATTTCCCCTGCATCCGGAAAAGAATCAGGGTCTTCATCGATGTCGTCTCCCCCCTCATCCCATCCGGTAACTCCGCTGAATCTATCGTCTGAACGGTCTTCTCCACTTTTATTATCCGTCATTCGTCCGGTCGGGCTGCTCTCCTTATCCTGCCGGTTGCCGTTACCTGCTGATCCTCCTGCAGGTATAAGCTCCGATATTAGAACAGGAACCTCAAACCCATCATCAATAAGTACTACAGCCAGCTTTGAATCCTTTATCTCTTTTACAACACCTCCACCGGTATCATTCAGGAATTTAACCCTGTCTCCCTTTTTGATTGTCATAATATCTTTGAAATTATGGTTGTCAACCTGTTTATTGATAAAATACATTATCCTTACCCAAATACCAGGGGTTTGTTTTCCCCTGGATCCGGCACAAAAAAATCTTCATACGTAGTTCACACCAACAGGGCTGTTTAATGATGTAAAAATAACTAATTTCGCGCGAACATAATTATTTAAATAATGGTCCCTATATCACCCGGTAAAGTGCGTATTGAAGATTTCACCTATAATCTTCCGGATGAGATGATTGCAAGGTTCCCTAAGGCTGACAGGGAAGACTCAAAACTGCTGGTATACAACAAAGGAGAGATCGGCCACACCTCATTTCATGATATTGTCGAATTGTCTGAAAAGGGCCAATTTATGGTATTCAACAATACCAGGGTTATCCAGGCCAGAATTATTATGTACAAACATACCGGGGCAAGGATTGAAATATTCCTTCTTGAACCTCTGTCGCCTGCGGAATATAATCTTGCCTTCGGGTCAAAGCCCGGTTGCCGCTGGAAATGCATGACAGGCAATAAAAAGAAATGGAAAGGCGGCGAATTGGAAAGAGAAATATTCATTGAAGGTGAAAAGGTTATTTTGTCGGCAAAGGTTGTCGCCGACTATGGCTCTTGGCAGGAGATCGAATTTAACTGGGATCAGGGAAATCAGTCTTTTGGCAGGGTAATAGAGAACGGGGGACTGACTCCCATTCCGCCATACCTGGAGCGTATGCCCGTTGAAAGCGACAGATCAAGATACCAGACTGTCTATTCAAGGCATGAGGGTTCGGTGGCGGCACCTACTGCCGGACTGCATTTTACGGATAAAATAATCGATGAACTGAAGAAAAGAGGGACTCTTACCGGAGAAGTTACCCTCCATGTGGGCGCCGGCACTTTCCAGCCGGTTAAATCAGCCACTGCAGGCGAGCATCCAATGCATGCCGAGCACTTCTCGGTTTCAGCCGGTACAATAAGTCTTATCAAAAAGAACCTGGGCAAAATTACCGTCGTGGGAACAACCTCCATGCGTACTATTGAAAGCCTTTACTGGCTGGGAGTTAAGTTGCTGAGGGAAGGAATTACCGGAACACCGCAGGAAGGAAATACAGGAACACCATTATGGTTATCACAATGGGAACATCTTGATCTTCCCGCAGATATTCCTGCAGATGAATCACTTGATGCTGTAACGGACTGGCTGAAGCATCATAGATTACAGGAGATTGAGGCAAAAACAGAATTAATGATCATTCCCGGTTACAGGTTCAGGATTGCCGGAAGACTGATTACCAATTTTCATCAACCAGGCAGCACCCTGCTGCTTCTGATAGCTTCATTTGTGGGTAATGACTGGCGCAGGATCTATGAGTATGCTCTCAGTAATGAATTCAGGTTTCTTAGTTATGGCGACAGCTCCCTGTTGATCCCCTGAAAAATCTTTTATTAACTTCCTGCGTGTATTAAATATCTGGTCGCTGGCCATGAAATCTTTAACTATTTCTGGCGGTAATCGGCAGCTTAAGTGCGCAGAACAACAAATTGAATTATTTTGTTTCCGCAGAAATAAGGTGATTTCTAACGCAAGTCTGCCCAGGTTTAATTCCCCGAAAGGGTAACCGGGGTAGAATTAAGCATA
>SKND01000103.1 GCA_007120695.1 Bacteroidales bacterium | reverse complement strand
TGAGGTTGGTGATGAGGTTGGTGATGAGGTTGGTGATGAGGTTGGTGATGAGGTTGGTGATGAGGTTGGTGATGAGGTTGGTGATGAGGTTGAATGATCATATTATTGAAGTTTGCCGGTGGTTTGATTTTTCGTCACAAGACAGAATTGACGTAGAAATGTCGCAAATTCAACGCTATAAAGCTGCGCGAAAATTGAATATTTTTGCATATGACCAAAAACCAATAGTTATGCAAAATATGGAATTGTCAAAAAGAGTAAAAAACTTACGAACTCGCAAAGGACTGTCACAGGAATTGCTGGCTGAAAAATCAGGCTTAAGCCTTCGCACGATACAACGGGTTGAGAACAGCGGAACAGTACCGCGCGGAGATACCCTACGAAGATTGTCAGAAGCCCTTGCTGTTACACAAGAAGAAATAATCGACTGGACAATCAAGGAGGATCACAATTATCTGGCACTAATGAATCTTTCTGCATTAGCCTTTCTCCTGTTTCCGGTTCTGGGGATATTAATTCCACTAATATTGTGGATAACGATGAAAGACAGAATTAGATACATCAATCAAACAGCCAAGGCGATACTTAATTTTCAGATCACATGGAACCTTTTATACTTTCTGCCGTTTCTTTGGTTTATATTCGGAAGGTTTATACCAACATATGCCGCAGGTGGAATTTTTGATTCAATTATCAGCCCATATACAATTATAATAGTGCTTGCCTTTTTTGGAACACTGTACCTGTTAAATATTCTATTGATATTAATCAATACAAAAAGATTATTTAATCATAAAAATGTAAAATACTTTCCAAAAGTTAAATTTATCAGTTAGGATTAATTATCACCTCTAATTTGAGTCTGTTTTTTGTTTTATTGATATAAATTTACATTTTTTCCAGAAAACTCGACCGTAAAAGGGAGCTTGGGAATATTTTATCATTACAAGAATATTATGAAGGCAAAAATTGACCAGTTCATGGCATGCAAAAAGTTTGCAATTGCCGGTGTTTCGAGAAACAAACATAAATTCGGAAATACTATATACAAAGAGCTTAAAAACAAGAATTTTGATATAGTACCAGTCAGCCCAAATATGGAAAGCTTTGAGGGTGAGAAATGCTACCGGTCGATCGGAGATCTGCCATCTGATGTGGAGGCACTTATTATTGTTACAAAACCCGAAATAAGCCTCTCTTTATTGAAGGAAGCGGCCAATAAGGGCATTAATAACATCTTCCTTCAGCAGGGAGCACATAACAAAGAGATTATTGAATATGCAGCGAGCAATGGCGTTAACCTGATCTGTAAACACTGCATATTAATGTTTGCAAATCCCTCCGGCATTCACAAATTCCATGAACGTATCTCTAAGTTTTTCGGATTTTATCCCAACTGACATATTACTGATCAAGATATACCTGGCATCCGTTTGAAACACCTGGTATGATTTACATGCAAAATATAATTCATTGAGCGGGCACTAATGAGATATTATCTAAGTTTCGCAAATTCCCCGATTAAGTTGTTCAGGATTACCCGGCCCGCTATTCTTCCATTATGAAGTAATGTCATTGTTCTGGTTAAATAATAGTAAATTTGGAACACAAATGTTGCATTTCAGAATTTACCTTAAAATGTTTGCTGCCGGGGTATATAGAGCTTTACATATTATTTAACCGAACATCAGTGGTGAAATATATAAACTAATTTTATAATGATACCTGATATTAAAGAGTTAAAACACACCGATAGCGGTAACTTTTTCCTGCTGGCAGGGCCTTGTGTAGTTGAGGGAGATGAAATAACTTTCTACATTGCAGAGACTATTTCGGGCATTTGTAACAGACTGAAAATTCCTTTTGTTTTCAAAGCTTCCTACAGGAAAGCAAACAGGTCCAAACTTGATTCTTTTACCGGTATAGGTGACAAAAAGGGGCTGAAGATACTTGCAGGAGTAAAAGAAAAATTTGATATACCGGTTGTTACCGATATTCACACAGAGAAGGAAGCTGCTGTGGCGGCTGATTATGTAGATATTCTTCAGATTCCGGCTTTTCTGGCACGACAGACTGAGTTGCTGGTTGCAGCCGGTAATACCGGCAAAGTTGTCAATATTAAGAAAGGTCAGTTTATGGCTCCGGGCGCAATGAGGCTGGCAGCTGAAAAGGTGAAGTCGACAGGAAATGAACGAATAATGCTAACTGAAAGGGGCACCATGTTCGGCTACCAGGATCTGATAGTCGATTACAGGGGAATTCCCGAAATGAAAAGCACAGGCTATCCGGTTGTGTTGGATGTGACACATTCGCTACAGCAGCCCAACCAGGAAGCTGGTGTCACCGGTGGCCGCCCGGAGCTGATCGAAACTATTGCCAGGGCAGGTATTGCTGTTGGTGTTGACGGCATTTTTCTTGAAACACATCCTGACCCGGCAAATGCGAAATCTGACGGGGCAAACATGCTCCAACTGGGCAAACTTGAAGTATTCCTTGAAAATCTGTTAAAAATAGGATCGGCGGTAAAAAGTATTAGCTGACCTTATAAGCTTAGAAATTAACAATAAGCAAGTCTGACGATAAATGAAAAGAATACGTCTTTATAAATCACAACGTGCAACAGCCTGGACTATGGTAGGTTTAGGTGTGGCGGCATTAGTATTAGGGGGATGGGGTCTGGTAATGGCGGTTAAGACAGATCAAATCCTATTTTGAGGAACTGCAGTCGGCGTTACAAAATGATCAAACCAAAGAACCGGGCATAAACCGGTAATTTACAATTACCGATCAGGAAGGTAAGGCTAATAGGGCAGATAAGGCAGATATGATAAATACGGCAGGTATTGTTAAAAAGTAAGATGAGTCTAG
>SKND01000163.1 GCA_007120695.1 Bacteroidales bacterium | reverse complement strand
GCAACATGCTTTTTAGCCTGCAGATTGGATTCTGTAGGAGAATCAATTAAAAACCATGCACTGTCAACCGGCGAAATATCATCAAGAACCATATTCCCTGTAGTATGCTCATATCTGCCCAGGTACACCTTTATATTTTCATCCATTAAACTTTCCCTTTTATATCTGACAAGCACTTTCTGATAATCAGTGTTCAGATTATACATCTGCACCATCTGTGAGGAGAGATATGGCATTTCAAATAAAACACTGTCCTTTAACGCCTCACCTGCTTCTTCATTATCAAATTTGATGTACTTGTTTGTCATAAATTCCGAAGAGGCTGCTTTAAAATACTTCAGTGGGTCTTCCCCTTCCTGCGTTTCAATAAGAGTGAAATTTGGATTTACCCCCTCAATCATATACCTGACATAATCCTCGTACTGATCGCCGATATTCGAACCCAGGTTGCTCTGTATATAACTGTCCAGATAATTTTTCCAGCTTTGAAGCGAAGGGGTCTCCTTGAGCAACAGTACAGGGTCAAGCAACTTCGCGGACTTGTAACTTCGCATATAATGCAGAAATGTGCCTGCCAGATACCCGAAATAGACATTACCCCACCTGTTTTGTGTTAGCACACTCTTGTCCCAATGATCCCAGGAGGTGGCCAGAAACTCAAAGATGGTATTATTTCCTGATCTGCCATTAAGCACATAAGAGTCTGATTCACTTACAGGCAAAATGGTATCGTCCCAGACCAAACGATCAGTCAGGTGCGCATGTGCCTCCATCCAGAAAATATTCCCGGCATGTGCAGTAATATAGTTATCCTGCGTATAATGCATAAATTCATGAGCTACAAGACTTCTCAGTTGTTCGGGAGTTGCAATATCCCTGTTTATATTCATGTAGTGATTCAGTAACCCCAGCATCCCAACAGACCCGTAATCATCCATCTCTTTAACATACACAGTGAAGTTATGGTTTGGCACAGGCAATTCTTCGTATTCAAATTTATCCATCACCTCATGAAGGAAGTGTGCAATATCCTGTATCATAAGGGGTGTATCATACTCCGGATCAGAGGCAGGCAGGTGCCAGTCATGCAGGGTTTGATTTTTACCGTAAATGTAATCAAAGAAACTCCTGTCATCCTCCTTATAAAAAACCCGGACATTATTCCTTACAAACACATCTGTATAGCCCCACAAAGCCTCCGTGTCTTTCCACCAGGACAGCTTGGTAAGATGCATAGTTTCAAAAACGATAGTGCTGTCCTTCAGGCTAATACCTCCTTTTTCGAAAGGCACCCATTGTTGTGACAGGTCATCAAAATAAACCGCATTGAAATTATCCAGGTACCCGGCATCAAATATCTCTTTGTCAAAATTCTTCAGTTTTATAAGCAGTGGTAAATCAAAGATGCTTCCAAAGCTTACCTCTACATCATAAACACTGCCCAGTATTACATGATCGGGTGAATCAGGCGGATCCTTTAGCTTTTTAACAGTCAACCTGAAATCTTCATCTGCAAAATGTGGCGGGATAATAATCTCAATACTATCTACTGCTATGACAATTTCCTTGTCAGTTACATTAAGCAGGGTATCAACAAGCATATCCGCGTATGAGTTGATCTTGACAACATCACTAAAAACAGGATCACAGTTATCCTCCAGAATCATATAACGATAATATGCCGGGGTCACCGGTTCTGTCAGAACTCTATTCTTCTCAAATGAAATATTATTCTCTTTGATGCCATCATGACCGGCAGCCTCAGAAATATCATGCCAGTCAACTGAATCCACAGAAGCCTGCCAGACAATTTCTCCCCTTACATCAGCAGGAGCAACAAGCATAACGGTGTTATCCGTAAACTGTGATGTTGCTGAGGCCCTCGATGTTACAACGAACCCATTATCATAAAAAGCATCTACGCCACTCTTTATTGTAATCGGCCCGGTTTCAAGTACAAGCAATTTACTGTACACCGTATTCTTTACCCTGCAATAATATATCCCTTCATCATCTTCAGAAAAACCGGAGAAATCCAGATAGGGTCCGGTCTGGACAAGCTGGTCATTTTTATACCATTCATACTGGTTTTCAGGATGAGCAAGCTTTGTAACCGACCTGATATCAATTCCGGATGAATCTCCGGGGGTAAATAAAAACAAGGAATCGCTCAGGCTGACTATTGCCTGATTACGATAATCAAAGGTGTAATCACCCGTATGGATCGTCTGGTCAGGCAGCTGAGAAGCAGCTATATCACTGAACACAAAACTATTGTTTTTTATATCAATATAATCCAGACCCAGGTGACCAAGCGGGGGTAAAGGACCTGAGATGTTATTATCAGCCAGGAACAACTGCTTCAGGTTGCCAAGGAAGCACAGGCTTACAGGAACAGTGGTCAGCCTGTTCCGATTCAGCGCGAGTACCCGGAGCCTGGTCAGTCTTTCAATAGACGAGGGTAATTCAGAGATGCTGTTACCAGTAAGGTAAAGCTCTGAAAGTCTGCCCATCTTACCGATTGACTCCGGCACTGATTCAATCAGATTATCAGTCAGGCGCAGGTACCATAAAGCAGGCATTTCACCCAGATCAGGCAGAACCCGGATTTTGTTATTCATCAGGTTGAGCCCGTATAGATTCTGAAGCTGCGACACTGATACCGGTATTGTCTCCAAAAGGTTATTGTCAGCATCAATAGATCTTAATTCTGCCATGTTACCAATATTTTCAGGCAGAGCGGTAAACCGGTTTTTGCTTATTTTAAGATCCCTTAATTTAGTGAATCCGGAAACAGCATCGGGCATTTCCCCTTCAAGAGCATTATCAAAAATACTGAAGTTTGTAAGGTTGGCCCAGCCATCAACGGTAGAAGG
>SKND01000118.1 GCA_007120695.1 Bacteroidales bacterium | reverse complement strand
GGCAACGGGCTGCTCCTTCTGTTTTATCCACTGCATTACGTTTGCAGGAGGCTTTTTGGCATTCAGCTGCTTTGCCATATAGTCCATGTAGGGCCTGACATGGCCAAAGAACTGGATGTAGGCCTCGCAAAGGTAATTCAGTTCTGTTTCACCGTCCTCGGTTTTACAGAAGCGATGCTTGGGGCATTCACCATGGCAGGCAAACAGGAATTCACAATCCCGGCATTTTTTAGGCAGGCTAGTTCTTTTCTCCAGCCCGAACCTTGCCTGCCTCTCCTGCTGCATCATATCAAGAAGAGGCTTCTCTTTGATATTACCAAGGAAGTAATCGTGGTAAACAAAGTGATCGCACGAGTACAGGTCGCCGTTATGCTCCATTACCGTTGCATCACCGCATGTTTCTGAGAATACGCATAACCCCGGATTACTCTCGCCCATCCAGTTGGCCAGGGTTACATCGAAAAGCTGAACGTAATAACTGCCCACATCCCTTCTTACCCATTCATCGAATATCTTAATCATGAAATTGCCGTATTTTTCAGGCTTGACCGACCAGTCGGTTACCTTTGCTTCACCCCTGTACCGGTGGTGCACCAAATGTACATCCTCCTCTCCGGGATCGGCGGTGTGCCTTTCGACAATGGGTATAAACTGCATAAACTGACTGCCTATGCTTTTTAAAAAACGGTAGACCTCCAGCGGCTTTTCAGATGTTTTATCGTTCACTACCGAAAGGGTATTGAACTCAACCTTATGCTTTTTAAGCAGCCTGACCCCCTGCATAACCCTTTCCCATGATGGCTCTCCCTTTACTGTAACCCGGTAATGGTCATGCACCTCACGGGGACCGTCGATAGATAATCCTACCAGGAATCCTTTTTCGTTAAGAAATTCGCAGAATTCATCGGTAAGCAATGTTCCGTTAGTCTGCAATGCATTTTCAATTCTTTTGCCACTGGCGTATTTTTGCTGCAATTCAACAGCTTTTTTGAAATAATCGAGTCCCAGCATCGTGGGTTCGCCTCCCTGCCACACAAAACTTACCACCGGTACATCCTGGGATTCTATATACTCCTTTGTGAATTTCTCAAGCAGTCCGTCGTCCAGCCGGTAACCCTTTGCAAACGGGTAGAGATTCTTTTTTTCAAGATAATAGCAATAGGTGCAGTTAAGATTGCATGCAGGCCCCACAGGTTTAAGCATAACCTGGAAGGCGGAGCGTTTCATGGGGAAATAAAAATCCATTTATTTTAATCTATTTTTGTTCCTTCATAATATTTTGCAGTACCCTCAATCAAAATCCTGCCCGATTCTTTATTCTCTTCCTTTGTGTAAATGGCTCCGGCGCCTTCACATAGGATAGCATTTATACCAAACTGTTCATGGGGCCCGGCTTCCCAGCTAATTGCCCCATATCCGGGAGTTCCTTCCCTTATATCCAATGGCTTTATAAGATTATCGGTGTCTAGTTCCTGAATAATATCCCGCCATTCGGTCCAGTGTGCTACTCTTTCATCTTCAACATAGTACAGTAACGGCTCAACAATACCGCCCCAGGTGTGGTGACCCCATAAAGTAGTAACGGGCGATTCCGATTCCATTATAATTTCAAGGTCGCGTTGGAATATATATGGTTCATGCGCCTGCTCTTCTTTATCGGCACCTTGCGGGAAATAGCTTCTGTTCATATCAATGCCCTGCGCGTTAACACGATACCAGCCATTTGAGGGAGCATCGGGACTCATCATAAGAACAAAGTGGCAGATTGAACGTTGCCTCATATCTTTTCCCAGATCACTAAGTAGCCATTCAATCTTACCTATCATTCGCCATTGAGCATTATGTTCGCCGGGATGTGAATTTGAAAAATAATGTACCCACCTGTTTTTAGCTGATACGGGACTGGCGGGATCTGTTATTGTCAGTCTGTATAAATTTCGACCTCCCAGTGATTTTCCCAGAGTATCTACACTTACAGACTCATTTGGCTCTATGCTTGAAATAAATTCTTCTATCTGTTCATAGGAAACAGGAACCTGGTGGCCAACATAAACCTGATCCTGTTCAAAAACGGGGAACACAAGTGTGTCCCGCTCGGGACTGACCCGGTGACCTGCTTTCCAATGCACAGGATTCCAGTTTTCCATATCGTACGACCATGAGTAAAAATACTCATTCATAGCATACCTTGGAGGACCCTCAACATAAAGAGTCAGATCATTCCCTTTTGCATTTCCGGTAATCTGGAAATTGAGTTTATTATTCCATTCGGGTTGATTTGGTGCATGTCCGAGAGTTACCTTAAAAATATTGGTCTCAAGTTTTTCTATAGTAGCTCCTTCCGAACCAAGAGGACCATCAAATTTAAAATCATCTTCGGTTAATTCTCTGGATGATTCGCATCCGGTTACAATTGTAAATACGATTACAAAACTTGCTAAAACCAGAGCTTTTAAAATATTGATTTTATTTATCATAATTATGATATTCAGCTTTATTAAAAAATCAAGTGTTAAAAATAATAAAATGTGCAGGCAAATTTATTCAGACTGCACATTTTATTAACATATTACTTTTCAATTACCTCAAGAGGGGGCCAGACTAGTTCCCAGCTCAGTTTACTGCTGCTGTGGAAGTGGGGAGCTTAAATTAGTGATTAATTTAATACTGACTGGCACTATCTCTCATTGCGTGTGAATATTTCAGATACGGTTGACTCTGTTTTTAACACTGATCCATTCTCATAATCAATCCAGCGGTTTCTGTTTATATCGAATGAAAACCATTTGTTTTTTTTATGATCCCACATGAATTTATGTATTGGATATGCTGCCATTCCGTTCTCAAAATTAACTAACTGATCAGGATGATAAGATTCTACCTGGATAGATTCATT
>SKND01000013.1 GCA_007120695.1 Bacteroidales bacterium | reverse complement strand
ATCATGACACCGAACATCTCATTCAGGTAGCTGAGTTCAGGCGATACCTCCGCCCATGTCCGTATCTCAAGCTCCGGAAAATGTTTCTTCAGGAATCCGGCCACAGGTTCAGACTCGTCAATGTTGTCAAGAATAATTGCAATTTCACTAACTATGGTAATTGAGTCAAGATAGCTGACCAGGTCAGACTGCAGGATGTAGACATTGGTTTCGTCAAATGTGGTGTTGGAGGTTTGAAATATTCCACATACCCTGAATGCAGCCGAAATAATTTCATTATCAGAGTCCTGAAACGTAAGGACTACCCTTGAGCGCTCCTGCACCTTAATCTTGTCAGCCAGTGTCCGGCCCACCAGGATCGGGTTGCGCCCGGGATCTTCAAAAAAACTTCCTTCAATAGTGTTTGAAGCAATACCTGATGTCTGATTCTCCATCCGGGGGTCAATCCCGATTATCCTTATGCCGGTGGTAAGGTTCGCGGTTGCAAGCATCCCGCTAACCATTGTGCGGCCGGAATAACCTTTTACCTGCGGTATCGAGCTGATGGTGTTCATAAGCTCCCTATGGTTGCCAATATGATTTCTTATGTTGTCGTCTTTCAGGTATTCAGGATTGTGGATCTGAATATGGGAAATATGCTGCTCAATGGTTGTCCTTTGCCTCTCAATCACAAGTCCGTTAGCAATACCCAGAGCCAGAAGTCCGCCCCAAAGCCCTATGGCAACAGCCAGCATCATCACAATACTGCGTTTGTGGTTTCGCCATACATTACGCCACGATATTATTGTAAGTGTCTTCACAGGCTTATTTTTTAACTTTCATTATGTCAAGTGTATACGCTTTACGTATCGGATAAAGCCCAATAACAAAAGCGATGGCAAGCACTACAAGAGCCTGGGAAACAAATACCCATGGATCGGCTGAAAATGGTAAAACAGGCTCAAATCCCATATCGGCAAATGTATCTGCCATCTCTCCTGTAAAGGTTATAGGAAAAAGTTTAAAGTATACCACCACCGGTACCGCAACCAATATTCCCGCAAGAGCTCCTGAAATTGAAATAAAGAGAGATTCAAAGAAACAGATCACTGCCAGTTGTCCACGTTTCATTCCAAGAGATATCAGCATGGCAAACTCTCTTTGCCGCTCAATCATCATTGTCATAATTGTTCCATAAATGCCGAAGGCCACCACAATATAAAGGATCATCATCATTACCATCGTGCCGGCTATATCGAATTTCATAAGCCTCAGCAGATCCTCCAGCATCTCCTCCCAATGAAGCGCACGGTACCATTCAGTGTCGAGGCGCTGGTTCAACTCATTGACAACAGCCCTGCTGTGCCTTGGATTATGGGGCATTATTAATAGCGATGTAAGCCTGTCTTCAGCCATATAGAACCATTGGGCCGCCGGCAGTGACATGTAAATAGTGTTATTGTTCATCTCCGGAAGCCTCAGGTCTGCCAGTCCCTTGATGGCATACCTGCCGGCAGCGGTAGCTCCCTGAAAGCCCTGCCCCAACAAGGTAATAGTATCGCCAACGCTAACACCCAGTATACCTGCCAGTCCCTGTGCAACCACAATATCATCATCATCGGGATCAAGAAAACTTCCCTCAGCAACATCATCAGTGAGGTTATTGAGCTGGCTCTCCTTCAGGGGATCAATACCCAGTACCATAATACCCCGGGTCTGGTCATCAGTTGCAACCAGGGCAAAATTTTGAATCCGGGGAACATATAACGCAATTTGATTCGACATGTCATCCAAAATCTTCTTCAGACTTTCATCAAATAGCATGGCATTATCCATCGACGGCTCCTCCTCAAAGAGCACGTCCTGAACCTGTAAGTAACCAGTACTGTAGGTTACCATGCTTTCGATCATACGGTCGTATGTCCCCTTCTCCATGGAGTAAAATGTAATTGCCAGCATAACCGCGAACAGCACCGAACTCATGGAGATCAGCGTACGTCTTTTGTTGCGCCAGATGTTACGCCATGCCAGGGTTATGAATAATTTCATCTCATATTATATTAAATTTCTGGTTATTGATTTCCCCGCAAATTATCATCCATCCGTCGGATTATATCACGCGGATCTTCCTGCGCAGATGCAGTTATTACAATCAGAATCAGGCAAAAAGTGGTCAGATTTTGTTTTATGATAGTCTTCATGGCAACAGTATCTTATTTATTTCGGATTAAGATTTTTTGTGTTATATTTTTTTTCAACAATGAACATCTCTTTCATACGTTCCCAGAAAGGTGCTATCTCTTACTCGTGAACAGATTCGGGTGTGCGGGGTGCCATTCTGTGAATTATTTATGATTGACCGGTTAGTCAAAAATAAATATTATTTAATGGAATAAAAATATAAATGGAGCGGCTGGCCGGTTGATGTTGTGGCCAGGATGATGCCCTGTAATATTTTGCTACCCGTTTAAAGGAACTGCTGCCTGTTGAAGAGGATGTAGCCGAAGTTTATCATGAACACCCAGGTGCCTGTCTCCTGGCCAAGATAGGATGCACTGATGCTCAGCGGGCCGGGGGAGAGGTGGCGGACCAGGGCAAAATTTGCAATATATGACGGGCTGAAACTGATATTTTCAAAACGAGTGTTGTTATCCATTCCTGGCTCAATGGTCTGCAGTGGCTGGAAAGCATAGACCTCCGCCCTTACACTTGAAGAGCGTGATATTGACCAGGCAGCCTTCAGTCCTGCCGCCATATAGTTTGATGCCCTGAATTCGGGAAGGAACCTGGTCCGCGCCAGGGGAAAGGGGTTGAACTGTTTTGCTATACCCAGTGACGATGTGTAATTGCTGAGCAAAGGGCGGTCGCTCAGGAACAGTTCTGCCGTGTATCCGGGTGAGAAACGGCTGCCGTTAAGCAGGTAATTTT
>SKND01000028.1 GCA_007120695.1 Bacteroidales bacterium | reverse complement strand
TATTAATTCCTATAGGTAAAAATTTATTGATACATGGTAAATGCCCAAAATTGTGTTATGGTTATTATTCATTCTGCAATACATCAACCGGGTTGAGCCTTGCGGCCCGGTATGACTGGAGACCGACCGTGAGCAGAGCAATTATGTATGTTACTGCTGTTGCGGCCAGGAAAGTAATAATGCCTGGTTCAATATGGTATGCAAAATTGTCCAGCCACCTGTTCATTAATATCCAGGCAACGGGCCATGCTATAAGGGTTGAAATCAGTATTAGCCAGTTTATCTCCTTTGACAGCAGGATTATGATTGAAACCGGGGATGCCCCCATAGCTTTCCTTATGCCGATCTCTTTGGTGCGTTTTTCAGTATTGAATGATGCCATGCCCAGCAATCCAAGGGCAGCAATAAAGACAGCCAGCATTGCGAATATTTCGAATATGTTCCTTGTACGGATATCCTGGGTATATAACTGCATAAGGTCCTCATCCAGAAAAGACCAAACAAACGGAGCGTCGCCGGCAAACTCTGACCATAATGATTCAATATGTGCCAGGGCAGATGGTATTTGATTGCCATCCAGGCGGATTGCCATAAGCCATGCGGGACTGTCCAGTTCCCATATAATCATAGGCCTTATGTCCCGGTGCAGGGATTCGAAATTGGCATCTTCAAGAACTCCTATTACAGGACTTACCAGGTCTCTGTGCGGAAAAGCCAGGGCTTCCGAGGTTGGTTGTTCCATGCCCATTACCCTTGCCAATTGCTTGTTTATTATGACAGCATCCCTGTCTGTGCTGTAATTTGGAGAGAAGAAACGTCCTTCTTCCAGTTTCATCTCCACAGTCTCGAGATAATGCTCATCAGCCCATATTACAAGGGTTTGGGCGATATTTTCAGGGGAGTCTCCATATTTATGAGTTGATGTGCCGGAAAAATTATACCCGGGCAAAGAGGTGCAATAGCTTGCATTGAGTATGCTTTCGTTCCGGAGCAATTCATCCCTGAAAGCTGTTTGGCGGTCACCCAGTATATGAGTTCTCTGGAGTACGAGCAGCCCCTCTTTAGCATAACCCGGATCCTTTAAATGGATGAATCTTAGCTGTCCCGAAACGATGAATGTTGCAGCGAAAAGCGAGATCGTGATTGCGAACTGGGCTACAACAAGGATCTTTCTGAGACCGCTGCTCCGATCACCGGCGCCGGTCTCCCCTTTAAGCACACTGATAGGCTTGAAAGAGGACAAGAAAAAAGCGGGGTAGCTGCCTGCCAGCATTCCTGTCAACATACTGAACAGTAAGAGTCCGGGAACAATATACCAATCCGACAGGTAGCTGAATTCAAATGACTTATAGGTTAATTTATTGAAATAGGGAATTGTCAGCTCCAGAAGTGTAACCGCCAGTATCATTGCAATAAGACTGACAAGTACCGATTCAACCAGAAATTGTCTGACCAGGTTTCCTTTGCTGCTGCCAAGTGTTTTTCTAACCCCTATCTCTTTAGCCCGTGCCGAGAAACGCGCAGTTGACAGGTTCATAAAATTTATGCAGGCGATAATCAGGATAAAAATGGCAATAATTGAGAAGAAATATACAGTTGTTATGCTGCCTCCTTCATTCAGCTGGTTATCAACTTCTGAATATAGGTGGATATCTTCTATGTTTTCAATAAAGAACCTGTAAACCCCGCCCTCTGTCTCGAAGGCTTCAATATCAATCCCCATTATCATTTCAACCTCTGGTCCGACATATTTATAAACAAGTTCCTGCAGTCTCTCCGTAAAAGAGCTTTTGTCTGAATTTTCTGCCAGTAAAAGGTATGTGTAAAGGTTGTTGCTTGTCCACCGAATCCAGTATTCCTCCATAGCGGGCTTAACAGTTTCAAGAGATGCAAGGAAATCATACCTGAAATGAGAATTATACGGCATATTCTCTGAAATTCCCGTTACTTCGAGAAGGTAATTATCATTAACCATTAATGTTTTTCCCACCGGGTTGTCGTTGCCGAAAAGCCTCTGTGCTGTCTCCTGCGAAAGGACTACGGTATTGGGTCTTGAGAGGGCTGTGGCAGGATCTCCTTCAATTAGTGGAACTGTGAAGACTTTGAAGAAATTTGAGTCAGCATAAAAGAAATTGTCCTCTACAAAACTACTCTCTTTGACCTTTATGACCGGCCTGATTATGTGATACAAACGGCAGGCCTCTTCAACTTCGCTGAATTCATAATCAAGCGCATCCTTCATTGCACCGGATGTAACTGCAGAAAAAAAATGGCTGTCGCCGAAAAGAGCCTCAATTCCTACCCTGTATATTCGGCCGGACTTTTCATGGTGCCTGTCATAATTCAGTTCACTTGAAACAAAAAGAATGATAAGCAGGCAGCTTGAAATCCCTATGGTTAAACCTGCAAGGTTTATCAGAGAAAAGCCCTTTTGTCTTATTAAGCTTCGGAATGCTATTACTATATGATTTCTGAACATGAATTGATAGGATTAAGCCTTGTTAATACAATATTTATTTCAGGACAAACCTCCAATTGGTGATCAAAAAACAGGCCGATGACAATAACTAGCACAATATCAGTCTGGTAGATTGGGGTTTGGTCCACTGATATAACCTTTTACTGCCCGCTTTCAGTACAACTGATGTGCGAAAACGTACAATAATTTAATCATGCGAAATAAACCTGATCATCACATCAAACGGATGAATTATAAAAAGTCATCCATCAGGATTGCGATGGATGACAGATGTGCAGAAAGTGGATGATATAGAAAAGTCGCAGCGCTAAATATTTTCCGATATTATGTTACACATTATTTTTTCCCGGCTAATAATAGTGTCATATATAAACAGGCCTGTGGTAACTATTAACAGGGATATGCCTCCGGCCAGACCGGTAACTCCGACTGTAAGGTCATTCCC
>SKND01000266.1 GCA_007120695.1 Bacteroidales bacterium | reverse complement strand
GATGAAACCAGTCCCTCATAACACTTCTGCTTCACTGCTCTCTTTACATCAGCAGCAGTGACTATGTTTTCAAATATCTCATGCATCAGCCTCCCCCTGGCAATGTTCTTACCCGTCTCTCCCTCCTTATCAAGGTAAAGGTTGCCGTAAAGACGGAGTTTCAGTTTGGTCCTGAAATCATTCACCCGGTAAGCTCCGGAGCGGAACTCTCCGGTATATTCTTTTCCTGATGTACCGGAAGGGCTACCGGTTGTTCCCGCCGTGAACCACCTCTTCTCTTCACTCCAGCTGCAGGTGAGCACATCAGGATATGAAACAGCAGACATCTCCCCTGTGGCCGGGAGGACCGGCAGAATCCTGTATAGCAGCTCAGAGACTGACTTTACCTGGTCCTTTTCTTTCCTGTTCTCTGCTGGCGTCGGCGTAAAAACATGCAGCTCCTCCTCAGCCCTGGTGAAGGCGACATATAACAGGTTCAGGTTATCTACAAAAACCTGCATCTTCTCATTGAAATAGTCAACCACAAAAATGCTGCCTGCCAGTTCAGACTTATACTTTACCGGCACGAGGTCCAGCCGGTTAAACGGCGGCCTGTCCGGTCTGCACCACATAAAGTTGTCGTGAAGCGGATTGTGATCGGTTTTCCATTCCCCGAAAGGGAGAACCACCACTTTGAATTGCAGTCCCTTGGACTTATGTATCGTCATTATACGCATGGCATCCTGGCTGTCGCTGCTGCTAACCGAGAAACGGCCCCCATTCTCCTCCCACCATCCGGCAAAGGATCCCGGGCCACCTCCCTCTTTGCCTGAGTAATCGAGCACCACATCCTGAAAGGCCATCAGGTAGGGAGCTTCACCGGGAAGCTTATTCAGCCCGAATATTGATATCAGCCTCTCTGTAAGCTCATAAAGGGATAATTGCTGCAGATGGTCGCGTTCACTCGCAAACTCATCAGGCAGCAGCTCTTCAGGGTAACGGTTATCATCTGCGGTAATTCCGCCGAAGATCCCGTGTACCGTGAAATTGTCGTCCTTCTGGCGATTAACGTAGCGGCACCACAGGTTAAGCATCTCGGCAATATTTATCTTATCGGAGGGATCGGAAAGAAACCTGATCAGTGCCGCCAGCAGGCGCACCGAAACAGATTCCCTCAGCAGCAGGAACTCCTCCGAAATAAAATCCAGGTTCATGCCGGTATCCCTGCCGGTCGCAGCCTGCCATTCAAGCAGTCTTTTGGCTATATCCCGGCCATCCCTGCTGTTCCTGACGAGTATTGCTATATCGCGGCGATTGTATCCCTTATTGATGATTCCGGCAAGGAGCCCGGGCAGTTCATCGAGAACCTCCTCTTTCCAGTTGCCATGACCGTCACCGGCAAATCTTACCGATACATAGCCACCCTCCTTTGAAGGGTCATCCGGCACCCGTTGCGAGTGGTCTCTGTATGCCGTTGCTATCTGTTCTTCCTGCACCGCACCGGCATCTCCGGGAAGTGCCGAGTCAGCGTACTCCCTCCTGAACTGCTCCTGCATAATCGCTGGAGAACGCTCGAAGAGCATATTGTTAAATTCCACCAGGTTTCGCCTGCTTCGCCAGTTTATCTCAAGAGGCCTGACAACAGGTTCAAACAGTCTCATCTCCTGCTCAACCTCTCCGGCCAGTATCCGCCAGTCGCCGTTCCTCCACCTGTAAATGGACTGCTTTATATCGCCTACAAGAATATTCCTCTTGTTCTCCGAAAGGCTGTCGGTTATGAGCGGGATAAAATTCTTCCACTGTATACGGGAAGTATCCTGAAACTCATCTATCATAAAGTGCCTGTAGAAGTGACCTGTCTTTTCATAAACAAAAGGAGCTTCATTTCCGTTTATTATCCCGGCAAGCAGTGAAGCCACGTCGGAAAGAAGAAAAAGGTTGTTCTCCTCTGCATATTCACGTGTCTGCCTTGTAATATCATTCAGAATGCCGAGGGTATAGAAATTTGCTATTACCATGTTTGCCGTTACATACTCAGGATAAGCGGCCGAGTACTTTTCAATGGCGTCTTTAAGAAAGGTGTTAAGCCCGTCTTCAACGGCCGCTGCAATTTCATCTCTTCTCTTTGAAGATTTAGACGACCACGCATCAGGATTATCAAGTGCATCGAGCACTCTTTTTCCTGGTTCAAACTGCTTTTTGGCGGCAATCTTCTCAAAATAACCGGCAACACCCGCCGCGCCGTATGAAAAATCCCTCACCGCTAGTCCCCGTTCCCCCATAAATCCAAGCGCCGTTAACCCAAGCCCGCTCATCTCGTTTTCAAACTTCGATTTAAGAGCATAAAGCGACGAAAGGTAATCGTTCATAAATACCTTGTCAGATAGCTTCCGGGTCATCTCCTGCCTGAACTGCATGAAGGTTTCGCTAAAAACCTGCTCGCCGAGCCGTCCTATATCCCTCCTGAAGTTCCATGACTGTCCGTCCCTGATCCTGCTGTCTGCATACCTCATCAGCCATTTACGAAGCTCAGCGTTGGTTTCAGTCTCTTCCAGTATCCGGTCTATCACCTTATCCAGTACCCTCCTGTTATCCAGCTCAAGTTCGAAGGCCGACTGAAGGCCTGATTCACGGGCAAAACCTCTTATAACCCTCTGGAAGAAGCTGTCAATAGTCCCGACTGAGAAGCGTGAATAGTTATGCAGGATATCCTCCAGCACCTCGCGCGATTTTTTCCTGAGTGAGTCCTCATCCATACCTGTCACCTCCATCAGTACTTCCAGGTATGATGAATCATCGCCCGATGCAAGGCCGTTCAGCACACCTGTAATCCGCTCCTTCATTTCGGCTGTGGCCTTATTGGTAAAGGTAACTGCAAGTATCTGGCCGAAGGGAGACCTCAAAGCCATACCCAGATACTCCTCTGTCAGTTTATAGGTCTTGCCCG
>SKND01000185.1 GCA_007120695.1 Bacteroidales bacterium | reverse complement strand
TATCGGCTCTTACCTTCGGACAAAATACTATCCGCGAATCCGAAGGTTTATTCTATGATGGCGAAGACAGACTATATACCGGGGTTTATTCAGAGTTTTATGATAACGGCAATATCAAACTTGAGATACCTGTCCGCCGGGGAGAAAAGAACGGGAATGTAAATATCTATTATATGGATGGCAGCCTTAACGAGATACGTTCTTACCGTTCAGGGCAAATGCATGGCAAATGGATCACCTGGGATGAAGCTGGCAACAAAATTGCTGAAGCCCAATACAGGAAAGGTGAGAAGCATGGCAGGTGGATGATCTGGGATGAGCAAGGAACCCTTCGTTACAATATGGAATATAAAAACGGCGATCGAAAAGGCCGATGGTTGATGTTTGATGAAAATGGCAAACTTGTCATGGAGCAAACCTATGATTAGTCGTTAAAAAGTTTTCCATTTTTTCCAGTTATTTCAATTCCAGTTATTTCAATTCCAGTTATTTCAATTCCAGTTATTTCATTTTCTTTTAACCCTATTCAAATAATCCGATTATCTCTTCATCGGTGAATAACTTAAGCGGATCGTTCAAATTTATGAAATCACCCGCAAGTAATGATTTCCTTTGCTGAAGTTTCAATATCTTTTCTTCGATGCTGTCGCTTGTGATAAACTTGTATGAAAAAACATTTCTTTTCTGTCCGATCCGGTGCGAACGGCTTATGGCCTGCTGCTCAGCAGCCGGGTTCCACCATGGATCCAGTATAAATACATAATCGGCAGCAGTAAGATTCAGGCCTACCCCTCCGGCTTTGAGGGATATCAGGAAAAGAAGGTTGTCAGACTCGTTTTGAAATCCGCTGATGATATGCTTACGCTCGCTCTCCTTAATTTCGCCGGTAAGGTATGAATATCTCCATTTTTGCTTATCAAAATAATTCCGGTAAATATGAAGATGTTTTACAAACTGTGAAAAAATCAAGAGCTTATGGCCTTCCAACCTTGCATTTTCTATATTTCTTATCACCTCTTGAAATTTACCGGACTCTATTCCCTGGTAGCCTGCAATTTGCGGGTGGTTAGATATCAGTCGCAGTTGCATTAATCCTCGTAAAACATCAACCCTCATTTCATTTTTTCTGTTTGTAGACAATTTCTCAAGTATTCCATTTCGAATCTCCGATTTTTTCGATTCGTAAAGCCTCTTCTGCTCAGCATCCATTTCACAGAAATGAACTTTTTCACTCATGGAGGGCAGGTCCTTTTCAACAACAGCTTTAGTTCTTCTTAATATAAAGGGTTCAATTATCTTACGGAGCTTCTCCTTTTTCCTTTCATCCTGAAGCTTTTCAATAGGCTCGGCGAATTCCTCCCTGAAAAACTTTAATCCTCCCAGAATTCCTGGATTTGCAAAGGTGAGCTGGGACCAAAGATCTGTGAGTGAATTTTCAATGGGTGTACCTGTAAGCACAAGCCTGTTTTCAGCTTTTAGCAATCTGACTGCCCTCGATATCTTTGATGCAGGATTTTTGATAGCCTGGCTTTCATCAAGTATAATGTATAAGAAATGATAATTTAAAAACAACTCCAAATCATTTCTTATAACACCATATGTAGTTAAAACAATATCATACTGCGCCAGCTTGCGTAATAACAAGCCTCTGTTTATCCCGGTATATTGTAAGGTGCTGAGTCCCGGTGTAAATTTTTTTATTTCATTTTCCCAGTTATGAATAAGTGAAAGTGGCATTACAATCAGCGATGTTCTTGTAGTAGAAGTAACTTTGTTTTCAGCACCGTCAAACAGGTTAAGCTGAATAACTTCCGCCTTTTGAGTTTTCTTAAGAGTATGCGGGAGTGATTCTTTCCTAAGAGAATCCGGGACAGATTCTTTCCGAAAAGCATCCGGAACTGACTCTTTCTTAAGCTTCCACAAATGAGTCAGCGTCTGAACAGTCTTACCAAGTCCCATATCATCGGCCAGACATCCTCCCACCCTGTTTTTATAAAGTGAGTAAATCCATGCAAACCCTTTTATCTGGTATGGTCTCAGAATACCTTCCATACCGGATGGCATCCCGGGTATTTCCAAATTATCTTTTATCTCCAGTTGTTTAAGGCCGGTTGAGTCATTATTTTCACCTTCAATCTGATGAGCAATAGTAAAATGATATCTGCCAAGCCTGATCTCCTCACCCTTGGTTTTACCATAGATAAACAGCTCCTTATACCTTGAGAACCACTCCAGTGGCAACACTGCTATTTGTCCGTCCGGTAAAAGGTATTCCCTTATCCCCTTTAACAGGTTTGACTTTAGTCTGATGAACGGTATCCTGTATCCACCAAAATTAACAATAGCACGTATATCAAACCAGTCATTCTCTTCGCTGAAATTCATCTCTACCTTAACTTCGCCGGTGAAAAACTTAACTCTATAAAACGATTGTTCTAATTCAATACCTCCTGATTCAATATTTGCGGAATTGTCACAAAGCCATTCCACATAATTATATAGCGATAATCCTTTAATTTCGTCAGGATTATTATCTTTATAATCAGTTTTGTTAAGGCGGAATATCGTCATATCATTACTTATAAGTCCGAGTTCACACAACAGCTGACCGTAATTATGCTCTTTCCCGGTATCCCTTGCTATTTTTCTGAAATGATAATCTCCGCCGGAAGAACTTAATTCCACCCAGCAATTGTTATTATATCCGGCCTGACAAATCTTGTTACCATATTTAAAGGTTAATAAAAGAACAGGCCTGCCTTCAAGATCATCTTCAAGGCTTAGTACCGGTTTGCAATCGGTATTAATAATCTCAAGGCCGATTCCTTGCAACCTTACTTCATAATTTTTTATAGCCCTGGTAATAAAACTCCTGTAGTATTTTTCTTCGGCAGATGAAGGTATAACAATATGATCTTTTGTGAAAAAGG